>JBJSWT010000201.1:0-5183 GCA_046086025.1 Actinomycetes bacterium | reverse complement strand
TTGTACATATTGACGCAACTGATGGTGAAAGAAAAAGTAGCGGAGGAATAGTAATTCCAGCTACTGCTCAAGTTGCAAAAAGATTAGTTTGGGCAAGAGTTGTGGCAACTGGACCAAACGTTAGAAATCTAAATGTTAATGACCGAGTGATGTTTGAACCTGATGAAAGATATGAGGTTGAACTTCAAGGCCAGGACTACATTTTGCTTCGAGAACGAGACATTCATGCTGTGGCAACAAATGATTCGGGAGAAGAATCTGCTGGTTTATATCTTTAATGAAGTAGGTTAAATCCATGTCAAAAATAGCTGTCATCGGAGTTGGTTACGTTGGTTTAACCACAGCTGTGGGACTTGCGCAACTAGGACATCAAGTTATTGGAATAGATAACGATACAAAAAAAATTGAAAAATTAAAATTAGCTCAATCACCAATTTTTGAAAAAGATTTAGATAAATTTTTAAGCAAGAATTTACAAAGCAGTAAATTAAGTTTTGAAAGTGATTTAGTAAATGTTAAAGAATGTGATTTTATATTTTTGTGTCTACCTACACCTCAACTTGAAGATGGTTCAGCAGATATCTCGACAGTACTAGAAGTATCAAAGGAATTAAATAATGTAATTAGAGAAGAAACAATAATTGTAATTAAGTCCACAGTTCCAATTAAAACTCATGAAAAAATAAGTAAGTTAATAACAAAAAAAGATTGCGAAGTAGTCTCAAATCCTGAATTCTTGAGAGAAGGAGTGGCTTTAGAGGATTTTCTAAATCCAGATCGCATAGTTATTGGTTCTAAATCAAAAGAAGTTGCACTAAAAGTTGCAGACTTATATAAAAATATAAAATCAGAAATTATTTTTACTGACAATACCTCAGCTGAATTAATAAAATATGCCTCAAACTCTTATCTTGCCGTAAGACTTTCCTTTGTGAACGAATTAGCAGCTTATGCTGAAAAAATTGGAGGAAATGTAATCCAAGTCCTAGATGCTATGGGTAAAGATAAGAGAATCGGAAATCACTTTTTAAAGCCAGGTCCTGGCTGGGGTGGAATGTGTTTTCCTAAAGATGTAAGTGAGCTTAAAACTTCCGCCGAATTATTGGATCAACCAATTGAATTATTGAATGCTGCTCTAGAAAGTAATGCAAAAGCACATTTAAGGGTAGTAGAAAAAGTTAAAAGATTGTTAGGAAATGATTTAAGTAACAAAAAAATAGCAACTTGGGGATTAAGCTTCAAATCAAATACTGATGATACAAGATTTTCTCCGGCAATTTCAGTTATTGAATTATTAATTAAAGAAAAAGCAAAAGTTAGTGCATTTGATCCTGTAGTTAAAAATTTAGAATTAAAAGGTTTTACAATTTGTAGCGAAATTATTCAAAGTGTTGAAGACGCAGATGTAATTATTTTACTTACTGAGTGGCCATATTTTCAAAGCATTGAACCAGAAATGATATCTAAATTAGTTAAAAATAAAAACATAATTGATACTAGAAATCTTCTTGATAAATCTAAATGGGAAAAAAGTGGTTTTAAATATATTGGTAACGGAATTTAATTTCTAGTTTGCCAATACTCTTACTTCAGCTCTTGTTTCAAACCAAGGCGCATCGCAATTGGAATTTAAAGGTAATTCCAATACACTTTCCGTCTTTTTAACAATGTTTGCTTTACCAGTTAAATTTGCATCTATATAAACAATTTGGTCATGAGCAAAGCATCCACCAGGCAAAGTTGTGGCATTAATTTTTTTACCATCAGCAGTTCTATAAATTCCACCAGTAAAGTACATAGATTTTGGAGATCCTGAATTATTTTTAACTTTTAATTGAATGTAAGTATTTCCATTTACTGATTGATATGCAATACCATCGCTTACTTCAATGCCTCTGTCATCGTATTTTGAACTTAAGTTAAAGATTAAACCATTTAAATCAAGTGAGCTTGTTTTAGAGTTTGAGGCAATCGACCAAGACTTAATTAAACCTTTTGAATTTAATTTAAATTTTGAATATGAACCATTAAAAGCAATCACTGGTGATTTAAAAATAATGTTTGATTTATTAAATTTAACTGATCCCTTTGCAGGATTAGAAACTGCAGTTCCTGTTGATTGGACACTCCAAGGTTTTAAACTCCTCCAATATTTATCTGCACTCAAACTATTTTGGAGCATAGTCAAAGCAAGATCGGCAGATGAATTTTGTTCAACAAATTTTTGCGCAATAGCTAATTTGTCTGGATCACTTGAAGCCATAGCTGTGAATAAAGCTTTAACATTTTTATTACTTGGATTTGCATTTGTGTCAGCTTGAGCAGTAACGGATGTAGAAATAATTAATAAGCCAGTGGCTAAAAGTGTTTTTATATATTTAAAGTTCATTCTTTCCTCTCAAGATTGTTTTAATTATAGGGGATTGGTTTCTAAATTTTTTCAAATCAGGTAACTTCACTCTCGGGGTTTCCAAGGTTTTTGTAATTTCCACTCTTTACATAATCATGAATTCTTAAAAATCCCTCAAAAATTTCTTGATAAGTATTCGTTAGTGGCGAAATCGCTAATCTTATGCAATTTGGGACTCGATAATCAGGAATAACATTTTTTTCAATTCTTAAACCTCGTGCAATTTTATCTGCGTCTTTGTGGAAAATAGAAATGTGCCCTCCACGAGAATTTTTGTCTCTTGGAGTTGTCAATTCAAAACCAAGTGGAGCAAGTAATTCATCAAACATGCTTATCATCATCTCTGTTCCAATTTCAGCTTTTTTGGAAATCTCTTTAATAGAAGCTTCCTTTATCATTTCAAATGAAGTTTTAACACAACGAAGTCCAAGAATTGAAGGGCTTGCTATTTGAAAACCTCGCATACCTTCTGCTTGGTGAAACTTAGAACCCATTAAAAATTGATCTTTTTGCGCAAACCAACCATTAATTGGCAGATTAGCTTTATCTTGAATTTTTTTATTTATATAAATCCAAGCTGGAGATCCAGGACCAGAATTTCCATATTTATAGGTACAACCAATCGCAAAATCTACATTGTCTTCATCAAAATTTAAATCAACAACACCTATAGCATGTGATGCATCCCAAACAACTATTGAATTATTTGCATGTATTAATTCTGTTAATTGTTTAACATTGTTCAGTGCACCAGAACGATATTGCACAACAGATAATGTAACGAGACAAACATCTTTAGTTAAATATTTTTTTAGAATATCTGGAGTTATTAATTCATTTTCATTATTATATTTTCCATTTTGATCAAGATCTATATCATTTTTTATAGTTACCAAATTTAAATTTAATTCTTTTGCAATTTCTTGAATGATGTATCGATCAGTAGGAAAATTTGCCTCATCTGCAATGATTGTTTTTTTCCCAGGATTTAACTTTATTGCTGCAATACATGCTCTGTAAAAATTAATACTTGTCGTATCGGTTGCAAGAATTTGTCCTTTACTTGCCCCCAGTGCAGATTCTCCTAACAAATCGCCAACTCTTTGAGCTTCATCAATCCAAGTGTTCCAACCAGAGACTAATTCTTTACCCCATTCATTAAGTAAAAAATTGTTTATTACTTCAACTGTTTTTTTGGGAAGTCGACCTAAGCTATTTCCATCTAGATAGCACAAATCCTCATCTGTGCGTACAAATTGGTGCACATATTTATTTAAAGGATCTTTTTTATCTAAAATTTGAACGTAGTCTTTAGTGATCATGGTCAAAATGTTATGCCGTTACTAGGCTTAAGTCCATGACCGATTCCAAGTATCAAGCGGCTTTAACCTATTCCTCTTACTTAAAAGTCAACGAACTGCTGGACTTGCAAAAACCAGTTTCAAAAGGCCCAGAACACGATGAGATGCTTTTTATCGTAATTCATCAAACATATGAACTCTGGTTTAAGCAATTGATTCACGAATTCAATCAATCTATGAAACTACTTGATGAAAATAAATTATTTGAATCTTTAGCGGTATTAGGGCGAATTAGAACAATTTATAAAATCTTGGTCGCCCAAATTGATATTTTGGAAACAATGACACCATTGCAATTTAATTCCTTTAGAGGGTTTTTAGAGTCCAGCAGTGGTTTTCAATCCGCACAATTTAGACAAGTTGAGGCGATTTTAGGAAGAAGAGATGAGAATATGATTTCTCATTTTGATCCTAATTCAATTGAGTATAAGAATATTTCAAATTATATGAGAAATAAAAGTCTTTGGGATGTAGTTCTTAATTTTCTTAGTCAAAGAGGAATTTCTATTCCTAATAATATTTTGAATAGAGATCATGCAAAGCAATATGAGCCAAGTAAAGATGTGGAAGATGCACTATTGCACACATATAGAAATGATCCAGAAGCTTCTTTATTACTTGAAAAGTTAGTTGATATTGATGAAGGTCAACAAGAATGGCGATATAGACATGTGAAAATGGTGGAAAGAACTATTGGTTCAAAAATAGGAACTGGTGGTTCAAGTGGTGCAAAATATCTTGCCGCAACACTTTTTAAACCAGCATTGCCTGAACTTTGGAGCGTTAGATCTCAGTTGTAATTTTTTAGGATTTTTTCAACGCTTTCAGGATTTTTTGAATTTTTTGAAAACTCATCTCCTGCAATCGGTGATTCAGCAATTAATTTGAATGGAATAACACCTGACCATATTTCTGATTTTAAATCACTTTCTGCTTCTTTTGGAGGACCAGTTCTAATTTTTACTGACGTCTCAACCAAGGGAACAGAAACTAAAAGTGTTGCAGCAAGTTCTTTTTTAGTTGAACTTCTTATTTCTGAACTTCTATTTGGTGCTAATTTGTCAGTTAATTTATTTAAATAGAAATCTTTTCTTTCATCTTCAATTATTTCACCTTTACCAAAAACAACAGCGCTACGATAATTCATACTGGATTCAAAAGAACTTTTCGCAAGTACTAATCCATCAAATAAAGTAACCTCAACACAAATTGGACTTCCAGATCCAATTCTTCTCATTAATCTTGAACCTGTTGATCCGTGAAGAAGAATTGAATCTTCAACTCTTGCAAATCCCATGGGAAGAACTATTGGTTGGTTTTCTTCATCTGTAAAACCAACGTGACACACTAAAGCTTCATCCAGTATTGAATACAGAACTTCACGATCGTTTATATCTCTGTCAGTTCTTCTA
>JBJSWT010000200.1:0-4134 GCA_046086025.1 Actinomycetes bacterium | reverse complement strand
ATTACAAAAAGATTTGACAGAATTTAAAGAGTCACGTAGTAGTTTACTGGTAAACTTTGAGCCTGAATTAATCAAACTCTATGAAAAAATACGACTAGATCATGGAACAGGGGCCGGAATTTTAGATAACAACAAATGTGGAGCCTGCCAAATCACAATTTCACCTGCAGAATTTGAACAAATCAAAAAAACTGATCCATCTGAAATAGTTCGATGCGAAAATTGCAGATGTATATTGGTGCGAAATTGAAATACATAATTGAGGCAGACGGTGGCTCGAGAGGAAATCCTGGTCCAGCTGCTTATGGATGTTTAATAAGAAATTTTGAAACCAGAGAAATCATATTTCAAGAAGGAAAATTTATTGGCACGCAAACTAATAATTTTGCTGAGTATTCTGGACTCATTAGGGCATTAGAAAAATGTTTTGAATTAGACGCAAATGCAGAAATTCAAGTTTTTATGGATAGTAAATTAGTAGTAGAACAAATGAGTGGTAATTGGAAAATTAAACACGAGAGTATGAAAACTTTAGTTGAAAAAGCAAAAAATGCTTTTCCTCAAAATAATGTCACTTACAAGTGGATTCCGCGGGAAGAAAATTTAATCGCCGATGCACTATTAAATGAAGCTTTAGACAAAGCTTTAAATCAGTGACCTCTTAATTTATTTAATAGTTTTGTAACAAAAGTTTCTTTTTTAAATTTCTTCTCCACCACATCAGCAATTTTTGCCATTTGAAGAGTTGAATTAACGCCAATCCATCTAAAGGGTTCAATTTCCCAATTCCTGGATTTATGTTGAACCCAGGGAAGATTTGTAAGATCTGTTTCTTTATTCAAAATTAAATCTGAAATAGTTCTACCGGCAAGATTTGAAGTTCCAACGCCATCTCCTACATAGCCTCCAGCACTTAAAATATTTGAAGTTTTATCAAATGTCACATGAGCTGCCCAATCTCTTGCAATCGCTAATGGCCCACCCCATGTATGTGTAACTTTTTTTCCTTTTATAACTGGGAAAATATCAACTAAAGTTTCTAACAAATCATGATGCGTTTTTTCATGTTGATCAAAAACTGGATTTATTTTAGAACCGTAATGATATGGAGCACCTCTTCCACCAAAGGCAAATCTATTGTCTTTTGTTCTTTGGCCATAAATTATTACGTTTCTATAGTCTGCAAAAGTTTCTCTATTTTTAAGCCCTATTTCATCCCACATATCTTGACTCAGAGGCTCTGTTGCAATCATTAAAGAATACACAGGAATACTTGCTCTTTTATATTTTTTAAAATCTGATCTATAAGCTTCAGTTGCATTGATTATGAAGTTAGCTTTTATTTCATGATTATTTACAACAACTTGGTTTTTAGAAAAACTCGTAACTTTAGAATTTTCAAATATTTTTACACCCATTTTTTCAACTACTTCTGCAAGTTGCCTTACCAATTTGGCTGGATTAATTGAAGCACAATGTGGAGTAAAAGTTGTTCCTAAAATATTCGAAGCATTTATTCTATTTTTTGCTTCTATTTGATTAAGAAATATAAAATCATCGTCATTAAATCCCCACTCTTTAAAATGATTTGCTTCTGCTTTTGCTCGTTTTAATTGAATTTCATCGCGAGCAATTGAATAGCTTCCACCTTTTTGCCATTCAGCTTCAATGTTTTCTTTTTCAATAATTCTTCCTACTTCGTTTACAGTTTCAAACATGGTTTTTTGCATGCGAATTGCCGTTTCACGATTTGATTGTTTAGCTAATTTGTCTAGTCCTACCGGAAATAGTGCTGAACACCAGCCGCCATTTCTGCCACTTGCTCCAAAACCTGCAACTGATCCTTCAAATACACCAATGTTTAAATTAGGTTCCTTTTGTTTTAAGTAGTAAGCAGACCAAAGTCCTGTATAACCTGCACCAATAATTGCGACATCAAAATTCAAACTTGAAGTAATAGATTCTCTAATTTTTAAAGGTTTAGATAGAGAATCCCACCATAAAGATTTAGGCGGTTGACTCATAATTATTCAATCTAATACATGTTGGGTAGAATTAAGAATTAAACGAGTTGATCGGGCAATCGCTATCTTTTGATAGAGGAAAGTCCGGGCTCCGTAGAGCAAAGTGGTGGATAACATCCACCCGGGGTGACCCGAGGGAAAGTGCAACAGAAAGTAAACCGCCAAAAGAAATTTTGGTAAGGATGAAACGGTGGTGTAAGAGACCACCAGCATTGCAAGTGATTGCGATGGCTAGGTAAACCCCACTTTGGAGCAAGATCAAGAGATTGCAAGTAATTGCAATTGTGTGGACGTTTGAGGACTGCTCGTTCAAGTTCACAGGTAGATCGCAAGACACTTGGAGTGATTCAAGTGCTAGATGGATGATTGTCCCTTAGCAATAAGGACAGAACCCGGCTTACAGATCAACTCGTTTATTTACATTCAATAGCAGAATGTGATTATGAATAATTTTTTTACCTCTTTTAAAGCAAGTTTAACACTAAGATTTGTTTATTTAATTTTTGTAGTTTTTTTAGTATTAATTCTTGGTAATCCAATTTATGGTACAACTGATGACTACATACTTTCATCTTTTATCGACGGTAACTACACAGGTAATTCAGAAATAAGATCAATTTTTATCGAACCACTTATTAGTTTAATTATGTATTATTTTCAAATATTAGTTCCTGGTGTAACTATTTATTCAATATTTTTACTTATTATTCTCATATTAAGTTTATCTTTTCTTGGGTCTGTAATAAATAAGCGGAATTCATCAAAATATCTAGATTTAATTTGGTTACTATTTAGTAGTGGAATAGTAATCTGGTTTACGCTAAGTCCAACTTATACAGCGTCTTCTATGGCAAGTGCTGCCATCAACTTAACCAGTTTAATGATTTTAATCTCAAATAAAATTGAATTAAAAAATCAGAAAATTATCATAGTTGCTATTTCAATCTTGTTTTCATTGAGCTATTTAATTCGCCCAGAAAGTGGGAACGCAGTCCTTGCTATTTTCTTGATCTTTATAATTTTAAAAATTATACGTGAAATAAATATGAAAACAATAAATTATAAAAACTATTTACTTTCTATATTGACCTTTTGTTTAATTTATGCTTTAAATTTTGTAATAACTCAAGCACAAAAAAATGATGAATGGAGTATTTACAACTCCTGGAATTCGATGAGGCATCAAATTCAACAACGTTTACCTGAAGAAAAATTATTAGATTTAAGAACTGAAATAGGATGGACAATTCCTGAATATCACTTATTTATGAATTTATCATTTGGTGATTCAAAGGAATTTAATTCAGAATGGCTTGAGCCTGCATTTGTTGAAACCAAATCTGATAGAGGCATAACAGGTATAATGTATATTGATAAAAATGTAATTTTCCAAAAAACAATTGAAACCTTTGATAAATACCAAAATTATATTATTTTAAATTTAATAATTTTAATTTTTATGATTACTTTCTTTAAATTCAACAAGTATAACTATTTAATCACTATTCTTAGTGTTCTTTTAATTTCAATAATTATTTGCTATATATCAATTACTCTTCATACACCTGAGAGAGTAATTGTTCCGCTTTTGTTGTTCCCATTACTTTTGACCATTTATACATTAAGCTCAGAAAATACATCCCCAAGAAAAGGAGTATCAAATATTTACTTTTTCTCAACTGCAATTGCATTAACAATTGTGTTGGGTATTATTTTTAATCTAAAAAATTCTGAGAATTTATCAAAAATAGTGGACGCTAATTTAAAAAATAAATGGCTTAGAGAATTTGATAATACCGCTATTTTTATTGGTCCAGTCGGCACAGAAACTTACCATTTAAATTCGCCATATTCAAAGCAAAAAATAAATGGTTTACCAACAATTTTCACCACTGGTAACTGGGAGACTTTTTCACCTAATTGGTTTAAGAGAATGAATTTTCTAGGTTTCAAGAGTAAATCCGTGTACGAAAATTTGTTTGATGGCAAAGTATTTTGGATTTCTTATCCACAGCCGGACAGTGCATATCTAGTTGAGCTTTATTTGAAAGAAAAAAACTACCCTTCTTTCACAAGGGAAAACATTAAAGAACATGATTCAGGGCTTACA
>JBJSWT010000199.1:0-2731 GCA_046086025.1 Actinomycetes bacterium | reverse complement strand
TGCTAATACTGGGAAAAGTATGGAAAACAAAATTAATTTATATCCTGCTTTTTTAACTTCATTAATTTGAGAGCCCGCCATATAACCTAATTGAAGTAAGAATAAAACTAATATTCCATTTAATAAATCAACAAATACCGGGGAAACTCTATTAAATCCATCTTCTGTGGTGATAAATCCTGCAACTAGACCACCAACTAAAAGTAGAACAGTTTTTCCTAAAAGTATTTCTTGGAAAGTTTTACCCCATGAAACATTTGATTTATATTTTCTACTTGCTAAATAAATTCCCACCACTAATCCTGGTACTTCCATAATGGTTAAAAGTGCTGTGGAATAGCCTTCAAAAAATATTTTATTATTTTCTAAATATAAAACTGCTGCAGAAAAAGTCACTAATGACGTAGATCCATAATGAGCTGCCATAGATCCTCTTTGAATATCAGTTAAATTTTTAACAAATTTCAAAAAGTAAAAAGCTAAGAATGGAATAATGCTTCCAATAATTAAGGTGGTAATACTTGGTTTTATAATTTCTGAAAAAGAAACTTCTTTTAAAGCATGACCACCTTTTAACCCAATGCCAAGAAGTAAATATATAGAAATTAGTTGATAAATTGATTCAGGAATTGTTAAATCACTTTTAAATCTTGCCCCTAAAAATCCTAAAATAAAAACTAAAACAGCAACTGAAGTTAAATTGGTGAGCGCTAAGGATAGGTTCATAATTTAAGTTAATTTAACCACATTTTTTCTCAAAACTACGATTCTTGCCAAATATGTCAAGATTATGAGGTTAATTACAAATAGCACAACTTTCCATGTTTGTAAGTTTTTTACTATTTCATATATTTCAATTGGTATCCAAAGTGTTGTGGAGCAAAAGGTAAGTAATACTCCCCAATGTTTTTTTAAAAATAAACCAATAGCTTCAAGTAAGACAATAAAACCATAGATTGAAATCAAAACAAAAATTGTGACCCATTCCCAATTTGGAATAGTTATAAATTTATACAAAAGATTAATAAATTGAGAATGCAATAAAATATTCGATATTGATTGGTTTATTATTGAAAATTCTTTTATTAAAATATTAAATTCATCAGTAATAAAACTTCTATTAGTTGAATATGTTAGTCCTTGAATTCCAAAATAAATTGTTAATATTGCTCTTATCAATCGCTCGAAAGCGATTAAATAAATAAATTCAAATTTCTTAGGCATCTACTGGTTCAAGTTTTCCAGTTTTTACGTTATAGATTGCCCCACTTACGATTACTTCTTTTGGTAATAAAGGATAAGTTCTAATTCTTAAGACATCTGTGATTAAGGCTTTTTTCTGATCTGTCACTGTTCTAAATTCTAAAGATCTGGTATCTACTCCATGTTCATTCTTTATTTGTTTATGAATTTCTGCTTCTGCTCCACTTGCCATTCGACAATCTGTGTGAGGCATTATCAAAATTCGATTAACTCCTAAAAGATAAGTGGCTAAAACTAAAGTTCTAATCACATCCTCTGTGACACGAGCACCTGCGTTTCTTAAAATTTTCGCATCTCCTGCTTTCATGCCAACTACTGAAAGTGGAGAAATTCTTGAATCCATACAAGTAACTATGGCAATACCTTTTTTAGCTACCCCGGTTAGATCTTCATATTTAAAACTATTAACAAATTCATCGTTATTCTTTATAACATCATTAAAAATTTCTGAGTTAAATTTTTGAATATCACTTGAATCACTTAAGGGCATAGAAAATAGATTATCAAGAAGCTTCAACTTTTAAGCCTTCTTCTCTTCAATTAGACCTTGATAGTCAGTAAAAGACATAACTACCGCAATATTTTTGCCATTTCTTTTCAACAATATTGGGTTTTGAGGTAAACCATTTTCAATATTGAGAAGTGCTTGTTTTAAATCTATTTCTTCAAAATTTTCCATAAGGCCTAATATTTTGAAACTTTTTAAGGGATATGTCAAAGTTTTGTAATCCTTTTGGTTAGAATTACGAGTAGATACTTAAAGGAGATTGTTAACTTGAATCAAATATTTTCTGATATTCAAAAGGCAGTTATAAGAGGATTACAAAATTACACAACTTTTTCAGGAAGAGCATCAAGGGCTGAGTTCTGGTATTTTCTGCTATTTTTCTATATTGCAAATTTTCTAGGTAATTTAATCTCTGATGTTTTAGGAACAATAGTTTCTCTAGCTCTACTCCTTCCTTACATTGCGGTAGGGGTAAGGAGAATGCATGATCGAAATAAATCCGGTTGGTTCTTAATTGTGCCCCTTTTAAACATTTACCTACTAGCAACTGTGGGAGATTCTGGTCCAAACAGATTTGGTCCAAAACCTACAAAGCTTTAAAGTTCTCACTATTTATTGTTGCTAAAGAAGCGTGTTAGCATCTTTAGCAACCAAAAACTTCAATTAAAAGGCCCAAAAATAATGTCCAATTCTTCAAACAACATTGCTGTAAGCCTTCGAAATGTTTCTAAAAAATTTGGTGATGTAGTAGCAGTTGATAATGTCAACTTGGATGTGTATGACAAAGAATTTTTAACTTTACTTGGTCCTTCTGGTTCTGGTAAAACCACAGTTTTAAGAATGATTGCAGGTTTTGAATTACCCACATCTGGAACTATTGAATTAGATGGTCAAGACGTAACTAATCTTGCTCCCTTTAATAGAAATGTAAATACGGTATTTCAAGATTATGCATTATTT
>JBJSWT010000198.1:0-1473 GCA_046086025.1 Actinomycetes bacterium | reverse complement strand
ATTTCTAATCTTTGGGATTTTGTTAATCACACCGATATTGGTTTTTGTTTAGATACCTGTCATGCTTGGGCTGCAGGAATTAAATTAGAAACAGTTGTTAAAGATATTAAGAAAATCACTAAACGTATTGATTTAATTCATGCTAATGGTTCCCGTGATGAATTTGATTCCAGTAGAGATAGGCATGCTAATTTTGATGATTCTCTGTTACCAAAAGATTTAATTGGCAAAGTGGTAAAAGAAGCTAAATGTAATGTCATTATTGAAACCAGTGATGAAGGAATTGAAAATGATATTAAATATTTAAAGAAAATGGTTTCTTAACTTGTCATTACTATAAAAGAAATAACAGAAAATGAATATTATGAATTTTTAAAGAAACAATCATCTTTTTCATTCTTACAACTTCCATCTTGGGCAAATGTTAAAAGTGGATGGAATTCAAAAATTGTAGGCTGGTTTGATGATAAAAAACTAGTGATTGCAGGATTAATTTTAATTCGAAATATTCCAAAAACTAAATGGTCGCTTTTTTATTTACCTGAAGGACCAGTTTTAACAAGTGAGGTAGCAAAAAATGTAGTAGATTGGTTAAGTCCATTAAAAGATTTTGCTAAAAAAAATCACGCATTTGCAATCAAATTAGGGCCCCAAGTAAATGTAAAAACTTGGTATGCCAAAACCATTAAAAATGTTATTAATGACAATGTTTACAAGAAATTTAAAGATGTTGATCCCGATAGAACAAATCCTTTTGGTTTAGAAATTGCAAGTAAATTAAGAAACTTAGGTGGACTACAAATTGAAACTGATGATGAAGGTTTTGGAGATGTTCAACCAAGATATGTCTTTGCTATTGATGTAAAAGATAAAAGTGATGAAGATTTATTGGCTAATTTTTCCCAAGAATGGCGCAGAAACATAAAAAAGGCAGAAAAAAGTGAAGTGGAAGTTATGCAAGCTAATTTTGAGGATTTGAAAACTTTTCATGATCTTTATTTAGAAACAGCGAAAAGGGATAAATTTAGTCCGCGTCCACTTAATTATTTTCAAAAAATGTGGAAAGAAATTAATGATAATTCTTTAAATTTAGCCTCTTTAAGACTTTATTTAGCTAAACAAAATAATGAAACCCATGCAGCTTGTCTGTGGGTAAAAGTTGGCACACACGTTTGGTACACCTATGGAGCCTCATCAACAAGTGGTCGAGATCTAAGACCAAGTAATGCAATTCAATGGCGCATGATGAAAGATGCCAGAGATGCAGGGGCAGAAATTTATGACATGAGAGGAATCGCTGCTACTTTGAATGAAAAGTCTCCACTTTTTGGGTTACTTCGTTTCAAAATTGGCACAGGTGGAAAAGTAGTTCAATATGTTGGTGAATGGGATTTTGTTTTGAAACCTTTTGTTTACAAAATATTTAGCCTAGCCTTGAAGCAAAGGGGTTAAATTAATGTCTTTAACTTTGCA
>JBJSWT010000197.1:0-6507 GCA_046086025.1 Actinomycetes bacterium | reverse complement strand
ATTAAGCATCGAAAGTGATTTAATCAAAGAATCAGGCGATTATTCGTTAGCTATTGTTGCAAATACTCCAAGCTTTGGAGGGGGTTTAATGATAAGTAACAAAGCCAACCCATTTGATGAAAAAATGTATTTGATTCTTGTAAATAAAGTAACCAAGTTAAAACTGATTTATTTGTTCCTTTTGCTATTGATGCGCAAACATTACTCAAGAGAGGAATTCAGAGAATTCGAGATCAAGACCTTGAAAGTTGAAAAATTAGATGGTGTTTTGCAAGCCCAAGCAGACGGTGAGTCATTGCCAGAAGGATCCGTCACTTTAAAATTAGATCCTAATTCCTTGAAGGTTTTGCGATTTGAGTAAATTTGCTGCAAAACTAAATAGTTTTAAAGGTATAAGTCATGAAGATCTTGAAACTCTTAATGAATTCAAAATGGGTTTATCTTTTGAACTGGATCGATTTCAATTAGAAGCGATTGACTATTTTCTGCAAGGAAATTCTGTTGTGGTGGCAGCGCCAACGGGATCAGGTAAGACAATTGTTGGGGAGTTCGCTGTATTTCATGTAAATAAAAATAGACAAAGGACTTTTTACACGACGCCGCTAAAAGCATTATCAAATCAAAAATATTTGGAATTTGTAGAAAGATTTGGCGTGGAACAAGTTGGACTTTTGACTGGAGATAACGCTATTAACCAGGATGCCTCAATTGTGGTTATGACAACTGAAGTTTTGCGAAACATGATTTATCAAACACCTGAAAAAATTGAGGAATTAGGTGTGGCAATTTTAGATGAAGTTCATTTCTTAGCAGACAAAGAAAGGGGAGTGGTTTGGGAGGAAATACTTATTTTGCTAAACAAAAATGTGAAAATAGTTGCTTTATCTGCAACCGTTAGTAATGTTGAAGATTTTGCAGATTGGTTACATGAAATAAGAGGAGATTGTAAATTTGTAATCGAAGAAAAAAGACCAGTACCTTTAAGTCAATTAATAGCTACTAGCAATTCATTAATACCTCTCTTTTCTAATGAAGAAGGCCAAATCAATAAGAAGGTATTGAATCTTTACAAAAGAAGTTTCACAAGATCACACGTTAAATCTGAGATACCAACAAGAGTCGAAATAGTTGAAAATATAAAGGATTATGATCTCTTACCTTCGATTTTCTTTATTTTTAGTAGAAAAGGCTGCGATCAAGCAGTTGAGCAGATAAGAAAGAGCAACGTTCAACTAACAAATGAATCTGAAAGATATGAAATCAAGAAATACTTACAAAATAGATTTGACGATATAGATGCTTCTGATTGGTCTGCTTTACGGGTCGATGAATGGATAGATTGTGCAATTAGAGGGTTTAGTAGCCATCATGCAGGTTTGATTCCACAAATGAAAGAAGCAGCTGAATATTTATTCCAAAAAGGACTGCTCAAACTTATCTTTGCAACAGAAACATTATCTGTCGGTATAAATATGCCAGCTAAATCAGTTGTTCTGGAAAGAATGGATAAATGGAATGGAACAACTCATGAAATGTTGTCACCGGCTGAATTTACTCAATTAACAGGTAGAGCTGGAAGAAGAGGTATAGATGTTGATGGAGAAGCAATTATTGCTTTTCACCCTCATAGTGAACCTAAATTCATCGCTAACTTAGTGTCATCTAGAACTTTTGAATTGACATCAACATTTGAGCCAAAATACAACATGGTTCTTAATCTTTTGGAACATAGAAACTTAACCGACACGAAAATCTTGCTAAATAAATCTTTTGCTCAGTTTTATCAAAAAAAGGATTCAAAAAATGTTACAGAACAGATTGACTACGAAAATGAGAAATTAGAGAGAAAACAAAAAGAGTTTACTTGTCATCTTGGCGACATAAGAGAATATTATGAAATTATTCTTCAAATTAATAGTTTTCACAAAAATGAAAGTAAAACCTCTAAGAAAAAAAGATCTCTAAGAAATCGAATTGAAATTGAGCCAGGAAATTTAGTGGGGATAAAGAATTTAAGAAAAAGTAAATTTGCTCTTATAACAAAAACTCTTAAGTCGAAAAAAGAGTCAGAATTCTGGGCGCTTCTAGATAATGGAGAGGGGAGAAAAATAGATCATCGAAGTATCGATTTCAACGTTGGAGTTATTGGTTACCTAGAAATTAATGACGAAATTGATTTCTCCAAAAAAGCCATAAGAGATGAGTATTCAAAGAAAATTAGGATTGCTTCTGGAAATTATGCGAAAAAATCTGTTGAAGAAGTTGATGTAACTGAACTAAAAGCTAAATTAAAAAACCACGTGTGCCATAGATGTCCCCAAATTCAAGAGCATTTACGATTTGGAGAAAACATTGAGAGAAACAAAAAATACATTAAGTCACTGCAGTCGCATTTAGAAAACGATTATGTTAATTTAAGCAAGAAATGTGATCAAGTCATAGATTTACTTGCAAAACTAGACTACATAATAACAACTGAAGATAAATTGACATTGACAAAATGGGGTAAATTCTTAAAACAAATACATTCCGAGTTTGATTTGCTGATTATTGAATCCTTACGACGAAATTATTTAAACAATTTAAGTCCAATACAACTTTCTTGTTTGCTCAGTGGATTTGTCTATAACCCAAGAAGAGATGAACTAGAAATACCAGTAAATGTAGATGAAATAATTAAAAATAATGCCAATCAAATTCTAAAACTTTCTGATGAGATTATTGATATCGAAAAACGAAGCAAAATTACAAATATAAAGATTCCGCACTTTGGAATGGCAAATATTATTAAACAATGGTGTAATGACGTTAATTTAAAAAGAATCTTGTTAAAAACAGATATAGCACCTGGTGATTTTGTCAGAAATGTTAAACAGATCATCGATTTGTTACGCCAAATCAAGAGACTTAACATACCTGGAATAACTAATACGGCAGATGAAGCAATACTGCTTCTTGATAAAGGTGTAGTTTCTTATGAGCCTAATGTTAATTAATCAAACAAAAAATTTTATTTGATTTTCTATTCGATATTTCTTTAATTTCAATTTGACGATATCTGTACTTAATTTTTTTGGTTTTACAATATTACATTTTAGGTCTTCTTTAAGTTTAACTACTTTGACCGCTTTTTTAAGATAAGGAATTGAATCTGCAATTACAATTTTTTGCTTTGCTGTTAATTTTTTTGATTTATCAAATTTCTCGATTAAATTATCTATACTTCTAAATTCTTTAATTATTCCAAGAGCTGTTTTTTCTCCAATTCCTTTCACACCTGGTAAACCATCTGAGGAGTCACCTTTTAGGACAGCAAAATCTAAATATGATTTAGCTTCGATACCAAATCGTTTTTTTAATTCTTTTTCATTAAAAAGTACTCCGCCATCTTTACCCAATAAGTGAACAAATATTTTTCTTTTATCATCTATCACTTGGAACAAGTCTTTATCACCTGAGACGATGATTGTATTTTGATTAGATTTAGCGATAGAGGCGAGCACATCATCTGCTTCATAGTTAGATTTACCCAAACACTGCATTCCTAGTGTTTGTAAGATTTCTGGTAAGAGTTCAATTTGTCTTTCCAATGCATCATCGACTTCTTCTTCGTTATCGTCTAAGACTCGTTGTGCTTTGTATTGCGGCAACAGATCAATCCGCCATTTTGGACGCCAATCTTCGTCGATGGCATGAATTACAGTTTCTGGAGAATATAAGTTTTTTAGTCTATTTAAAGTTTCTAAATATCCTTTAACGCCATTTATTGGATGACCTTCCGAATCCTTAATTGAAGTTGGCAAGCCATAGAAAGATCTAAAAATTAGCGATGATAAGTCTATCGCCAAAATCTTGCATTTGAACTTTGTTGCTGGCATAAGTTGATTCTAGCGATGTATTAGGCTGTTTATGATGGTTTCAAAAAACGAGTTATCTCAGAGAATCTCAAAAACACAAAGTTTATTAAAAAACTTTGAAAATTCTATTTTACTTGTAACTCCTGGACCTAATCTTAGATATTTAACTGACTACAAAGCAAAAAATTTAGAAAGATTAACTTGTTTGGCAATCACAAGTGATCAAAAACCAATGCTGATTGTTCCCGAGCTGGAAAAATTGGCAGCCATGGACGCAGGATTAAATGAAGAAACCGTTGATCTAAGAACTTGGGGAGAGGGAAGAAATCCTTTCGAATTTTTTTTAAATTCTTCGTTTAAAAATGTATTTATCGACGAAAAAATGACTGCTGATAAATTGCTCAATTTTCAAAAAATTTTTCAAGAGTCAAAATTCATAAATGCATCATCGATATTAAGTTCTTTAAGAAGTGTAAAAAGTGGTTATGAAATAGATCAGCTTAAGAGTGTGGGTAAAATGATTGATGATGTGCATGCTCAAGTACCTGAGATTATTAAGCCTGGGTTAACTGAAATTGAGATTGCCAAAATAATTGGTAACAAAATACTTGAATCAGGACATGATTCAGTTGATTTTGTAATTGTTGCAAGTGGGCATAATTCTGCTTCTCCTCATCATGAACCTTCAAGCAAAGTGATCGAAAAAGGTGAGGTTGTAGTTGTAGATATAGGGGGAACATCCCCAAGTGGTTACTGTAGCGATTCAACTAGAACTTATTGTGTTGGCAAACCACCGAAAGAGTTCTTGGGTTTTTATTCAGTTTTAAAATCTGCTCAAGAAGCAGCATGCCACGCAAGTGGACAAGATTTGTCTGGAGCGCAATTAGATTCTGTTGCAAGAGAAATACTAGAAAATAATGGTTTAGGTAAATTTTTTACCCATAGAACAGGCCATGGCATCGGTATGGAAACACACGAAGAGCCATACGTTGTATCAACGAACCAAACTAAACTTATTGCTGGAAATGCTTTTAGCATTGAACCTGGTTTTTACATAGAAAATAAATTTGGAGCACGGATAGAAGACATAGTTGTTAAATTGGAAAATGGTTTCGTGCGCTGCAATGAAACTACGCGCGAATTAGTAGAAATTTAATGAAGAAACTTCAACTTCAGACAAAAATTACAGTTGGGTCATTAGCTGGTTTGCTTTTAGCTCTTACTTATGCGAATTCAAAGATTTGGTTTTTTATTCCTTTAGTTTTTGCCCTATGGTGGGGCGTTACGCATAAAAGATCTTTAGGGGATTACTTAATAATCTCATTTTCCTTTAGTCTCGTTTTTTGGGCCATTCACATCATTTGGATCATTTCTATCGGAGTTGATGCCTATATTTTATTAACTTTAATTATGACAATAATTTATGGCTTTAATGGATTTTTAATGTTTTTCTTAAGAAATTCGTATTTACCATTTTTAAGTTATGCATTGGTTTTCATAGCAATTGAGACTTTCACCCAATATTTTCCGTTCGGGGGATTTCCGTGGGCAAAAATCGCTTATTCAAGTATTGATTCACCCTTTGTCAAACTTGCACCATTTGGATCTACTCAACTAGTTGCTCTGTCAATATTTTTGGTTGCTATTTTTATAATTCCACTTATTGGATTTTTTCTACAAAAAGCAATATACCCTGCATCACTAATCGCTATTTCAATATTTTCTTTAATATTATTTTATGATTCACTAAATATTAATCTAACGACAACAGGGGAGAAGAATTTACTTATAGTACAAGGAAATGTTCCAAGATCTGGATTGATGTTTAACGAGCAAAAATTAGCAGTATTAGAAAACCATATTAAAGAGACAGAGCGATTCTTTGCAAACAGTAAAGAAGATAATGCAATCGATGCAGTTTTGTGGCCTGAGAATTCAATAGACGTTGATCCATATAGAAATTCTGAAGCAGCTACTCTACTAAACAGTCATCTAGAAAAAATTGATAAACCATTTATAGCAGGCGCAGTTTTGTCTCAGGAAAATAACTTAAAAAATTCAATTATTCAAATTCAAAACAGTATTAACAATAAAAAAAATGAATACACCAAAATTCACTTAGTTCCATTTGGAGAGTATTTGCCATTTAGAAATCTTCTTGAAAGTAGAATTTCGAGATTTAATTTGTTGAGCAGAGATTTTGTTAAGGGAAATCAAATTGTTAATTTTCAAATAGATGAAAATCTAATTTCACCAATTATCTGTTTTGAAGTAGCGTGGAATGACGTTTTATCTCAGCAAATTTTAAATGGTGGTGAACTAATAAGTGTTCATACTAATAATGCTACCTATGCTTTCTCAGATCAAATTAATCAACAATTTCAAATAACTAGATTTAGAGCAATTGAAGCAGGAAGACAAACTGTTATTAGTGCTACGACAGGTATTTCGGCTCACATTAATGAGTATGGGGAAGTGTTGTGGAAATCTGATGAATTCAAACCAATGACTCATCTTGCAAACGTAAAAATGATATCCAAAATTACTCCAGCCATAAAATACAATTATGAGATTAATTTAATAACTATTGTCTTGCTATTTGTAGCTTTAGTACTTGCTGCTATTAGGAGTAGAATAAAAACATTATGAA
>JBJSWT010000196.1:0-7253 GCA_046086025.1 Actinomycetes bacterium | reverse complement strand
TTTACAATTGAATATTAATGAAGATTTATTAATAATTACCCCGATTTCTCCCTTGATGAAAAATATGCCAAGCAAACAATTGAATCAAAACCTTCAATTATTGATGAAGATAATAAATTTGGCACAAAAATGACACAAAATGCTAAACAAGAATCCCAAATGGGCAAACTTGTGAGGGAAAAACAGAATAAATCAGTGAAAGAGACTTTCCAACAATATAAGTAGTCAAGCACTCCTGCATCCTCTAGGTTTGCGGCTTATCTTGTGCTGACCTAAAGTGATTAATTATGTTGCAAACCAATGTTTTGACCAGCAATTCATCAATCAGACTCAGAAGAGCAAACGAAGGTGCATCTGAAAAAGTATTGATGTTGCATGGTCTTGGTGGAACTGGCCTTAATTGGAAACATTTAATCAATACTTTTGATTCTTCATTTGACATTGTGGCTCCTGATTTTCCAGGTTTTGGGTTATCAACGCCTATGGCAAATAAGAAATATCATCCTAAAGATTTTGCATCAAGTATGGCTGAAGTTGTCATAAATCAATTTGGAAGTCAAAAGGTTCATTTGTTTGGCAATTCTCATGGTGGATCTGTTGCTGTGCATTTTGCTTACATGTTTCCAGAATTAACAAAATCATTAACTTTAATTTCACCAGCTCTTCCTGATCTTTTTCCACAACTGAGTGCATCTCCAGTAATTTTTTCTGCAATCCCTGGAGTGGGGGAAAAATTGTTGGAAAAATATCAAGAACTTTCTATGGAAGAAAGAGCAAAAAATACTATTAATCAATGTTTTTATGACGTTAATTATGGAGAAGAGATTTGGTTAGAAGATTTATTACATGAAATGAAAGATCGTGAAGGACAAACTTATATTAATGAGTTAACCTTAACAACATTGAGAAATCTTTTAAAAACTTATTTTGATTTTTCTTCAACTAATCCTTGGCAATTAGCCAAAACCATAAAAGAACAAGCACTATTTATTTATGGGGCCAAAGATAAACTAGTTCATCCAAAAGCAGCTCATGTTGTGCATAAGTATTTTGAAAACTCAAAAGTTTTAGTACTTCCAAGAATTGGTCATGTGGCTCACATTGAAAAGCCACAGGCTGTGAGGGATTTCTTTTACAAGCACCACTTTTCAAACCTCTTAGTCACGGAGTAATGTTTAGGCCACAAGAAGATTAAGAGGGTGTGTTCTTATGGCAGCAAGTATCAAACAATCAGCAAGTGCACCATTAAAAATTGCACAATTAGAAGCAGATATTAAATCTGGAAAAATTGACACGGTAATTGTTGGTATTACTGATATGCAAGGTCGTTTGCAAGGTAAAAGAATGCATGCACCTTTCTTTCTTAAAGACACTATGAATCATGGAACAGAAGGTTGTAATTATTTATTAGCAGTTGATGTTGATATGAACACAGTTTCTGGTTTTGCGATGAGTTCTTGGGATTCAGGTTATGGCGATATGGTGATGGCGCCAGATTACGACACACTTCGTTACATTCCGTGGCTTCCAGGTACTGCCATGGTTTTAGCTGATTTATTAAAAATAGATCACACAGATGTTTATGCTTCCCCTAGACAAATATTAAAAAAACAAATTAATAGATTAAAAGAACACAAACTAGTTCCTTATGTTGGAACAGAATTGGAATTTATTGTATTTAAAGATTCATTCGAAGAAGCTTGGAATAAAGGTTACAAAGATTTAATTCCAGGAAATCAATACAACGTTGATTATTCACTGCTTGGAACGACTCGTGTCGAAGGCTTACTAAGAGCCATTCGTTTAGGTATGGATGGAGCAGGTTTAGAAGTTGAATCTGCAAAAGGTGAATGTAATTTTGGGCAACATGAAATTGCTTTCAGATTTAAAGATGCCCTAACTACTGCAGATAATCATGTTATTTACAAATTAGGTGCTAAAGAAATAGCAGCCGAACAAAATATGTCTTTAACTTTTATGGCCAAGTTTAATGAACGTGAAGGAAGTTCTTGCCATATCCATTTATCGGTAAGAGGTGAAAATGATGAACCAGTTATGGCAGATGACAAAGATTCACAAGGTTTAAGCGCACTAGGAAAATCTTTTATTGCCGGTCAACTTAAATACATGAGAGAAATGACATTATTTTTTGCCCCAAATATTAATTCATACAAACGCTATGTTGAAGGTTCTTTTGCTCCAACTGCATTGAAGTGGGGTAGAGACAATAGAACTTGTTCAATTCGTTTAGTAGGACATGGTCATTCGCTTCGTTTTGAAAACAGAGTTCCTGGTGGAGATGTAAATCCATACTTAGCAGAAGCTGCCATGATTGCTGCAGGAATTGCAGGCATTGAAGAAAAACTTAATTTGGAACCAGCCTTTGAAGGAAATGCTTATGTTTCAGATGCTGTAAGAGTTCCTTCAACTTTGACTAAAGCGGCAGATCTTTGGGAAAAGAGTGATTTTGTTGCCAAAGTATTTGGTCAAGAAGTTAAAGATCACTATTTAAATATGGCTAGAGTTGAAATAGCAGCATTTGATAGAAGCATTACTGATTGGGAGAGATTCAGAAGTTTCGAAAGAATGTAGTACTAAAGTAAAACAATTGAAGAATTTAAGGAGTATTTAAATTGACGACTTTGCACGATGTGATTTCTCCAATCAATGAGCAAAAACTCACCCAAGTTCCAGCACTTTCTGCATCTGACACAGTTGAAGCAATTACTAAATCACAAAAAGCATTTGAATCTTGGAGAAAAGTAGCACCTGCAGATAGAGCAAAATTATTAAGAAATTTTGCAAGCAAAGTCGAAGCAAACATTGAAGTATTAGCAAAATTAGAAGTTGAAAATGCAGGTCACACAATTGGTAATGCTAGATGGGAAGCAAATAACGTAGTAAATGTTTTAAATTATTACGCAGGTGCACCGGAAAGATTATTTGGCAGACAAATTCCAGTTCCTGGTGGAGTAGATGTAACTTTTAGAGAACCAATCGGGGTAGTTGGAATTATTGTGCCGTGGAATTTTCCCATGCCAATTGCTGGTTGGGGATTTGCTCCAGCATTAGCTGCAGGTTGCAGCGTAGTTTTAAAACCTGCAGAAGTTACACCTTTAACTGCGATGAAATTAGCAGAACTTGGTTTAGAAGCAGGATTGCCTGAAAATGTTTTCCAAGTAGTAACTGGTTCAGGAAAAATTGTTGGTGAGACTTTAGTTCAAGATCCAAGAGTTAGAAAAATAGTTTTCACAGGTTCCACAGAAATTGGCACACAAATTATGGCTAAATGTGCCCCAAATGTAAAAAGAGTTACTTTGGAATTGGGTGGTAAATCTGCCAACGTTATTTTTGCTGATTCTGATTTAGAAAAAGCAGCAGCAAGTGCACCTGGATCTGTTTTTGATAATGCTGGGCAAGATTGCTGTGCTAGATCTAGATTATTAATTGAAAAGAGCGCATTCGATAAATTTATGCCTCTGTTAGAAAAGGCGGTTAAAGCATTTAAGTGTTCAGATCCATTTGATACCTCAACTGAAATGGGCCCACTTATTACTAAAGCGCATAAAGAAAAAGTTGCCACATATGTTGAAGAATCGTTAGTTGCTTTTAGAGGAAGTGCTCCATCTGGTTCTGGTTTTTGGTTTCCCCCAACTGTTTTGCATATCGAAGATAGAAACCATCGAGCTTTAAAAGAAGAAATCTTTGGTCCAGTTGTTTCTGTGGTTACGTTTGAAGATGAAGCAGATGCCATCAAATTGGCAAATGATTCAGAATTTGGTTTAAGTGGATCTATTTGGACAAACAATGGTGCTAAAGCTTTAAGAGTTGCACGCGGAATTGAAAGTGGAAACTTATCTGTTAATTCACATTCATCAGTTAGATATTGGACTCCATTTGGTGGATTCAAAAAATCAGGTTTGGGACGCGAATTAGGTCCAGATGCACTAAACGCGTTTACCGAAGAAAAGAACGTATTTATTAATACAGAGATATAAGGAGAAAATATCTTGAAAAGACTAGAAGGAAGAGTTGCCACAATCACCGGTGGAGGTTCAGGAATCGGTAAAGCAACTGCAATTCGATTTGCATCTGAAGGTGCCCATGTTGTGATTGCTGACATGGATGAAAAAAATGGCCAAAGTGTGGCAAGTGAAGTTAATGGCACATTCATAAAGTGCAACGTCACTGATAAGCAAAGTGTTGATAATTTATTTGCAGAAGTTTTTAAAAAGTTTGGCAAAATTGATATTGCTTTTAACAACGCTGGTATTTCTCCACCAGATGATGACTCAATTTTGATCACTGAACTTGAAGCCTGGGACAAAGTTCAATTGGTTAACTTAACTTCTGTTTACTTATGTTGTAAAGCAGTTTTGCCATACATGTTAGAAGCTAAAAAAGGATCAATCATTAATACAGCTTCTTTCGTGGCTACTTTGGCTGCTGCAACTTCACAAATTTCTTACACTGCTTCTAAAGGTGGCGTATTAGCCATGACTAGAGAACTTGGTGTGCAATTTGCTCGCGAAGGAGTAAGAGTTAACGCTTTATCTCCAGGACCAATTAATACTCCACTATTACAAGAACTATTTGCAAAAGATAAAGAAAGAGCACAACGTCGTTTAGTTCATATTCCAATGGGAAGATTTGGTGAAGCTCACGAAATTGCAGCTGCGGTTGCATTCTTAGCAAGTGATGATTCATCATTTATTACCGCATCAAACTTCTTAGTTGACGGTGGAATTACTGGAGCTTATGTAACACCGCTATAAATTTATAGCGGTCTTGCTCCACTAATACCTACAGCTTTTGCACCTAATTGGTTTGCATTTTTTAAAGTATTTTGTGGTGTTTCTTTATTAATGACACTTACTAAAAATCCTGCAGCAAAAGCATCACCGGCACCAATTAAATCCACGACTTCAACTTTTTCAGGTACATCTTTTATTTCGAAATCTTCTTTTATCCAAAGACTTTCTTTACTTCCTTGTTTCAAAATAAGATTTTTACATAAGGATTTTATTTTTGCTATATCGCCTAATACTTCAGCTTCATCTTTATTTGCAAAAAGATAATCCCACGGGGCAAGTTCCTTTAATGCATTAAACCCATAATTAGCAATTAATGGTTGACTTGAAGCAACATCAACAGAAGTTTTTAATCCATTTTCTTTAGCAATTTTTATGATTTCTCCAATTGCATTTTTTGTATTTTTTCTTAACAAACTGTAGGCAGATATATGAATTATTTCTGCTTGCTCAAACCATTCTTTTGGCACGTCGTTACTTGTTAAAAATATATTGGCACCAGGATCTGGAAACATTGTTCTTTCGCCGGTTGCATCAATTAATATGGCACAACTTCCACTTGAAACCCCATTTGTTTTAACTAAATTTAAATTCAGATTTGGCCTATTGAGTTCTTCCAAGATTATTTTGCCTGTTTGATCATCACCAATTCTTGCCACAAGGCCAACTTCCAAGTTTTGAGTTGAAGCCCAAACTGCTGCATTGGTTGCAGAACCTCCACCTTGTATTTTTATATTTGCTTGAGTATCTGATCCAAAAGCTATTTCATCTTTATGAGATATCAAGATGTCTTGCATGACATCTCCGACAAATATAATTTTTACAGTCATTATTTAGAAATTGCTACTGCAATCTGAGCAGCTAGTCGAGCATTACTTTTAACTAAGGCGACATTTGCTTTTAATGATTTACCTTCAGATTCTGAATGCATAAGACCTAATAAAAATGGGGTGACCGCTTTTCCTGAAATATTTTGTTCTTTAGCTAATTTCATTCCTTTGGCTAATATTTTTTGTTCAAGTTGTGGATCAAATTCATCTGCCTTATCTATCGGGTTTGCAATAAGCACTGATTCAGAGAAATTACTCTTTTTTCTAAATTTATATATTTCTGCTACTTCTTCAACACTTTCTACTTTTTCTCCAATATCAAAACCAGAATCTTTAATCCAAAATCC
This sequence comes from Actinomycetes bacterium, assembly GCA_046086025.1. Lineage (GTDB taxonomy): Bacteria > Actinomycetota > Actinomycetes > S36-B12 > UBA5976 > ATZT02. The sequence continues at coordinate 1,265 of JBJSWT010000196.1, read as the reverse complement.
TGGAAAATCATTTGTTTTCCAACCATAAACTGGCACATGCCAAGTTTCTAATCGTTCTAATGTTGCTGCTACATCCAAAATTGATTTAATTCCACTTGAAACCACCACAATTGGAATTTGGGCTAAAGCAGTAATGTCACCTGATTCATCAAATGTTTCTATTGAACCTTTATGGACTCCACCTAATCCACCGGTGGCAAAAGTAGTGATTCCACATAAATGGGCAATCCAAGCAGTGCTTGCCACAGTTGTTGCACCTGATTGTTTTCTCGTTACACAATGGGCAATATCTCGAATGCCCAGTTTTAAAATATTTGAATCATTTGCAACTTGATTTAGTTGACTTTTATCAAGACCAATACAAATTTCACCATTTAAAATGGCAATAGTTGCAGGAGTTGCACCTTGGTCAATTACTACTTGTTCAATTTCTTGAGCGATTTTGAAATTATCAGGACGGGGTAAACCATGGGCAATAATTGTAGATTCCAAAGCCACAACAGCTTTTTTATTATTTAACGCTTCTTGAACTTTTGGGCTTATTTTCATTTTTTACACGCATTAACTAAAGCTTCAAATAATCTTTTATCTTCACTCATTTCAGGATGCCACTGCACACCTAAAGAAAATTTTCTTTTTGCATCTTCTAAAACTTCAATTGTGTCATCTTCAGCCCAACCTGTAATAGTTAAATTTCCTGGATTTTCAACTGCTTGATGATGAGAAGAATTAACAATAGTTTCTGTGGTATTCAATATTTTTGAAATTAAAGAATCTTTAGTAAAACGAGCGCCATGGTTTACAAATTGAGCAGGAGCTGGACGGTGATTTAGTTTCGTCACATCTGGAAGATGTTGAATAAGTGTTCCACCTTCACTTATTGCCATAATTTGAAGTCCTCGACAAATTCCTAGAAAAGGTAAATTTATTTCTTTAGCTTTTTTATAAAGACTTATTTCTCCTGCATCTCTTGTAATTCTTGGTTTATCACTTGTTTCATGAGGATTTTGTTTATAAAGTCTGGCATCGATATCTGCACCACCAGCAATTATTAATCCATCTAATTTTTCTAAAACATGTGATCCTTGTTCATCCGGTGGAAGTATTACGGCACGTCCACCACTTTGGGTAACTGATGAAACATAATCAAAAGGTAAAACTGCCGCAGTTATATCCCAAGCTCCCCACTTGGAAGGTTCTACGTAACAAGAAATTCCTATAACTGGTGCATTCATGAATGTAGTCTTGCACAACTTTATTTTCAA
>JBJSWT010000195.1:0-21351 GCA_046086025.1 Actinomycetes bacterium | reverse complement strand
GAATATCTACTTTTTGTTTTAATTCTTTATTTTCTCTTAAAGTTTTACAAGGTTGCTCAAAATATTCAATAGGTAAATCTTTTACTTTGCTGCTAAATGTTATTGCATTTTCTAATGTAAGTTCTCCGTTAAAATCTATTCTAAATTTAACATTTTGAACGCTATCTCTAATATCTTTAAGATTACTTATTTCTTGATCAATATTTTTGCCATTAAGTTTAATTTTTAAAGTATTACTGCCACTTTTATTTAGAGTTTCTAGAGCTTGTTTAAAATCACTTGAAACTGCAATTGCATTAGTTTTAACTTGCTTAAGTTTTGGTTCAGGTAATTTAGTCCAAGCCATTTCTAAAGCAGATTGAAGCCATCTTGCTGAATGTTCTATTGAGTGGTGTGGAAATGGTGCAAATTCTGCCCACCCATATTCTCCATTAATTAATACACCTTCTCGAAAAGTGCTATTTTTCATAGGTTGATTCAGTTCAACACGAAATGTTTTTAATTCTTGTAGTGCTTTATTTTTTTCTATTATTTCCATGAATTAAATTTATGGACGTTTTGGAAATTTCTTAAAATCTGGCTTTCTTTTTTCTTTATAAGCATTTCTGCCTTCTTGAGCTTCTTCACTCATGTAATAAAGCAAAGTTGCATCTCCTGCTAATTGTTGAACACCAGCTAATCCATCATCTGATGCATTGAACGATGCTTTTAGTAAACGTAGCGAAAGTGGAGAAAGTTGTAACATTTCTTTTGCCCATTTAACTGTTTCTTTTTCTAGATCTTCTAGTGAAACCACTGCATTTACTAATCCCCACTCAAGTGCAGTTTTTGCATCGTATTGTCTAGTTAAAAACCAAATTTCTTTTGCACGTTTCAATCCAATTTGTCTTGACAACAAACTGGAACCAAATCCACCATCAAATGATCCAACTCTTGGACCAGTTTGGCCAAATTTTGCATTTTCTGCAGCAATAGATAAGTCGCAAACAACATGCAAAACGTGTCCACCGCCAATTGCATAACCTGCAATCATTGCAATAACAGGTTTAGGCAATCTTCTAATTTGAACTTGTAAATCTAAAACGTTTAAGCGACCAATTCCTTTTTGTGCAACTTCGTCATCGCCCATATAGCCATCATCGCCTCTAATGCTTTGATCACCACCAGAACAAAATGCAAGATCACCTTTTCCAGTAAGAATTATTACGCCAACTTCATTGTCATCGCGTGCCATGTCAAAAGCTTTAATTAATTCAGTAACTGTTTGTGGTCTGAATGCATTTCTTTTTTCAGGTCTATTAATGGTTATCTTGGCAATACCTTCGGCAACGTGATACTCAATATCACGCCATTGACCTTGAGACTTCCAATCTAATGCCGGAACTATTGTTGTCTTTCCTGGTTCATTACTCACTAGAAATGATTCACTCTCTACGCTTAGGTATTGATGACTCTTATCTTTCCAAATCGTCTTTTATTACCAATGGGCAGTAAGGCTGCTCATGAAGTAAGCAGGGCTATTTCTAATTCTTTAAATGGAAAAGAAGTTAGCGCAATTGTTCCATTTTCAAAAAGTGAGAATGTCACCAAAAGATATGAATCTGCAATCTCTGTTCAAGATGAGTGCAAAATTGATTCAGGATTAATAGTGTGCACGAGTGGAACTACTGGAAATCCGAAAGCAGTCGAAATTTCCAGCAAAGCTTTAATTAATGCTGCTGATAAAACCAATCAAATGTTTTCCGAACCAGCCGACTGGATTCTTGCTATTAATCCAGCATTTATCGGAGGATTAATGGTTTTAGCAAGGGCTGTAATTAGTAATCAAAATTGGATTTATGGACTTGATGAAACTGATAAATTTAATCCAGATTTATTTGTTTCTAAAGCTTTAGAAGTGATTTCAAAAAATAAAAAAGTAAGAACATCATTAGTAAACGCACAACTTTCTACGCTTGTTTCCCAAGGTCATTTAGATACTTTAAAAAAATTTGATGCACTTTTAATTGGTGGTGGACAAATCTCAAAGTCGCTATATGAGCAACTGAAAAATGAAGGTGTAAATTTAATTAGAACTTATGGAATGACTGAGACTTGTGGTGGCGTAGTTTGGGATGGATTTGCCTTGAATAATGTTGTAATTCGAATTGATCATCCTGGTAATGATGGGGTTGGACAAATTGCAATTAAAAGTGATTCAAATGCAACTTGCTACCACGGAAAATCAATTGAGATAAATAAGTTAAATGAATCAACATTTAATAATGATTGGGTGCTAACTAAAGATTTAGGAGTTATTACGAATAATGAGTTAAAAGTTATTGGACGAAATGATGACATCGTAATTTCTGGAGGAAATAATATTTCACTTCATGCAATTGAAAATGTAATAAAGGACCAGGTAGGAATTGAAGATGCTGTGGTGTTTTCAATTCCAGATGAAAAATGGGGAGTAGTTGTTGCAGCAGTAATTGTAGGAAATGGTGATATTTCTTTAATACAAAAATCAATTGAAAATGAATTAGGTAAAGCTGCAATTCCTCGGGTTATAAAAAATGCACAAGAGATTCCATTGTTGCCAAACGGCAAAGTAGATATAGATTCACTTAAATGACAAGTTTAAAAATTTGGATAAAGGGAAGTAGACCAAAAACTTTAGGTGCAGCAATATCTCCAGTTATTGTTGCCTGGGCTATTGCTTATTTTGAAGATGCATTTAATTTTTATATAGCAATACTTGCTCTAATTGTGAGCATCACTATACAAATCGGGGTTAATTTTGCAAATGATTATTCTGATGGAATTAAAGGTACAGATGATAATCGAGTTGGCCCAACTAGATTAGTTGGTCAAAAACTTGCAACTGCAAAATCTGTGAAACGAGCTGCATATTTATTTTTCTTCATCGCAGCATTTTCTGGTCTATTAATAACTATTGAAACCAAACAATGGTGGTTTTTAATTCTAGGTGGAGTTGCAATTATTTCTGCTTGGACTTACACAGGAGGACCTAAGCCGTATGGATATCTTGGCTTAGGAGAAATTTTTGTTTTTATATTTTTCGGTTTAGTTGCAACATTAGGCACAATTTATGCCCAAACTTTATATTTCAAAACTTATTTTTTAATTTATGCTTTTGTGATGGGCTTTTTTGCAACAGCAATTCTAGTTGCTAATAATCTTCGCGATCGAGAAAAAGATCAACAAAACAATAAAATTACTTTAGCAGTTAAACTTGGTGATACTAGAACTAGATATTTTTTCATTACATTAATTGTGCTTGCATATTTATTGCCTTTAATTGAAATTGTAATTAATCGACTTGATAATTCTCCCTATTTTTTTATTCCATTTTATTTAGCAAGTTTTCCTTTTGCTTTTGATGCAATCAAAAAGGTAAGAAACAAAGTTAATGGTAAAGATTTAATTCCAGTATTAGTCGTGACTGGCCAAACTCAGTTATTTTATGCTTTACTAATTTGTCTATCTTTTTATTTAGAAACTATTTAATTTTCTAGATTTTTATCTTCTTTTTCAGCAGCTGCATCAATTCTTTTATTTATTTTTTGAAAAAATCCAGTAATTGAACTTGAGAATTGGTCTCTTGATTTGTTTAATACAAATAAACTAACGATGCCTGATGCTAAAAATGCCACCACAATTAACGTTAAATCTCTTAAACCAACCAAATAACCCACGGCAGTAAATGAAAGAAGAATTACAAATCTTAGAAACGTGTAGGAAAATACACTTTTCATTTAAATACCTGCATAACTATGAAGACCTGTAACCCAAATATTTATAACAAAGAAATTAAAAATTATTGCGGCATATCCTGCAATACCCAGCCATGCAGATTTAGTGCCCTTCCAGCCAATAGTCACTCTGGAATGTAAATAAGCTGCATAAATAATCCAAGTTATAAATGCCCAAGTTTCTTTTGGATCCCATCCCCAATATCTACCCCAAGCATTTTCTGCCCATACCGCACCTGAAATAACTGAAAATGTCCAAATTGGAAAAGCAAATAAAACCACTTTGTAAGAAAATTCATCGATTCGTTTCAAACTCGGTAAAGATTTTAATTTATTCTTTACCTTCAATAAATAAATAATTGATAAACCAAAATTTAAAGAAAACGCGCCATAAGAAATAATTGCAGAACTTACGTGAATCCAAAGCCAAGTTGATTTAAGTGCTGGAACAAGTGGTCCAGATTCTGTGTATAACACGATTACTGCAAGACCCAACAAAATAATTGCTGGGACTGTTATAAAAATTCCAAGCCATTGAATATTCTTCTTAATCGATACAAGTAAAAATGTAAGTACAACAGCTGTAACTGATGAAATCGCAAATTCATACATGTTGCCCCAAGGAGCTCTTTGCGCAGCAATTCCTCGAAGAATAAGAGCAATTATTAAAAATGATCCAACAAGCCAAGTTAAACTCATAGCAATATTTGTAATTTTAGTTTTTTTCTTTTGAGTAAGTGCAATTGAAAATAGAATTAAATTTATGGCTAGAACAAATATTGAAAAATAAACAAATAGGTTACTTAAATTATTTAAATTCATATTTCTCTACTAACTTTCTTAGTTTTCTTAAAACCTAAATCATTCAGCAATTTCAAAATGTCTTTCTCTAAGTTATGATTTTCTTTTGCTATGCCTGCTATTTCAATAACATTACTAGATGAAGATTTAGTTGGCATTTTGATAAAGATCTTTCTTCTTTGCACACCTAAACCAAAAATCATGCCCACCATGGCAAGAATTGCACCAACTAATGCCAAGAATCGACCTGGTTCGTAAGCGATTTGAAATGATGCAAACTGCTTAACTTCATCGAAACTAATCACATATTCACCATCTGTATTCCAGGTTTGTCCTGGTCTTAATTCCTCTAATCCAATTTGTGTCATTTTCGAAGTATCAAGTTTATAAATACTTTGTGAAATTCCTGAATTAACTCCCAAGTCACCCTGCCAAAATGACATAAATATTTCAGGATTATCTAAAGCTGGAAATGTGGAAGTAGGTCCAGTAACTGGATCAACAATTGCAGTTGGTAAAAACCGTGCCTCAATTCCAAGTTGAGGATTAGTATCAGGAATTTTCACTACTCCAGTCGACGAAAAATTTCCATCTTGAGGCAAGAAAACTACTGCATCTGAAAATAAAATTTGATTATTTCTATCTTTAACAGTAATTACTGGAGCATATCCGTGTCCTGTTAAAAATATTTTTGTTCCAGAGATATTAATGGGGTTATTTACATACACATTAATATTTTCATCACCATTTAAAGTTATATTTGCTTCAAATTTTCTTGGAGCACCTCTTTGGATTTCGCTTCTTTCGAAATCAACAGCAAAGTCATTTAATGTAAAAAAGAAGTTTGGTAATTGAGTTTCAGAAAAGAAACGACCAGCTCTAAAATCGTCATATTGAGTTATTGTGTTTGAAAAACCAGTGTTTTCTTTTACAACTACAGTACCTCGGTAACTAAATAATGCTCCAAATGCTAGAGCCACTGTAATAATTATCAAACTAAAATGAAAAAGTAAATTACCAGCTTCTCTGCTGAATCCTTTTTCAATAGTTAAGGAATTATTGTTTAAAAAAGTTCTCCAGCCTTTTGCTATTGCAATTTCTTCAATTTTTTTTATTGATATTTTGTTTATTTTTACTTTTTGATAATTTGAAAATTTTGTTATGACACTCGGTGTCTTTGTTGTCTTTTGTCTCCAATTTTCGAAATAAACTTTCAATCTAGGAATTACGCATCCAATGATTGAAATCATTAAAAGTATGTAAATCGCTGAAAACCAAACAGATCCATATACGTCAAAAAAACTCAAACTTTCAAATAAATTTGCAAGATTTGGATTTTCGGTTTTCCAGTTGTTTACTCTGATTAATGAAGCAGTTTTTTGAGGCAATATCGAACCGGGAATTGCAGCTAGAGCAACAAATAAAAGTAAAAGTAAGGCTGTATTCATACTCGTTAATTGACGCCACATCCATCTAATAAAGCCCAAAAAATTTAAAGGTGGCAAAACTGTTTCAGTTCGTTGCTTTGGCGATATTTGTTTTGTAGTCATAAAAGTGGGGTAAATCCTGCCATGAATACTCTTAATTCAATACTTACCAAATTCCACAAACCGGTGACAAGTAAAAGACCTAAAATAATTAATAAAATTCCCCCAATAGTTATAAATATTTTTTGTTTTTGTCTTAACCATTTAACGGTTTTTAAAGATTTTTCAAAAAGAATTGTCAATATAATAAATGGAATTCCTAAACCAAGTGAATAAAAAGTAGACAAAATTGCACCTCTAAACAAGGTGGCTTCACTAAAGGCTAATGATTGAACTGCAGCCAAAGTTGGACCAATACAAGGAGTCCATCCCAAAGAAAATACAAAACCTAAAATAAAAGCTCCTGCTAAACCTTGCTTAGTTTTAAATTTCAATTTATATTCTTTGTTGAATAAATTAATAAATCCTAAATAATTTAAGCCCAAAAATATTATTATAATTCCAAATATTCTTTCTAATATTTGAATATTTGAAAGTAACCATCCGCCTAAACTTCCAAAAAACATTCCGATAGAGACAAAAACCAAACTAAACCCAAGTATGAATAAAAAAGTAGCTAACACTGCCTTTGATTTAGTAACTCTTTTGTTTAGATCAACACTCATTCCAGTAATTACTGATAAATAACCTGGAACTAAAGGTAAAACACATGGGGAAAGAAATGAAATAATTCCTGCAAAAAAAGCTACAAATATTGCTATGAAAAGTGAACCATCAGTTACTAAATTCATTCTTCAACCAGTTCTGAAATAAAACCTTGAATTAATGATTTATCTATTGGGCCAAGTTGTCGTGCTGCAACAAGACCATTTTTATCAATCAAGATTGTTGAAGGAATGGCATTTGCTGGAAGTGAATCTTTGTAACCTAATAAAAGTTTTCCATCTCTATCATAAATATTAGGATAAGTAATTGAAAAATTTTCAATAAATCTATTTGCTGAAATCTTTGAATCTCTTATGTTTATACCAATAAATTCCACATTATTTGCTTTATTTTTTAAATAAAGCTCTTCTAATTCTGGTGCTTCTTTTCTGCATGGACTACACCATGAACCCCAAACATTTATCAAAACAACTTTATCTTTTAAACTTTTTAAATTTATTTCAGAAGATAAAAATTCAACATTTTCCAATTCAGGTGCTGATTTTCTATCAGCTTTTTTTAAAAAAACTGAAGTTCCATCTCCTGAAACAAAACCGGATTCTGAATCACTTGAAATTTTAGAAACTGGCGTTGCACAAGATGTTATTAATAATGAAATAATTAATAACTTAAAACTACGCCCCAGAAATTTTGCTTGCATCTTTTAACAGATCTGCTGCTGGTTCTTGATATTCAACTGCAACTAATGAATCCCCATCAAAAACAAATGTGGTAACACTTGCCAAACTGCATTGTCTTTTTCTTGGATCATGCACAAATGATCTGCCCTCGGCAGATAATCTTGCTATCCAAATCGGTAATTGGTGTGAAACAAGTAAAGCTTCTTTTCCTTTAGCCACATCGCGTGCAGAAAAAATAGCTGTGCGCATTCTTTGAGCAACTTTTTTATAAGGTTCTCCCCAAGATGGAGTGATTGGATTTCTTAAATGCCACCAATTCTTAGGTTCACTTAATGCTCCATCGCCAACAGATACTTTTTTTCCTTCAAATACATTTTCTGCTTCAATCAAAAGATCATCAGTTTCAATTCCCAAATTATGTTTTTTTGCAGTTGGTAAAGCGGTTTGTTGAGCTCTTTCTAATGGTGAGGAAACCACTAAAGAAATATTTTTATCAGCAAAAAAATCAGCAGCACGTTCGGCCATTTTTAAACCAAGTTCAGAAAGTTTGTAGCCAGGTAATCTGCCATAAAGAATTTTTTCTGGGTTAAAAACTTCCCCATGTCTTAAGACGTGGACTTGGGTTTTTTGTGCCATAACTACTTCTTAGTGTCTACGACGCATGGAACTGCGACGTTTACTTGGACGCCAGACGTTATCGCCATTTTCGATTGCAGCTAAACGTAGTTTTTCTCCATGTTCTGCAAGTGCATCAATAAGTATTGAAACGTTTGGAGATTCTGCTTGCACATCAACTCTTAAACCATGTTCTTGTGCAGCTTGTGCAGTTTGTGGTCCAATTACTGCAACCACTGTTGAAGCGTGCGGTTTTCCTGCAATTCCTACAAGATTTCTAACTGTGCTTGCAGAAGTAAATAACACTGCATCAAAACCGCCAGTTTTAATTTGTTCTCTTGTGTGAGCTGGAGGTGGTGCTGCTCTTACAGTTCTAAATGCAACTATGTCTTCTACTTCCCAACCTTTAGCTTGCATTCCTTCAACTAAAGTTTCAGTTGCAATATCTGCTCTTGGTAAAAATACGCGGTTAATTGGATCTAAAACTTGATCATATTTTGGCCAAACTTCTAATAAGCCTTCTGAATTATGTTCTTTAGTTGGAAATAAATCTGGTTTAACACCAAATTCAACTAAGGCATCAATTACTTGTTGACCAATTGCTGCAACTTTTAAACCAGCAAAAGCTCTTGCATCTAAACCGTAATCTATAAATTTATCTTTTACAGCTCTTACAGCATTTGTACTTGTAAAGACCACCCATTGAAATCTTCCAGATACTAAACCATGAACTGCTCTTTCCATTTGTTGTGGAGTTCTTGGTGGTTCAACAGAAATTGTTGGTACTTCATTTGAAACAGCTCCATAAACTGCCAACATTTTTTGAAAATCTTCTGAATCTTCTTTGGTTCGTGGAACTAGAACTTTCCAACCAAACAATGGTTTATTTTCAAACCATTGATATTTGTCACGATGATTAATGGCATCGCCTACCACGATTACTCCAGGACCAGATTGTCTTACAGCTTTTGCAACTACCGCAATATTTTCTAAAGTTGAAACAATTGTTCTTTGATCTGTTGTACTTCCATCACGTGTTACAGAAATTGGTGTTGCTGCATCTCTTCCGCGAGCAATAAGTGCACTTGCAATTGCTGGTGCTTTATCTGCCGCATTAATAATCACAATAGGAATATTTGGATCTAAATGAAGTGACCAATCAATTGGTTCTGAACCATTGATGATGTGAACTTCTTTTCCTTTGTTTGCAAAAAGTGAAATTCCAGCATGAGTTGGAACTGCAGTAATTGGTGAAACTCCAGGAATATATTCAAATTCAATTTTTGATTTAGCTAATGTTGAAACTTCTACAGATAAACCATCTTCAACTACAGGATCTCCTGCACAAAGTCTTACAACTACTGCACCTTCTTTTGCTGCATCAATAGCAATACGTGCTCTTACTGCCGGAGCCATTGGCACACCGTCTTCGTCAACTGCTGCAACTACATCTGCATTTTCATTTGCATGAGTTGTAGCAATTTCCATAGTGTTTACATCAGCAATAATTAATTCTGCTTCTTTTATTGCGTTAATGCCACGTAAAGTTATAAGTTGTGGATCTCCTGGACCTGCAGCAACATATTTTACGGGCAGCACAATAACTTTTTTCTTAGTCAATTTTTACCTTTCCTATACAGCTTTTCTTTGTTCATGGAATGCAAGTATTTGTAATTCAGACGCTAAATCAACTTTTCTGACATCAACTCCATCACTTACAGTTAAATGAACTGGAGCAAAATTTAAAATACTTCTAATGCCAGCTTTTACTAAACGATTGCAAACTTCCTGGGCACTTTCTGCAGGAGTTGCAACTACTCCCAAACGAGCTTTTGTTTATTTAATAACACTTTCTAAATCACTTAATGCATGAACTAAAAGTTCAACAGTTTTTCCTTCAGCGCCACATTTAACTTTTGTGCCAATTAAAGTTTGATCTGCATCAACTAGGGCAACGACTTTAAATCCACGGGAACCAAATCCTCCGTAGTGAGCTAACACTCTTCCTAAATTTCCCACTCCCACGATTACTACTGACCAGTCATTATTGAGACCCATTTCGCGAGAAATTTGATATCTCAAAAATTCAACGTCATAACCAACTCCTCTTGTTCCATATGAACCAAGATGAGAAAGATCTTTACGAAGCATGGCACTAGAAACTCCTGTTAAAGCTGCTAATTCTTCAGAAGAAACTCTGATTTGATTGGCGTCTGCTAATTGAGAAAGGGCACGGAAGTAGGCAGGCAATCTTGAAACTGTTGCTTCAGAGATTTTTGGTGATCTGCCAATCCTTAACTTTGAGGATGGAAGTTTTGATGGCATATGTACCAAGTTACACATTTGTGCAAAAAAGCACAAATCCTCTCACAAATCAGACATCAAGAAGGGCTTTTTTTAATCTTTCTTTATCTACTCGCCAAAAATCATGTTGTTTATCATCAACAAAAGTGACAGGAATTTCCTCAGCATATTTATGCATTAATTCAGGATTATCTTGAATTTCTACAACTTCAAAAGATTCGTTTAATTCGCTACTAACTTCAGTAATTACTTTTATAGCCTCATCGCAAAGATGACAGCCAGGTTTTACTAAGACTTTGATTCGAGGTTTTATTTAAAACCACAACCTTAAAGTGGGGAAAGCTGGCTGAGGGGAAAATCAGCCAGCCTCTACGAATGATTCGCGCAAGTACTCAGAGACTGCTGCTTCCGGAACACGGAAAGATCTACCAACTCGAACAGCTGGCATGGTTCCAGAATGCACTAAGCGGTAAACAGTCATCTTTGATACTCGCATTGATGAGGCAACTTCTGCCACAGTCAAGAAACGAACTTCGCCTAAAGGTCTTTCAGGGCTTGAAGCCATTTTTGATGCCTCTTTCTTACACGACTTAAAACCTTCCCTAAGTCTTAAGTTGCGTGTGATGTAACGGTATATCTTCGGTGCCTGTTAACACAAGAGAGGAGGGGGGTTATTAGCGAGACCAGGACATGCTAATGGGTCAAAAAGAAGGGGTGGGGAAATTGTGAAAAAAGTACTTAGTCGACTAACAGATCAGCTGGATGAGGATTAATTGATAATAAAATTTGTTTTGCTTTTCTTCCAGGAAGTTTTTTCAAAGTTTTTATTAAACTAACTCGTTCATCACAATGTTGTTTCAAAATTTCATAACATTTATTACCAATTAACTCAATTAAAGTATCTTTTTCACTTAGATAAACAGGTTCATAAGCTTGATGGGCTTCAGTATCTGATGAACAATACCAATCCATGGTTTCTCCACCTGATCCCCAATTTTTTCTTCGGTATTCTTCAATAACAATTACTTGATAATCAGTTCCATTTTCATATTCTCTAGTTTCATAACTTCTTCTAATAGGTAACTGCCAACAAACATCAGGTTTTGTTTCAAATGTTTTAACATTTTTTTCAACAGCTAATTTATGTAGAGCACATCCTGCTCCCCCTTTGAATTCAGGAGAGTTCATAAAGATACAGGTGTCTTTTACTAATTTAGTTCTTTCAGTTCCATCATCAAATTCTGTCCAACTTTTTTTATTTTTTGAGTAATCTATTTTTTCCCACAGCTCTGGTGTTAATTTTTCAACCCATTTACTAACTCTTTTTTTATCATCAGGTTCAGAAAAGTGTGCTCCTTGATTACAACATCCATCATTTGGATGTGTTTTATCTACACCTTTGCACCCTCTACCGAAGATACATTCCCAATTTGAAGTAAGCCAAGTTAAATCAGCTTTTATGATGGTTTCATCGTGTTGAGGATCTACAAATTCAATCCAACTTCGAGGGAATTCTCCGGTAAATTCGGTCATAAGTCAGAGCCTACTTTGATTTATCAATACTTGTGCAAAGTAGTCTTATCATCTAAGTCACAATAAAAGAGCAGAAAATTTTATGAAAATAGGATTCGTCGGTGCTGGCAATATGGGTCAAGCCATATTAAAAGGCCTGATCAACTCTGGTATTTCACAAAATGACCTAGTAGCAATTACAAAAACTGTCGAATCAAGCCAAAAAATTGCATCTGACTTTAAAGTTAAAGCAAGTAACAAAATTGAAGATATTAAAGATTGTGATGTGGTCTTTATTGGGGTCAAACCTCAAAATATAACTGAAGTTTTAGAAGAGATAAAGAAAAGTTTGAAAAATGATGCGCTCTTGATTTCTCTTGCTGTTGGAATCAAGACTGCAAACTTGGAAAAAACTTTTGAAAATAAAGTAAAAGTAATAAGAGCTATGCCAAATACTCCAGCACTAGTTGGAAAAGGTGCTACAGGATTATCAAAAGGAAAAAATGCAACCGATAAGGATTTAGAAGTTGCTCAAAAACTTTTTTCAAGTGTGGGAAAAGTAGTTGTAGTTGATGAGAACCTAATTGATGTAGTTGCTGCAGCATCTGGATCTGGACCTGCTTATTATTTTTACGTCACAGAAGCCATTACGCAAGCAGCGATTGAACTTGGCTTATCAAAAGATGTTGCCGAAGTTATCGTTAATAATACTTTTGTAGGTTCTGCACATCTTTTTGAAAATTCAAATGAAAAAATAAGTGAATTAAGAAATAAAGTTACTTCACCAAAAGGAACAACTTTAGCTGCTTTAGAAAATTTAGATCAAAATAAATTTAAAGAAATTTGGAAACAGGCTCTACAAGCAGCAATTAAGCGTGCTAACGAAATAAGTAATTCTTAAATTATTCTGCAGCAGAATTTACTGGTGGAGCATCAGGTAATGCTTGTTTTGCTTCACTTGTGAAAGTAAATTTTCTAGTATCACTAGTCTTTTTATCAGGATCTGCAGCTTTTCCTTCAACCCCAACCACAACTAGACTTCCTGCTTTTAATTCCCCAAACAGGATTTTTTCACTCAATACATCTTCAATTTCTCGCTGAATTGTTCTTCTCATAGGTCTTGCACCCAATGATTGGTCATAACCCATATCAACTAACAATTCTTTTGCTTGATCAGTTAACACGATGCCCATATCTTTATCTTTTAATCTGTTTTCTAGGGATGCAACCATTAAGTCAACAATTTGTAAGATTTCTGGTTTGGTTAATTGATGGAACACAATCACATCATCCAAACGGTTCAAGAACTCTGGACGGAAATGTTGTTTTAATTCCTCATTAACTTTAGCTTTCATGCGGTCATAGTTACCTGAAACATCATCTCCTGCTGAAAAACCAAGGCCTACACCTTTAGAGATGTCTCTACTTCCAAGGTTTGTGGTCATGATGATTACGGTGTTCTTGAAATCAACCATGCGACCTTGAGAATCAGTTAATTTTCCATCTTCCAAAATTTGCAAAAGTGAGTTGAAGATATCTGGATGAGCTTTTTCAACTTCGTCGAACAAAACTACAGAGAATGGTTTTCTTCTAACTTTTTCAGTTAGTTGTCCGCCTTCTTCATAGCCGACATATCCTGGAGGAGAACCAAATAATCTTGAAACGGTGTGACGTTCTGAATATTCAGACATATCAAGCATGATTAATGAGTTTTCATCACCAAACAAGAATTGCGCCAAAGTTTTAGATAATTCAGTTTTTCCAACACCTGAAGGACCAGCAAAAATAAATGATCCACCAGGTCTTTTTGGATCTTTTAAGCCAGCTCTAGTTCTTCTAATTGATTTAGATAATGCTTTGATGGCATCTTCTTGACCAATTACGCGTTTGTGTAGTTCTTCTTCCATGCGAAGTAATCTTTGGGATTCAGCTTCTGTAAGTTTTGCAACTGGTACTCCAGTAGACATTGCTAGAACTTCAGCAATTAAATCATCATTAACTTCTGCGACTACGTCTAAATCTCCAGCTTTCCATTCGCGTTCACGTTCATTTTTCTCTGTAATTAAAGTCTTTTCTTTATCTCTTAACGCTGCTGCTTTTTCAAAATCTTGGGCATCAATAGCTGATTCTTTTTCTTTTCTCACATCAGCAATTTTGTTATCGAATTCTCTTAGATCAGGAGGAGCAGTCATTCTATTAATTCTTAAACGAGCACCTGCTTCATCAATTAAATCAATTGCTTTATCGGGAAGTTGACGATCATTTATGTATCTATCAGCCAAAGTTGCTGCTGAAACTAAAGCAGAATCAGTAATTGTTACTTTGTGATGAGATTCGTAGCGATCTCTTAAACCTTTAAGGATTTCAATTGCATGAGCCACACTTGGTTCTTGAACTTGAATAGGTTGGAATCTTCTTTCCAACGCAGCATCTTTTTCCACATATTTTCTGTATTCATCTAGTGTGGTGGCACCAATTGTTTGCAGTTCTCCGCGAGCAAGCATTGGTTTCAAGATGGAAGCCGCATCAATTGCACCTTCAGCAGCACCTGCTCCTACTAGTGTGTGCATTTCGTCAATAAACAAAATAATGTCGCCACGGGTGCGAATTTCTTTTAATACTTTCTTTAATCTTTCTTCAAAATCTCCACGATATCTAGATCCTGCAACTAATGATCCTAAATCAAGAGTGTAAAGCTGTTTATCTTTTAAAGTTTCTGGAACATTTCCTCTAACTATCATTTGTGCAAGACCTTCAACTACTGCAGTTTTACCAACTCCAGGTTCTCCAATTAAAACTGGATTGTTTTTGGTTCTACGAGAAAGAACTTGCATTACTCTTTCAATTTCTTTTTCTCTACCAATTACTGGATCTAATTTTCCATCCCTGGCTGCTTGAGTTAAATTTCTACCGAATTGGTCAAGCACTAAAGAAGTAGATGGGGTTCCTTCATTTGGGGCACCTGAAGTTAAAGGTTCTTTACCTTGATAACCAGAAAGTAATTGGATTACTTGTTGGCGAACTCTGTTTAAATCTGCTCCCAGTTTTACTAATACTTGAGCAGCAACACCTTCGCCTTCTCTGATTAAACCTAAAAGAATATGTTCTGTGCCAATGTAATTGTGTCCAAGTTGTAAGGCTTCTCTTAAAGAAAGTTCTAATACTTTTTTAGCTCTTGGAGTAAATGGAATATGTCCTGATGGAGCTTGTTGACCTTGGCCAATAATTTCTTCAACTTGAGATCTAACAGATTCAAGGGAAACTCCAAGGGATTCTAAAGATTTTGCGGCAACGCCTTCACCTTCATGAATTAAACCTAAAAGAATATGTTCTGTGCCAATGTAATTGTGGTTAAGCATGCGTGCTTCTTCTTGGGCAAGAACAACTACACGACGTGCTCGATCAGTAAATCTCTCGAACATTTAACTTAAGCCACCTTAACTCAACTTTTGGGAGAAGTTATTTTCTCCTATATCTATAGTACGTGTCTGGATTTATTTAGCAAATTCAACCTAAATCACTGGGCAAGAAGCCCTATACGTAGTGGCACAAACAACTTTGACAACAAGAATTAGTGTTACTTGAGTTACTGCAAATGTTTAATCATTCTGGTGTTACCTAAAGTGTTTGGTTTAACTTTGTCTAAATCCAAGAACTCTGCAACACCAACGTCATAAGACTCAAGTAGTTGTGTATAAATTTCTGGCTCAACTGGTGTGCCTTCAATTTCTTGAAATCCATGTTTTGCAAAGAATTTTGTTTCAAATGTTAAACAAAAAACTCTTTTAACTCCTAAATTTTTTGCTTTTTCTAATAAAGCTTTTAATAATTGGGAACCAAATCCTTTATTTTTAAATTCTGGAAATATTGCTACAGTTCTTACTTCTGCTAAATCTTCCCACAGCACATGCACTGCCCCTGCCCCAATTATTGAATTATTTTTTTCAATAACTAAAAAATCAGGAACTGCTTCATATAAAGTAACGGTTGCTTTAGAAAGTAATCTTCTTTCTGGAGCATAAGTATCAACTAGTTTTCTAATGGTTGAAACATCACTAGTTTTTGCACTTCTTATTTGAATTTCTGACATTTTATTGAGGTTTTACTAATGGGAAAAGTACTGTTTCTCTAATTCCTCTACCAGTTAGCATCATTAATACTCGATCTATTCCCATGCCTTGTCCACCAGCAGGTGGCATTCCATATTCCAAAGCTCTTAAGAAATCATCGTCAATTTGCATAGCTTCAGCATCTCCACCTGCTGCAAGTTTTGCTTGTGCCACTAAACGATTTCTTTGTTCAATAGGATCATTTAATTCTGTATAGCCAGTACCAATTTCTGCACCAAATGCAACTAGATCCCAACGCTCTGCCATTTTTGGATCATTGCGGTGTTGTCTAGTTAAAGGCGCAACATCGGTTGGAAAATCGCAATAAAAAGTTGGCAAGGTTGTTTTATCTTCTAATAAATGTTCATAAAGTTCTAAAACAACTTGTCCTCTGGTCCATTTAGGATCATGAGAAATTTTTAATTTATCGCAATGACTTCTTAAAGTTTTTTCATCAGTTTCAGAATTTAATTCTTCACCAATTGCTTTACTTAAGCCTTCATAAACTTTTACAACAGGCCATTTACCACTTATATCAACTTCCTTATGGTTTCCTTCATCATCCCAGTGTCTGGCTATTTCTTTTCCATAAACAGATTTTGCAGCTTCTTGAATTAAATGTTGAGTTAACTCTCTCATTTTGTCGTAATCGCTATAAGCTTGATACATTTCAAGCATTGTAAATTCTGGATTATGCGAAGAATCTGCACCTTCGTTTCTAAAGTTTCTATTAATTTCAAATACTTGATCAACTCCACCAACTAGTAATCTTTTTAAATAAAGTTCTGGAGCAATTCTTAAAAATAATTCCATGTCATAAGCGTTGATATGAGTTTTAAAGGGTCTAGCATTTGCTCCACCGTGCAAAACTTGCAACATTGGTGTTTCAACTTCAACAAAACCTCTTGAAGTTAAACTTTTTCTAATACTTGCCACAACTTCAGATCTAACATGCAACATTTCTCTTGCTTCTGGTCTAACCATTAAATCCACATAACGCATTCGAACTCTTTGTTCGGGATCATTCAAACCATGATGTTTATCTGGCAGAGGTCTTAAAGCTTTTGCTGTTATTAACCATTTACTTGCTTTAACTGATAATTCACCACGTTTTGTTGTGACAACTTCTCCTGTAAGACCTACTAAGTCACCTAAATCGACAAATTCTTTCCATAACTCTAAAGATTCATCTCCAACTGAATCTGCTGAAATCATTATTTGTAAATCACTTGAACCATCTCTTAAAGTGGCAAAAATTAATTTTCCAGCAATGCGATTTAGCATCACTCGACCAGCGATAGAAACTATTTTTCCAGTTTTAGATTCTGGTGCTAAGTCTTTAAATTCATTTCTTACTTGAATTAATGAATAATTTGGCGCAAAACCAACAGGATAAGTATCAATGCCTAAAGCATGTAATTTAGATAGTTTTTCTCTACGAATCTGTTCTTGTTCGTTTAAATCTAAATTTGAATCTTCACCCATAGAAGTAAAGACTACTTGTTCTTATCGAAAACTAAACGTAAGCCTTCCAGAGTCAAGTCGGGTTCATGATGGGTAATTGTTTTAGATTCTTCAACCACAAGTGGTGCTAAACCTCCGGTTGCTACAACAGCAGTTACTGGACCAATTTCTGCAATTATTCTTTCAATAATTCCATCTACTTGGCCTGCAAATCCATAAAGAGCACCTGATTGCAAAGCTTCAACAGTATTTTTACCTATCACACTTCTAGGTTTTACAAATTCAACTTTTCGCAATTGTGCGGCTCTATTAGCTAAAGCATCTAAAGAAATTTCAATACCTGGTGCTAAAGAACCACCTAAAAATTCCCCATTTTTACTAACCACATCAAAATTTGTTGAAGTGCCAAAATCAACCACAACTGAAGGTCCGCCGTGTCTTGTAAATACTGCTAATGAATTAGCAATTCGATCTGCTCCAACTTCTTTTGGATTATCAGTATTAATAGGAACTCCAGTTTTAGTTCCTGGTTCAATAATTACAGTTTTAATGTCATTGAAATAACGTTGCAACATCCAGCGCATTTCTCTTAAAACTGCAGGAACTGTTGAACAAAGTGAAATACCAGTAATTTCAGGTTGATTTTGTAATAAACCTTCGTAAGTAAGAATTAATTCATCAGCTGTTGATTGAGAATCTGTTTTGATTCTCCAATGATTAACTAGTTTTTCTTTATCGTATAAACCAATAACTGTGTTGGTATTTCCAATATCGATTGCTAAAAGCATTACTTTCTCCTTGCAACTCCAAATTAGTTAGTTAATTAACTAACAGTTCTCAGGTCACCACCTATATCTAACACCGGAGCTGAATGGGTTAAAGCACCTACGGCTAAGTAATCCACACCCGTTTGAGCAATTTTGCGTGCATTTTCAAAAGTAATCCCACCACTTGCTTCCAATTTAGCTTTTTTGTTATTCAAACTAACTGCTCTTTGTAAATCTTCTATTGTGAAGTTATCTAAAAGAATCAATTTAATATCTGTTTTTAATACTTCTTGTAATTGATCTAAATTATCTACTTCGATTTCTAATGGAAGTTCGGGAAATTTATCTTTAACTTTTTCAATAGCTTTTAAGATAGAACCTGCAGCAACTATGTGATTATCTTTAATTAAAGCTTGATCATTTAAACTCATGCGATGATTTTTACCACCACCGCATCTAACTGCATATTTTTCTAAAATTCTTAAGCCTGTAGTTGTTTTTCTAGTATCTCTAATTGATGCATTTGTTGCCGCTACTTCTTTAACCCATTTATTTGTTAGTGTTGTAATGCCACTTAAATGAGATAAAAAATTAAGTGCTGTTCTTTCTGCTGTTAATAAATCAGTTGTAGGTCCTTTTACAGTCAATATAGTTTGATTTTCTTCAACTTCATTACCATCTTTTACTTTTTGATTAATTTGTATTTTGCTATTTATTGAGTAAAAAACTAGCGAGGCAACATCTATTCCAGAAATTACACCTTTTTTTCTTGCTACTAAATCTAATTCTGAAATTTGTGTTTCTGGAATGGTTGATAAAGAAGTTACGTCAGTTCCACCCATTAAATCTTCAGAAATCGCTAATTCAACCAAAGCTAAAACTAATTCTGGATTTAAATTATTTTTTTGCAAATTTTCAAAAATCTGCTCTTTAGTTATCATTGATTCCTACTTTTTGGATATGGCAGTTTCTGAAAGTTCTAATTTACCTTCAACAATTTTTCCATTAATTCTTACAAGCCAACGCTCATCATTTCTTTGAGGAAAATCTGATCTCCAATGAGAGCCTCTGCTTTCTTCTCGGCGTAAAGCAGCCTGGGCAATCATGGTTGAAACTGTTAATAAATTAGAGGCTTCCCAGCTTTGAGTAGAAGATGATTGAGTAGTTTTGTTTGAAATTTGTGCTAATTTTTCTAAGGTTTCTTTTAGACCAGTTGCATTTCTTACTGCTCCTGCACCTTTGGTAGTAGTTGAAGTAATTTCTTTTCTAACAGTGCCATCAATTAATTTTGTAGGACTTTTACTTGAAATAGGTTCAGTTTGTTTTTCAAGATTTTCTAAATTTTTTTCTAATCTATTTGCCACAACTAGTCCTTCAAGCAAACTATTAGAAGCTAATCTATTTGCACCATGTACACCAGTATTGGCGCATTCTCCAACTGCAAATAAACCTTTAATGTCTGTAGTTGCATCCATATTTGAAACAATTCCTCCACTTGCATAGTGTGCAGCTGGTACCACAGGAATCATTTCAGTTAACGGATCAATTCCATTTTTTCTACAACTTGCCAAAATGTTAGGAAATCTTTGTAACCAAATTTCTTTACCTAATTTAGTTCCATCTAAAAATACATACGGTTTTTCCCCGTTAACTATTTCTTCGTGCACTGCATGTGCAACTACATCTCTTGGTGCTAAATCTTTCATCGGGTGAATATTTTGCATAAATGCAACTCCTTGTGCATTTCTTAAAATTGCACCTTCACCTCTAACAGCTTCACTAATTAAAGGTTGGGAGCCACGACTATTTTGGCTAACCCATAAAACTGTGGGATGAAATTGCACAAATTCTAAATCAGCAACTCTTGCTCCAGCTCTTAAAGCTAAAGCAACTCCATCTCCTGTTGCGACTAATGGATTTGTTGTTTGTTCAAATACTGCACCAATTCCACCTGTGGCAAGAACAACTGCTCGGGCAAGGGCTGCACCTACTCCATCAATTTTTCCTTTGCCCATAACGTGCAAAGTAACTCCACAAACTTTTTCAGATTTATCTTTTAATAAATCAAGTACTAATGCATGTTCAAAAATTCTTACCTTTGGATCTGCTAATACTTTTGCAACTAATGCTCTAGAAATTTCTGCACCAGTTGCATCACCTCCTGCATGAGCGATTCGATCTCTTCGATGTCCACCTTCACGAGTTAGGGCAACATTTCCTGCAGGATCTAAATCAAAAGTTGCTCCTAAATTAATTAATTTTTTTACAGCAACAGGTCCTTCTTGAACTAAAGTTTTAACAGAATTTTCATCACATAATCCAGCACCTGCTTCAAGGGTGTCTTGAAAATGTTGTTCTGGTGAATCTTCTGGTCCAAGTGCTGCAGCAATTCCACCTTGAGCCCACGCGGTTGAACCTGTTGATAAAACATCTTTAGTTAACAACAAAACACTTAAATTTTTTCTTCTAGCAGTCAGTGCTGCAGTTAATCCTGCTATTCCTGAACCAATCACAATCACATCAGCATTAATTGTCCAACC
This sequence comes from Actinomycetes bacterium, assembly GCA_046086025.1. Taxonomy (GTDB): domain Bacteria; phylum Actinomycetota; class Actinomycetes; order S36-B12; family UBA5976; genus ATZT02. Next base: position 651 of record JBJSWT010000195.1, on the reverse strand, counting down.
TGGTTCTGCTGCGTGTAATTTTTGAACTAAATCTATTTTCATGAATTTACCTTAAACATTATTGGCATATTATCTATCAGTCTTGTATTTCCTAATTTGACCGCAATTAAAATCCTACCGACTTCATTATTCTTTAATTCATATAATTCATTATCAACAATTTCAATATAATCTAACTCAATTAAATCTGTTTTTTTTAAATTTTCTTTAACTTCATTTTTGACTTCACTTTGCGTAAATCCTTTACTCGCAAGTAAAGTTGCATTTCTTAAAGAATCAGGAATTAGATGCGCAATGTTTCTTTGATCAGACGATAAGTAAATATTTCTACTTGACATAGCTAATCCATCTTTTTCTCGTACTGTTGGGACAGAAATTATTTCTACTACTGGATTTCTTTTTCTTGCTAAATCTTTTATAAAAACTAACTGTTGAAAATCTTTTTCACCAAATACAGCAAATCTTGGTTGTACGATGTCAAATAATCTTGAAACAACTTCTACAACTGCTGCAAAATGTCCTGGACGAGATTGACCTTCTAATATTTCAAATCTTTGATCCTTTACTTCATCTAATGGCCATTGACCTGGATAAACATCTTCGGCACTTGGTGCCCATAAAATATGAGCTCCTGCAGCATGGGCCACTTTG
>JBJSWT010000194.1:0-3410 GCA_046086025.1 Actinomycetes bacterium | reverse complement strand
GCTGATAATTATTTGTTACTTTATGTGGGCTGGGAAGGTGTGGGACTTGCCTCTTATTTATTAATTGGATTTTGGCAACACAAAAATTCTGCAGCAGTGGCTGCAAAAAAAGCTTTTGTGGCAAATCGTGTAGGAGATTTTGGTCTATCGCTTGCCATTATGACTATGTTTTTAGTATTTGGCTCAGTTTCATTTATTGACATAAATCAAGGAATTTCTAGTGCACCAAGTTGGGTTTCACTAACACTTGGCTTACTACTTTTATTAGCGGCTTGTGGAAAAAGTGCACAATTTCCATTGCAGTCATGGTTACTTGATGCGATGGAAGGTCCAACTCCAGTTTCAGCTTTAATCCACGCAGCAACGATGGTTACCGCAGGAGTTTATTTAATAGTAAGAAGTGGAGAAATCTTTAATGCCAGTCCAACTGCACAAACTGCGGTTGTAATTATTGGTGCAATTTCATTATTAATGGGTGCAATTATTGGTGCTGCCAAAGATGATATTAAGAAATCTTTAGCAGGTTCAACCATGAGTCAAATTGGTTACATGGTTTTAGCTGCAGGATTAGGTCCAATTGGTTACGTTTTTGCAATTTTACATTTAATTACTCACGGATTTTTTAAAGCTGTGATGTTTCTTGGCGCAGGTTCGGTTATGCATGCCACAAATGACAACGTTGATATGAGACGTTTTGGTGGATTATCAAAAGTAATGATGTTTACTACCGTTACATTTTTTATTGGTTACTTAGCAATTCTTGGAATTCCACCATTTGCTGGATTTTATTCCAAAGATCACATCATTGAAGCTGCGTTAAGTCATTCATGGTGGGCAGGAGTTGTTGTTTTATTCGGTGCTGGTTTAACCGCTTTTTATATGACAAGAATGGTAGTAATGACATTCTTTTCAAAACAAAGATGGCATGACGATGTTCATCCACATGAATCACCACTTTCAATGACTATTCCAATGATTGTGTTAGCAATTGGTTCAACTTTTATAGGAATTTTGTTAACTCAAAATCATGCACTGGAACATTGGTTAGAACCTGTAACAGGTTTTAGTGAACCTGAACCTCCATTTTCAATACTTACAATTACTTTAATTACTTTAAGTGTCGTTGCAGTTGGAGTAATTCTTGGAATTTGGCAATACCGAAGTGTTGCAAAAGTTGCACCAGAAAAAGTTTCGTTAGTGGTAAGTGCAGCAAGAAAAGATTTATACGGAGATATCTTGAATGAAAATTTGTTAATGAAACCAGGTCAAAGAATAACTAGATTATTAGGATTTTTTGATAAATCAATAGTGGATGGATTTTATTCTGGAATTGGTTCCTTAACCGGAGGAATTTCTTCACGCCTTAGAAGAAGTGAAACCGGTTTTGTCAGATCTTATGCCATGTCAATAATTTTAGGAACTGCAATTATTGTGATTCTACTTTTGATTGCGAGATTATAAATGAATTTTCCATGGCTATTATTTATCTTAATAACACCTCTTATTGGAACAATTCTTTTATTTGTTCCACAAATGAAAAAATATTTTAGCGCTAAACAAATTGCCTTTTATTCTTCAATTATTACTTTAATATTTGTCATTGTTGCAAGTTTGCAATTTGATATTTCAAGTAACGCTCAAACACAATTAGATGTTTCATTTGACTGGATACCAATATTTGGAATTTCTTTCCATTTAGCGCTAACTGGAATTTCACTTGTTTTGGTTGCTTTAACTGCAGTTTTAACTCCGATTGTGGTCTTGGCATGCCAACATGAAGGACAAATTAGAACTCGTGAATATTTCATGTGGATTTTATTAACCGAAGCAAGTGCTTTAGCAGTATTTATGGCAAGAGATTTGTTTTTGTTTTATGTAGTTTTTGAAGCAATGCTTATTCCAATCTTTTTCTTGGTAGGAAGATTTGGTGGGGCAAGAAGAAATAGTGCTGCACTTAAATTCTTATTATTTGGGCTTGTAGGTGGATTAGTAATGCTGGCGGCTGTTATTTGGCTTTACTTTATTGCTGTTAATCAATTAGGAAGAGGAACTTTTTCAATTGCTGCATTAAGTAATGAATTGAAACTTGATACTTGGACTGAGCGCTGGTTATTTTTAGGTTTCTTTTTAGCTTTTGCCTTAAAAGCACCAATGGTTCCAGGACATACTTGGCTTCCAGATACTGCAGAACAAGCAACACCTGGAACTTCGACCATGTTAATTGGAATTCTTGACAAAGTTGGAACTTATGCAATGTTGGCAATTCTAATTCCAATTTTTCCAAATGCTTCAAAAGAGTTTGCTCCAGCAATAATTATCTTGGCATTATTAAGCATTATTTATGCAGCTCTTATTGCAATAGCGCAAAAAGATATGAAGAGAACTTTTGCTTATATTTCCATTTCACATTTTGGTTTTATTGTGATGGGAATATTTTCATTCACCAGTATCGGAATAATTGGCGCCATGGTTTATATGGTCGCTCACGGCTTATCAACAGCAGCTTTATTTTTGACTGCAGGTTACTTGATGAGACAAAAAGATACTTCTTTAATTAATAGTTTTGGTGGTTTAACAAAAACCGCCCCACTTCTAACCGGATTCTTTTTAGTGGCAAGTCTTTCTTCAATTGCTTTACCTGGATTAGCAGGATTCGTGGGTGAATTTATGGTTTTAACCGGTACTTATCAAAGAAATCAAATAGCAGCTGTAATTGCAACTTTAGGAATAATTTTGGCAGCAATTTATATGTTGTGGCTTTACCAAAGAGTCTTTACTGGGCCGGAAAATGATGGCACTAAAAATATTATGGATTTGACGACAAAACAATCATTAATTTTAACTCCAGTTGTAGTCTTAACAATTCTATTGGGATTATTCCCAGCCCCAGTAATTAAAGTTTCTGAAAATGCAGTAGCAAATACTTTAAAAGTATTAAAAGTAAATGATCCACTTCCAAAAATTGAAATGGTGAAACAAAATGATTAGAACCGTGGTTAATTCAATTCCTACTCCTAGTTTTGAATATGCACTACTTTCACCGATTTTGATTATGTTTATAGCCGCATGTGTTGGCGTAATTGTCGAAGCATTTGTGTCAATTGAAAAAAGAAGATTTACGCATTTAATTATTACTTTTTCTTCGTTAACTCTTGCATTATTTGCAGTAATTTTGCAGTCTGGTCCTCAAGGAAGAGCTTTGGCTGCAAGTGGCACAGTTGCTCTAGATGGTCCAGGTTGGATATTACAAGGCACTATTTTGATTGCCGCATTATTTAGCGCATTACTTTTTGCCGAATCAAAACTTGATCCACTTGGTGATGCTTTTGCACCGCGTGCTTCCACGCTTCCTGGTGGACAAGAAGAAAAAACTTTAACGAAACTTGGCTGGACTCAAACAGAGATTTGGC
>JBJSWT010000193.1:0-2204 GCA_046086025.1 Actinomycetes bacterium | reverse complement strand
TTTGCTCTATGCATTTTTCGAGCCCACATATCTTCTTTACTTATCAAAATGATGATGTCACCATCATGATCATTAATGAAATGATCACCTAATTGGTCAGGAAAAAGTATTCTTTTTATTTTCATAAGTCTTGTTTGATTCTATGTCCTAAACGACTTTTCCACATTAGAAGTTATCCACATAATTAAAGTGATAAGAATTCTTGCCAAGAAAAATTTGCTTATATAAAGGAACGACCCCTTTCGGGGTCGTTGTGCGAAGGTACAGAGACCTAAGCAGGTATGAATAAATTTTAACATGGAGTGTGAGTGATAGCAACTAGCAAGAAAGAAGTTGTTTTTATTATTGACGGCTTAAATTTATTTCATTCCATCATTCATACTTTAGATTTACAGAAGACAATTATTAATCTTGAAAAATTATGTAATCAAGTAATAAAAGAAAATGAAGTAATAAAATGTATAGAACTATTTGGATCTATTTATAAAGGGAATAATCCTACGGCAATTTATCAACGAAGATTTTTTAATCTAAATAAAAAACTTAATTTAGTGTCGATAAATTTAGGAATTTTAAGGCAAAGAAAAATTAATTGTAAAAAATGCCTGAGTACTATTATTTATTATCAAGAAAAACACACGGATGTCAACATCGGAATTAGACTATTTGAAACTTATCAAGAAAAGAAAAATGGTAAAATATATTTCATTAGCGCAGATGATGATTTCACTCCACTTATAAAGAAAATCTTACATTACGATAAGAGCAGTAAGATTGTTAGAGTATTGCCGCCTGGAAGATTTTCAAAATCTTTTCAGCCAAGTATTTTTTTGAAAAAAACTCATATTTTAAAAAGTAGTTTTTAATTTTATATGCTGCAATCCCCAAGCAAACATCGCAATTGCACCAGCTGCCGAGGCATTCATAGATCTGGTTGAACCATATTGTTTAATTTCATAAATTTTTTCACAAATTGATAAAGCTTCATCAGATAATCCTGGACCTTCTTGACCAAACAAAAAAGCACACGGATTAGGTAATTTGGCAGTCTCTAAAGGTTCACAATTTTCCACATTGTCTATGCCAATTACTGGCACATTATTTTTCTTTGCCCATTGGCTAAATTCACTCACAGTTGCATGATGAAAAAGATGTAGATATTTATCTGTAACCATCGCACCACGTTTGTTCCAATCACGTTTTCCAACGATGTGCACCCCAGCAACGTTAAAAGCATTAGCAGTTCTAACCACTGATCCAATATTTAAATCATGTTGCCAATTCTCAATTGCAATATGTAGGGGATTTCTAGATTTATCTAAATCTTTAACAATTGCTTCCACTGACCAATATCTATATTTATCCAAAACATTTCTTTTATCCCCATTTTCTAAATATTGGGGATCGTATTGTTCACCTTCTGGCCAAGGTTTGGGATGAGGTCCAACGCCAACTACTGGATAAAATTCTCCAGCTTGAACTTCTGATCTATCACCTAAATCAGGTCTGTTTACTAAATATTCTTCATTTTCCATTTAAGAATTTATTTAACAGCTTCACTAATTGCTTTAGTGTGGTTAGGTGTTGAACCACAGCAAGATCCAATTACATTGATTCCAATTTCTTTCATTTCCTTGGCATATTTTGCCATTTCTTCTGGAGTTCCATCGTAAATAAATTCATCTCCAACAAGTTTTGGCAAACCTGCATTTGATTGAGTTATTAAATAAGTGCCAGGTTGTCTAGCACTTGCTAATTCTTGAGCAATAATTTTTATTTCATCTGTGCCACGTCCACAGTTTGCTCCAATTAAACGAACTCCTAGTGCAGAAATTTGTTTAACAGCCATTTCAGGTTTCACACCCATCATGGTTCTTAAATTTGTATCAAATGAAAAAGTAACAATGATTGGTAAACCAGGTGCAACTTCTTGACTTGCTTTTACTGCAGCTTCAACTTCTGCTAAATCACTCATGGTTTCAATCAAGATTGCATCTACTCCGCCTGCAACTAATCCTTTGATTTGTTCGGCAAATATTTCTTTTGCTTGATCAATTGTTAATGTGCCCATTGGTTCCATTAGTTCACCACTTGGACCAATATCTCCCATAACAAAACAATCCGGGTATTTACTTGCAACTTTTTTAGCAAGTTCTGCTGCTGCTTTATTTAATTCAAAAACTCGATCTTCTAATTGATGCATT
>JBJSWT010000192.1:0-16414 GCA_046086025.1 Actinomycetes bacterium | reverse complement strand
GTTTATTATTTAATTCTTTTAAAACTAACACCTTAGTCATAGGTGTTATCCATTTATCCGGTTATTTACTTCCTCATCAACAGGTGTTGAATCTTTTAAATCTCTACTGGAAATAAATTTATAACCAACATTTCTTAAAGTACTAATAAAGTTTTCATATTCTGGACCTAGTTTTGCTCTTAATCTTCTAACGTGCACATCAACAGTTCTGGTGCCACCAAAATAATCAAAACCCCATACTTCTTGCAATAATTGTTGACGACTAAAAACTCTGCCTGGATGTTGTGCTAAAAATTTTAATAATTCAAACTCTTTAAAAGTTAAATCAATTAATTGACCTTTAATTTTTACCGAATAAGCAGATTCATCAATAACCAAATCTCCACGTTCAATTTCAGGATTTACACTGTCATCATTTCCTTTAAGACGGGAAATAACTAAACGAATTCTGGCATCAACTTCTGCAGGACCTGCATTTTCTAAAAGAACTTCATCAATTCCCCAGTCAGAAGTGATTGCAATTAAGCCACCTTCTGTAGTTATAGCAATTAAGGGTGCTGTAATTCCTGTAGTTCTAATTAATCTGCATAAACTTTTTGCCGCAGGTAAATCTTTTCTGGCATCAACTAAAACAGCATCACAAATTGGAGCATTAATTAAAGCTGAAGGTTCAGCAGGCATTATTTTTACTTGATGATTTAGTAAAGATAAAGCGGGCAAAATATCTATAGAGTTGCCACGAGCATTTGTGACTAAAATCAGATTAGTCATCATGCTCCTTTTTTAAAGTTGTTTAATTTTACCTAAACTTCAATTTATAGAACTTGTTACCTGAGGAATTTAAGCGCAAATTAGCAGAAATCAATCTAAAAGATAGACTTTTACAAATGAATAAATTACCTTCCGAACTTCCATCTGAGGTTGTAAGAATTTCTTGGCTACTTGGCATGTGGGAGGGAGTTGGCCAAGGCCAATATCCAAATTCAAATAATTTTTCTTTTATTCAACAAATTGAATTCACCAATGATGGTCAACCTTTTCTTAATTATGAAAGTAAGTCTTGGAATTTAAATACCGATGGAACAAGTGGTGAACCCTTGCATACTGAAAAAGGATTTTTTAGACCAGGAGATGCAACTGGAATAGAAGCAGTTATTTCACATATAACTGGAATAACTGAAATATGGACTGGAATAAATGAAGTATTAAGTATTGAAGATGCCAAGATAACTTCTGCTAGAGCAAGACTTGCCACTAATTGGGTGGGTAGAACTCCTTCTGCCAAACCAGTTGATGCAGGAGATCGTTTGTATGGATTAATGAATGGTGAATTAATGTGGACTTACGACATGGCAGCAGTTGGTCAAGAGATGCAAAATCATTTATGGGCCAGACTAAAACCATTAAGTGATGCAGAAATAATTGAAACCAAGAAAACATTAAGACCAGTAAGAACACATAAGATTCCAGAAATACCAGGAGTAAAGAAGTGAACGAATACTTAGAACAGTGGGATAAAAAACTTCGTACCGCAGGTTTTCGTATTACTCCTCAAAGACAACTTGTTTTAGAAGCTGTCACACATTTACGTCATGCGACACCAGAAGAAATTTTGGCCGAAGTTCAAGTAACAGCAACTGGAGTTAATCTTTCTACTGTTTATAGAACTCTAGAAGTTTTAGAACAAGTTGGATTAGTTACACATGCACATATTGGCCATGGTGCACCTACTTATCATGTTGTTGATGACACACCACATATTCATTTAGTTTGTTCAAGATGTAGAAAAGTTGAATCAATTGATGGAGCAACATTTACAAAATTTGCTAGTCAATTAGAAGAAAAAGAAGGATTTGTTGTAAATGTTTCCCATGTAGCTTTACATGGTTTATGTAAAAATTGTGTTGATGGGGGAAATTCCCTTTTAGATCATGAACACTAAACAACAAGTTATAAATATCCCAAATCAAGTAAGAGCTCCTGAAAGTTTTATTGACCAAAACGTTGCTTGGCATTATGGGGATCCTTTAAGAGAGCAAAAATATTTAACCCAGTTTGAAACCAGTGTGGATATTTCAAATCGTGGAGTTATAAAAATTACTGGAAAAGATAGGAAATCGTTTTTACATTCTTTATCGTCTCAACATATTGAAAAATTAAAAGAAAAAGAATCAACTGTTTCTTTACTTCTTTCTCCTAATGGACATATTGAGCATGAACTACATGTAATTAACAATCCAGAGGAAATATATTTAATAGTGGAAAATTCATCACTAAATTCCATCATTGAATTCTTACAAAAAATGGTATTTTTATCTCAAGTTGAAATAACTGATGTGACAAATGAGTTAGCCACCATTTTTGAATCAAAAAGAGAAATAGACGAAAAATATCCAACATGGCTTACCCCACTTAATTATTTAGGTGAACTAATTAAAGATGCTGGGACAAGTGCTGGGGGAGATCCAAATAAATATGTACCAAAAAGACCTGGAAAATTTAGTGGTCGAGAAATATTGATACCTAGAAATGATTTAGAAAACTATTTATTGAAGGCAAAATATCTAGCTGGCACATGGGCTTTAGAAGCACTACGAATTGCTGCAGGAGTTCCACGAATAATAATCGATGCAGATCATCGAACTATTCCTCATGAAATTGGTTTGATTGGTAATGCTGTTCATTTAGAAAAAGGATGTTATAAAGGTCAAGAAACAATTGCCAGAGTTCATAATTTGGGAAAACCGCCAAGAAAATTAGTTTTGTTACATCTAGATGGCAGTGTTAACCGGTTACCAAAACCAAATAGTCCAGTAATTGTTGATGGACAAGAAGTTGGATTTGTTGGTTCAAGTGCACAACATTTTGAACTAGGACCAATTGCACTTGCGATAGTTAAAGCTAAAACTCAAGTTTTATTAAATGTTGCAGTTGATGAAATTCCTGCCACTATGCAAGATATTGTTGTGGCGCAATGACTCTTGAACCAGTATTAGTGCAAATGACTAGAGATGGTCTAGTCGAATCAATACATAGAGGGCATGCAGTCCTAATTGATAAAGACGGAAATATTGAAAAAGAATTTGGAAATGCTCAAGAAATAATTTATCCAAGAAGTGCAATTAAACTTGCTCAAGCAACTGCCATGTTAAGAGCAGGAGCAAAGTTAGAAAATGAATCCTTAGCAATTTCTTGTGCATCGCATAGCGGGGAAGAATTACATCGAAATTTAGTAGAAAAAATGCTTTTAAATGTTGGCTTAAATCTAAATGATTTACAAACCCCTCCAGATTATCCATTAGATCCAAAAATTCAAATCGAATATATTAAACAAGGTTTAGAACCAAAATCAGTAACAATGAATTGCTCTGGAAAACATGCCGGAATGCTTACAACTTGTGTGAATAATAATTGGTCAACAAAAGATTATTTATCGATAAATCATCCTTTACAAAAGAAAATTATTGAAACAATTGAAGACTTGTGTGAAGAAAAAATTACTAAATCAAGTGTTGATGGATGTGGTGCACCACTTCATGCAATCTCGTTAATAGGTCTTGCCAAAATGGCCCAAAATGCAGTTCTAGCAGATACAAATAGTGAAGAAAGAAAAGTAGCAGATGCTGCTAGAAATTTTCCAATTTATAACTCAGGAACTTTTAGAGATGTTGCACAATTTATGCAAAATGTTTCAGGATTTTTTACAAAAGAAGGTGCAGAAGGAGTTCACGTTGGTGCATTACATGATGGAAGAGCTTTTGCAGTTAAATTTAGCGATGGTTCAATGAGGCCAAGAGCCACATTTGTTTATTCTGTTTTGAAATACTGGGGTGTTGCTTCAGATATTTTAAATAAGTTAAGTAATTTAGAAAAGAGTGAAGTTCTAGGTGGCGGAAAAACCGTAGGATATTTACAAGCACTACCAATAGAGAGGTAATTAATAATGCCAATGTCGATGTATACCTTAAATGTAATTTTGGGATATTTATTTGTTGCAATAAAAATGTGGGCATTTGTTGATGCCGCTACTCAAAAGAAACCCTTTTATGACGCAGTGGGCAGACAATCAAAATTATTTTGGGTAGGTTTACTTGGTATTTCAGTATTTTCACAATACTTATCTGTAATGCAAGGAAGTTCTAATTACGGTTTACTTCAAGTTGTTGGATTGATCTTGGCAATTGTTTATCTTGTTGATCAAAGACCAAGACTTAACGAATTAAGAAAGTAATTACTTCTTTCCTTGATTAGCAACTGCATCAATTGCTTCTTTTGCAGCTTGAGGATCTAAATATTCTCCACCAAAAACAATTGGTTTAAAGTTTTCATCTAATCTATAAAGCAGCGGAATTCCTGTTGGAAGATTTAGTTTAGCAATATTTTCATCACTAATATTTTCTAAATACTTGATTAAAGCTCTTAATGAATTTCCATGTGCTACAACAAGAACAGTTTTTCCTGATTCTAATTCTGGAACTATTGATTCTTTCCAGTAAGGAATAACTCTTTTAACAACATCTTTTAAGCATTCAGTTAAAGGAATATCTGATTTTTGTATGTCTTTATATTTAGGGTCATTATTTTGAGCGTATTTATCATTTGGATCAATTGGTGGAGGTGGAACGTCATAAGATCTTCTCCACAACATAAATTGTTCTTCACCATATTTTTCTAAAGTATCTTTTTTATTTAACCCTTGAAGTGCACCGTAATGTCTTTCATTTAAGCGCCAAGATCTTTTTGTAGGAATTTCTTTTATTCCAGCACTTTCAAGTGCAAGTTCTGAAGTTTTTATGGCTCTATTTAATACTGAAGTGTGAAGAGAATTAGGAATTAAATTCTTTTCTTTTAATAGTTCTCCTCCACGTTTTGCTTCTAAAACACCTTTTTCACTTAAATCAACATCAACCCAGCCTGTAAATAGATTAAGAGCATTCCATTGGCTTTCACCATGTCTTAAAAGAATTAATTTATATTCTTTACTCACTTAAATTACCTTTAAATTTCTAATTGTTTTTATTGGAGTGGATAATGCTTTTTCATAAACTTCAATAAGTCCTGCAACTGTTTTATCCCAACTAAATTTAGAAGCATGTTGTCTTGCTCCAAGAGTAAATTGTTTTGCTAAATCATCATTTAATGCAATCTGGGCAATTGCTTCTGCCCAAGTTCTAGCATCGTGACCATTAACTAAAAGACCACTTAAATTATCTGCCACCACTGTTTTTAAACCGCCAACATTTGTTGCAATTACAGGAGTTCCACAAGCTTGTGCTTCTACTGCAACTAATCCAAAAGATTCTGAGTATGAAGGAACAGCAACCAGAGTTGAAGCTTGATATAAAGTTGCTAATTTTTCCCTAGTTGAAGGTGGCAAAAACATTACATTTTCAATTAAATTTAATTCTTTTACCAATTGCATCAACGAATCAGGATGATCAAGTCCAGTTCCAGAAAGACCACCACAAATAACAATTCTTACTTTATTTCTTAAGTTTGGATTATCTTGTATAAATTGATGAGCTGCTTTTACTAAAACATCAGGAGCTTTTAACGGTTGAACTCGTCCCACAAATGTGAAGACAATTGCATCTTGGGGAATCCCAAATTCTTTTCGAGCTTTGGTTTTATCTCCAATATTGAAAACTTCTAAATCAACTCCAGGATTAACAACATTTACTCGTTTTTTATCTGCCGAATATAAATTAATTAATTCATCAGCTTCTGCTTGAGTATTAGCAACTAATTGGCTTGCAGCATCTACTACTTGTTGTTCACCAATTTCTCTTTCGGCAGGTTCTGCAATATCACCAATTGCCAAAGTAGAATTTTTTACTTTTGCCATAGTGTGCATAGTGTGAACTAAAGGAACATTCCATCTTTCAGATGCAACCCAACCAACTTGTCCACTTAACCAATAATGTGAATGAATTAATTGATAATGACCTTCAATATGTCTTGCTTCTTCTCTTAAAACTCCTGCACTAAGTGCACAAAGTTGTGAAGGTAAACTTTGTTTTGCTAATCCTTCAAAAGGACCCGCAGTTAATTGTTTAACAAAGACACCGTCATAAAGTTCAGTTTCATTTTTAATTGCACTACTTGTTCTTCTAGTAAAAATATCTACTTTAATTCCTAAATCAGCTAAACGTTTAGAAGTTTCCACTACATAAACATTTAAACCTCCAGCATCTCCAACTCCTGGTTGATCAAGAGGAGAAGTATGAACTGAGAGAAGTGCTATTTGATCTAGTTTTTTCAAAAATTTATTCCTTAAAGATTAAATGGTGCATCATTACCTAAAGTAAGGATTATGTTTGCACTGGTTTGGTTTGGATCTTCAACTAAAACTCCCACAGAGATTAGTTTTGCAATGGCTTCTGCTTTTGCGGCAAAACCTGGGGCATAAACAATTTGGGTTTGGGCAGTGTCTTTATTAGAAGCATCTGCTACGTCAACGATTCTCATACCTTGAACTTGCAAAGTATCAGCAACAGATCTTGCAAAACCTGCACGTCTTGTTCCATTTAGAACGGTAATACTTACATCTTTTAATGATCCTGCAATTATTTCTCTACCTTCTTGAGCAGCAGATTTTGGAGCCGTAGCAAGAGGTGCGATACCTTCATAAATCCCGGTATTTGGTTTGACTAAAACCACTTGGTCAACTATTCCTGCTTTTTTAAATACAAAAGTTATCTTTACAAAACTTGATTGACGTGGTGCAAATTCAATTAAATCAACATGTGGTGAATCAGGATTTACTCCAATTGTTACTAATTGTTTTGCTGGAATATTAATTTCGTTAGCTGGACTAAACACCACAGATTTTGGTGCAGGATTATCAACAGAAACACTAACTAATTGATCATCTTCAATTGAATCATTAATCAAAGTTGCAACAACAGTTCCAACATTTTCATTACCTTTAACGATTACAACGTTTTGCACATAAATATCTCCAACTTTTGCATAATCTCCACTACCTGTTGGACCTTGTTTAGTGGTTTGCGCATTTGGACCTGCAGCACAACTTGTAATAATTAATGAAATTGCAATTAAAGATGTTAATGATTTGAATCTACGCATAATGATTTAATTCTACCGAATATGAGGTGAATGAGCCTGTTCAGTATTGGGCTGGTAGAATAGGAGATCTTACGAAAGGTTTTTAATAAATGTCCTTTAAAGTTGGCGAAACAGTTGTTTACCCACATCACGGCGCAGCAGTAATCGAAGCAATCGAATCAAGAAATATCAAAGGTGTTGAAAGACAATATTTAGTTTTAAGAGTTAAACAAGGTGATTTAACTGTAAGAGTTCCAGCTGACAATGTTGAATTAGTTGGCGTAAGAGATGTTGTTAACGCAGAAGGTTTAGAAAGAGTTTTTGATGTATTGCGTCAACCATATACAGAAGAACCAACAAACTGGTCAAGAAGATATAAAGCAAATTTAGAAAAATTAGCTTCAGGTGACGTTATGAAAGTTGCTGAAGTAGTTAGAGATCTGTGGAGAAGAGATCAAGATCGCGGTTTATCTGCAGGTGAAAAAAGAATGCTTGCCAAAGCACGTCAAATTCTCGTAAGTGAATTAGCTTTAGCTGAAAGAACCAACGAAGTTAACGCTGAAGCATTACTTGACGAGGTTCTTGCTTCCTAACAGAAACTAACCAGTGAGCGCAACAGCCAATGTTTGTGTAGTCATTCCGGCTGCTGGTTTAGGTGAGCGTCTAGGTCTTAATCAACCTAAAGCATTTGTAAACATAAGTAATTACTCTTTATTAACTTTAACTATTAAAAGAGTTCTCGAAATAGATCGAGTTGGACACATTATTGTGGCCGTTCCCAACGAATTTAAAGATCAAGCACTTGATCATATTGATAGGGCCATCAGAGAAACTAATAGAAAAATACCTTTTGATGTAGTTGCCGGAGGAAATACCAGAACTGAATCTGTAAAGAATTCTTTATTAGCTCTAGATCCACTCGATTCATTAGTTTTAGTTCATGATGCTGCTAGACCTTTTGTGCCCAAAAAAGTTTTTCTAGATGTCATAGAAAATTTAGATAAAGGTTCAAAAGTTGTAATTCCAGTTGTGAATGTCGTTGACACAATAAAAACTGTCGAAAATAATAAAGTTCAAAACACAATAGATAGAACAAAACTAAAAGCTGTTCAAACTCCACAAGGTTTTGCTCGCGATGTTTTGTCAGAAATTTATGCTAATTCAGATTTAAAACCAACCACAGATGATGCAGGACTTGCAGAACTTGCCGGAATAGTTGTTTCCACAGTTGAAGGTTCTGTGGAATCATTCAAAATAACAACTGCTTTTGATTTAGAAATGGCTAAAAGTTTTTATGAAAAAGGAAAATAATTAATGCAAAGAATTGGTGTAGGAGTAGATGTTCATCCATTTGAAAATGGAAGAGAACTTTTTGTGGCAGGACTTTTTTGGCCAAATGAAACAGGATTAGCAGGACACTCAGATGGAGATGTTGTGGCACATGCTTGCGCAGATGCATTGTTATCTGCTGCAAACTTAGGAGATTTAGGTTCAAACTTTGGCACAGATAAACCAGAATATAAAAACGCAAGTGGAGTAAAAATAATTTCAAGTGCTGCAAAAATTGTAAAAGATGCAGGTTGGAAAATTGAAAATGTTGCTGTGCAATTAATTGGCAATAAACCAAAAATTGGATCAAAAAGAGTAGAGGCAGAAAAAATATTGTCTGAAGCAATTGGAGCACCAGTTTCACTTGGTGCAACTACTACAGATGGTTTAGGTTTAACAGGACGTGGCGAAGGTTTAGCTGCGATTGCTCAGGCATTAATCAGTAAATAAATATAAAAATTTGTCAAAAAAGTAATCCATTAGAATAAAACAACTCATGAAACTATATGACTCATATTCTCGTTCTTTGCGAGATTTTGTTCCTTTAAAAAATGGTGAAGTGTCAATGTATTTATGTGGCGCAACTGTTCAAGGCTCACCACATATTGGTCATATGCGCTCAACCATTGTTTTTGATATCTTAAGACGTTATTTCGAATTTAAAAATTTGAAAGTTTTATTTGTTCGTAACGTTACAGATATCGATGACAAAATTTTGCATAACGCAGGACATGAAGATATTTCCTGGTGGGAACTTGCTGCAAAATATGAAAAAGAATTTAGCAATGCTTATGAAAGTCTTGGAAATATTGTTCCAAGTATTGAACCAAGAGCTACAGGTCATATTCCGCAGATGATTGAAATGATTGAAAAACTTATTGAAAAAAATCATGCTTATGTGGCAGAAGGTTCTGTGTGGTTTGCAGTTAATTCATTTAAAGAATATGGAAAATTATCCGGTCAAAAAGTTGAAGAAATGCTAGCAGCTCAAGATTTAGATAAAGGAAAAAAAGATTCACACGATTTTGCACTTTGGAAAAAAAGTAAAGATGGAGAACCTTTCTGGAATTCACCTTGGGGTAAAGGTCGACCAGGTTGGCATATTGAATGTTCTGCAATGGCAAAAACTTATTTAGGAGAAAAATTTGATATTCACGGTGGTGGTTTAGATCTACAATTTCCACATCATGAAAATGAAATAGCGCAATCAAAAGCAAGTGGTAATGATTTTGCTAATTTTTGGGTTCACAATTATTGGGTAACCCAAAGTGGTGAAAAAATGAGTAAAAGCTTAGGTAACTCATTAAAAGTCAACGAAGTATTGACAAGATTTAGACCAATTGAAGTTCGATTCTATTTATTATCTGCTCATTATCGAAGTAACCTTGAATTCTCAGATCAAGCTCTTTCAGAGGCAGCCACTGCTTTTTCTAGAATTGAACAATTTGTTTTAAGAGCAAGTGAAAAAGTAAAAAATAACAAATTAAACTTAAAATTTCCTCAAGAATTTATTACTGCAATAGAAGATGATCTAGCAACACCTCTGACAATTTCGATAATTCATGAATATGTCACAAGAGGAAATACTGCCTTGACCAGTAATGCTTCTAATTTGGCAGATACTTTAAATGAAGTAAGAAGTATGCTTCATTTATTGGGTCTTGATCCAATGTCTTCTAATTGGTTAAGTAAGAGCAGTAATGAAGAAAAAGAAGCACTGGATAAATTGATTTCTGAACTACTTCGCAAGCGAAATGAGGCAAGAGTAAATAAGGATTTTGCCCTAGCTGATTCAATGAGAGATGCCCTTAAAAATGCAGGAATATTGATTGAAGATGGAGCAGATGGCTCCAGATGGACTATAGAAAAAGAAGTTAAATAATTTATGGCTTTTAAGAATTCAAAGGCAAGAAAACAAGTTGGCTCAGGTGGAAAAAGAAGAAAAAGACTAAAGGGCAAAGGCCCAACACCAAAAGCAAAAGATAGAGTCGCTCACGTTAATTTTCAAGCCAATAAAGGTTTTAAAAAATCAAAACCAAAACCTAAATCTAATTTTAATCAAGAAAGAAGACCAGCTTCTGACTTTATTTTAGGAAGAAATCCTGTATTAGAAGCCTTAAAAGAAAACGTGGAAGCAGTGGTTTTAAGAATTGCAAGTGGCATAGATATAGATGAAAAAGTAAGACAAATATTGACTCTTGCCTCAAGTAAAAATATTTCAGTTCTAGAAGTTGATAGAAAAGAACTTGATCGACTAACCAATAACATAAATCACCAAGGGGTAGCCCTTGCTGTTGCAAGTTATAAATATAAAGATTTAAAGGAAGTTTTAGCTAAAAATAAAGAAAATCCTCTGCTCATTTTTCTTGATGGGGTAACAGATCCAAGAAATCTTGGAGCAGTAATACGTTCTGCTGCAGGTTTTAGTGCTACTGCGGTAGTTATTGCAGAAAGAAGAAGTGCAGGAATTACCGGAGCCGTTTGGAAGACAGCAGCTGGAGCACTTTCTCATGTGCCAGTTTGCCAAGTTGTAAACATTACAAGAACTATTACAGATTTAAAAGAAAAAGGTTTTTTTGCAATAGCTTTAGATGGAGATGGTGAAACTTCTTTAGAAAAAGTTGATCCAGATTTTGCTAATAAACCTCTGATAGTTGTCATTGGCGCAGAAGGTAAAGGGGTTTCTCGACTAGTTGCTCAAACTTGTGATTTAAGAGTCAAAATAAAAATGAGTAACAAAATAGAATCTCTCAATGCTGCGGTAGCAACAGGTGTGGCACTTTATTCATTAACGCTATCGCGTAAACTCGATTAGTCTAAAGATTTAAAATCTTGCCGATGTGGCGCAACTGGTAGCGCACCCGACTTGTAATCGGGCGGTTAGGGGTTCAAGTCCCCTCATCGGCTCCATAAATTAGTTATTTTAATTCCTTGCACTTTTGCAACTCCAAACAAAATTAATAATGCACCAATTGGTTGATACCAGTGAAGTGACTCTTTTAATATAAAAAATCCAGCAATAGTTGAAACAATTGGTGTGGCATAAGTAATTGTTGCTGCAGCTAAACTTCCCACATCTCTTAATATTTTATAAACCAATGGAAATGCAAAACCTGTTGAAAAAATTCCCAGGAAAAGAATAGATAAAAGATTCAAATTATTTATTTCTTCTACTCTTGGACTAAATATTAAACAAAGAATTAGAAGTTGAATTGCTGAAGAGGTAAGTTGTGCACCTATAAAAGAAGAAGGAGATAAATTTAAAATAGTTACTTTAGCCCTGGTATAAATTACTGCAGCACCATAACAAGCAGTTGCTATTAGAACTGCAAGTAAACCAATCAAATCACTTTCAGCATTTGAGCCTTGCCAAATACCAAGAAGAATTAACACTCCCGCAAAGCCAATTAAAATTCCAATATATTCAGTTCGAGTAATTTTTTCAGCAGGGATAAACATAATTGCAAAAAGTGCAGTCCAAAGTGGAGTAGCAGCATTTCCAATTCCAGCTAATACCGAACTTACGTGAGTCTCACCAAAAGCGATAAGTGCAAATGGTGCTGTGTGCTGAAAAAAACCAGCAATATTTGCTCTGACCCAGGCTATTTTTGTTTTAGGTAATTTTTGTTTCAAAAAAAGCAAAATAATTAAAACAGTAATTGCTCCAAGTCCTACTCGACCAAAAGCAACTTGTAATGCGGAAAGCCCATTTAAAGCAAATTTGATAAATAAGAAAGATAATCCCCACACAAAACTTAAAAAAATCCACGAAGGTAACCAAGTTTTTAATGGTGGTTTTTGTGACATGAGTTTTCTATTCTGTCACATCATTAACACCCAAGTCACATAATTAACGCCTATCACTTGAAAATGTGAAACAAGTGATTAATCCGACACGACCAAACGCGTAATCACATACTTTTACCTGATTTATTAAATACGATAGGGAAGGCTTAAAAATTAAATAGAAAAAGACTTTTAGGAGATTATTTAAATAATGGATGCCGTCTCACTTTCCCCCGGCAATAATGATTTTGAACTAACCGCAAGAGATAAAGAAATTTTAGAATTCGAACGCCAATGGTGGAAATATTCAGGAGCTAAAGAACAAGCAATTAGAGAATTATTTGGAATGAGTGCAACTCGTTATTACCAAGTGCTTAATGCTTTAGTGGATCACCCAGGTGCCATGAGCTTTGATCCAATGCTTATTAAAAGATTGCAAAGAATGAGAAATGCAAGAGCAAGAAATAGATCTGCTCGAAAACTTGGTATCCAACTTTAATTTTTAAGAATCGAGTTAAGCACTAAATGCCAAAGGGCACAGTTTTGTGGTTCAACTCTGAAAAAGGTTACGGCTATATAAAAGCAATTGATGGCTCACAAATTTTTGTTAGAGAAAGTGCTATTCAAACTGAAGGATTAAGAATTCTAGATACTAATCAAAAAGTTTCTTTCGAAATCGACACCGAATCAGACCTACGCGGCCCGCAAGCGACTAAAGTTTGCATCATCAGCTAGAGGAGACAAATGGCATTTACACCTAAAGATCCAGTTCTATTTGAAATGTATGTTTCCCTTGCTGAACGTCTTGCATCGGGTGCTCGCGGCGCAGTTGATTTAGTTGTTTCACCAATTGATAAAAGATCAGAGATTGCTAAAAGAATTGGTCAAACAGAAAATGAAGCTGATGAAATTTTAGGAAATTTAATTAGAAAAATTGATGACATGTTTGTTACTCCATATGATCGTGGAGATTTACAAGATTTAGCAAATGCCCTTGATGATGCTATGGATGCTTTAGAAGAAGCAACAGATTTAGCAGTGCTACATAATGTGGGCGAATTTCCTCAAGGAACAGTTGATTTAGTTGAAGCTGTTAGAAAACTTGCTGAATTAACTTCCAGAAATATTTCCAGTCTAAAAAATCTAAAAGATATAGATCATTACGTAACTGAAGCAAATAAAATAGAAGACGAAGGTGATCGTATTCACAGAAGAATTACTGCGATGCTTTTTAGTGGTTCATACGATGCAATGACAATTTTAAGAATTGTTGGTGTTATTGATCTATTTGAAGATTCTTTAGATGAAATGGCAAGAGTTGCAAGAGTAATGAGGACTATCTCTCTTAAGGAATCATAAAAAAAGTGGAATCAACACTTTTTCTTGTCGCACTTATTGTTGTGGTTGCTTTAGTTTTTGACTACACAAATGGATTTCATGATGCTGCAAATGCAATAGCTACATCTGTGGCAACTAAAGCTATGAGGGTTCAAACCGCTTTACTTGTGGCTGCATTTGGAAATTTAATTGGGGCATTTTTGAGTGAAGGGGTAGCCAAAACTGTTGGCAAAGGAATCATTGAAGTAGAACAAAATAATCATGGCTTAACTGTGGTGATTGCAGCATTAGTTGGGGCAATTACTTGGAATTTAATCACCTGGTGGTTTGGACTTCCCTCATCCTCATCGCATGCACTAATTGGAGGATTAGTTGGTGGAGCAATTGCTGGTTCAGAAATTATTTATTGGCAGGGAATTATTGACAAAGTTTTAATTCCGATGGTTATTTCTCCAACTATCGGTTTTGGGTGTGCATTCTTATTAACACTTTTATTGCAATGGACTTTTAGAAATGCCAGCAAAAAGAAAGTTGGAAACGGATTTAGAACAGTTCAAGTATTTTCTGCTGGCGCGATGGCGGTAGGACATGGTTTACAAGATGCCCAAAAAACTATGGGTGTGATGACTTTGGCTTTAGTGGTGGGAGGAATGCATTCAGGAGACAGTATTCCTTTTTGGGTAAAAGTAAGTGCGGCTCTAGCAATTAGTTTAGGAACTTATGCTGGAGGTTGGAGAATTATGAAAACTTTGGGCAAGAAAGTAATTGAAGTAGATCCCATAAAAAGTGTGGCAGCACAAAGCGTTGCTTCAACAGTTTTATATGTTATGGCCATTTATTTAAAGGCTCCCATAAGTACTACTCACACAATCACTTCGTCAATTATTGGAGCAGGTGCAACTAGAGGCAGAAAACGAGTTTCTTGGGGAGTAGTGGGAAATATTGTTTCTGCTTGGATTTTGACTTTGCCTGCTGCAGCACTTTGTGCTGGATTAACTTATGCAGTAATTCACCTATTTTTGTTTTAACTCAACCAGTATTTCGTAAGCCCGTAGCAATTCCATTAATAGTTAGTAACAATGTTCTTCTTAACAAAGGATCGATTTCATCATTTACTTGATTTAAGTCTCTTACTTTTTTCAAAAGTGAAACTTGTAAATATTGTAAAGGTAAAAGGTAAGTATCTCTAATTTGTAAAGTTTTCTTCAAAGATTGTTGGTTTTCTAGTATTTCACTTTCCCCAGTAATCCAAAGAATTTGTTTTTTAGTTTCTTCATATTCTTCTTTAACTTTGTCAAACATATGGTGCAATTCTTTAGGTACTAACTCATTTACATAATGTTGAGCTATTTTCATATCTGCTTTTGCAACTGTCATTTCAACGTTACTTATAAAGTTTTTAAAGAATGCCCAATTCTTAGACATATGTCGTAATGTTTCTTCAAATCCTTCATTTCTTGCAGTTTTAATTCCTGTGCCAACTCCAAACCAGCCAGGAATAATTTGTCGAGATTGAGTCCAACCAAATACCCAAGGAATTGCTCTTAAGGATTCAATTCCAGCATTTGCTTGTCTTTTTGCTGGCCTTGAACCTAAATGCAGATCTGCTAATTGTTCAACTGGAGTTGAAAGTGCAAAATAATTTGCTAAATCAGGATCTTTAGTTAGCGAATTATATTTAACTTGAGCTGAAAGAC
The DNA here is from genome assembly GCA_046086025.1 of Actinomycetes bacterium. GTDB lineage: Bacteria > Actinomycetota > Actinomycetes > S36-B12 > UBA5976 > ATZT02. Next base: position 1,196 of record JBJSWT010000192.1, on the reverse strand, counting down.
TAATTTTATTCATTACTTGATCCCACTGATCTAAATCTGATTGATTAACTCTGGAAGCAGCATGCAACAAAGTTGCTTCTAGTGTCGCTGCAACTAGTAACTCTAAATTTTCTTTGGCTAATTGAGGAAGTAAATATTTATCACTGATAACTTCACCTTGTTCAGTTAATTTCATTTCACCATCTACAACACCCCAAGGCATAGCTAAAATTGCATCGTGAGTTGGTCCACCACCTCTTCCCACAGTTCCGCCACGACCATGAAAAATTCTTAATCTCACACCATGTTTTAGTGCAACATCTCTTAATTTTCTTTGAGCAAGTTGTATTTCCCATTGGCTAGTTGTAATTCCTGCATCTTTATTTGAATCTGAATATCCAAGCATTACTTCTTGTAAATTATTTCTTAAAGAAACCAGAACTCTATAAGAAGGTGTCGATAAAAGAGTTTCTAAAATATCTCCTGCATTTCTTAATTCATCGACAGTTTCTAAAAGTGGCACAAAATTAATTTTTGCAATCCTTGCTCCCAAATCAACTAAACCATTTTCTTTTGCAAGTAAAACTGCTGCCATTAAGTCATCTGGACCTTTAGTCATTGAAACAATGTAGGTATCAATTACTTCATCGCCATATTGCAAAAGTGCTTGATTAATCGCACCAAATGTTGAATAAGTTCTGATATGTTCTGGATCTATTAATGCAGTTGGAGTTGTGCCAAGTGGAGTTGCAGCTAAAGGTCTTGGTGAATCTAATTCTTGAGCAAGTAATTCAAATCTTTCTTCTTTTTTTAAAGACAAATAAGGTTTATCAATTAGTTTGGCGCGATCAATTAATGGGGCAAGAGCCTCGTGATGTTTCTCAGAATGTTCTCTTACATCTAATTTAGCAAGTTGTAAACCAATGGCAGAAGCAGTTCTTATAGCTTTTCCAAGAACTCCATTTGCAATAAGTTCACTTTTTTCATTATTTAATGCGTCATAAAGTTGCGTTAAATCATTAATAAATTCTTTTTGGCTTGCATAATCAACACCTTCAACATGAACCGTTTTGTTAGCAAATCTTTGTCTAGTTTTTTCTAATCTATGACTTATTGCAGAAAGCTTTAATCGATAAGGCTCTTCTGCGTTAATTCGTTTCATTCTTGAATCAAGATCAGTTAGTGTTGTTAAATCTTTTTCGACAAAATTCCATAAA
>JBJSWT010000191.1:0-5367 GCA_046086025.1 Actinomycetes bacterium | reverse complement strand
GCATCATTTGAAGTTATAGATCGATTAGGTGATGCTCCAGATATACATGTTCTGCCAGTTGGAAATGCAGGAAACATAACTGCTTATTGGAAAGGCTATGTCGAATATAAAAATGATTCGATATCTTCTAAGTTGCCACAGATGTGGGGATTTCAAGCAGCAGGAGCTTCTCCAATAGTTGATGGAAAAATTGTTGAAAAACCAGAAACTCTTGCAACTGCTATTCGAATTGGAAATCCTGCTTCTTGGCAACAAGCATTAACTGCAAAAGAAGAATCAAAAGGAAGAATTGACAAAGTAACAGATGAACAAATTTTAAATAGTTATCATCTGTTAGCTGAAAAAGAAGGAGTTTTTGTTGAACCTTCGTCTGCAGCTGGAGTTGCAGGATTACTTATGTTGAAAGAAAAAAATGAATTACCAAAAGACAAAGTAATAGTTATAACTGTTACTGGTAATGGCTTAAAAGATCCACATTGGGCACTTGAAGGTGCAAAAGATCCAATTAAAGTTTCTGTGGATGCAAAATCAGCTGCTAAAGCTTTAGGGTTTTAAATGAGTAAATTTTCAGGCGCAGTTCGAGTTGTAGTTCCTGCTACTAGTGCAAATTTAGGTTCAGGTTTTGATTCTTTAGGTATTGCTCTTTCTTTATTTGATGAAGTAGAAGCTTCATTCACAGATAAACCAGGAGTTTTAGTTGATGTTGATGGCGAAGGAAGAAATTCTTTACCAAGAGATGAAAACCATTTAATTGCAAATGTAATGCTAAAAACTTTTTCTTATCTTTCAGTTCCAGTAAACGGGCTTTATTTGCGTTGCATTAATCGCATCCCACATGGAAGAGGACTTGGATCTTCTGCTGCAGCAATAACTGCAGCTGTAGTTGCTGCCAGAGCTTTAGCAGGAACTCAAGGAACCAGAATGGATGATGCTGGTGTTTTAGAATTAGCAAGTTCAGTTGAAGGACACCCAGATAATGTGGCTGCATGTTTACATGGAGGTTTCACTGTTTCTTGGATTGATGAAAACTCCCTGGCAAAAGCAATTAAATTAACTCCTCATCCTTCAATTATTCCTGTTGTATTTATTCCAAAATTTATTGTTGATACAGAACAGGCCAGAGCATTATTACCAACTCATGTGCCGCATAAAGATGCTGCATTTAATTTATCTCGAAGCGCACTTTTAGTTCATGCAATTAGTCAAGAACCAGAATATTTATTTGATGCAACAGCTGATCGAATACATCAGGAATACAGAAGACCAGCCATGCAATCTTCAACTGCATTAGTTACACAATTACGAAACAAAAAGCATGCTGCTTTTATTTCAGGCTCTGGCCCAAGTGTTTGTGTTTTAACAAATTCAACAAATTTGGAAGAAGTTTTGTCCATGGTTTCTGATGAATTTGAAGTTCAACAGTTAGCTTTTTCACCAACTGGTGCCAGCATCTCCTAAAAGAACTATCCCCAAGGCTGGAAAGCTGGACCCAAATCTGCTAGTCTTTTATATGTCCGGCCGATCTTGGCCAAAGATGGCAAATCAAAAAACAAAAGCTAACTTTTAAAACCAAAATAAACAGGTCCGGATCTCTCATAAGAATCCTTCTTGGTTAATTTTTGTGAAAGAAATTGAAAGGAAATACTTTTAAGGTGAATGACACCTCATCAATGCTCTTGCCTGAATTAAGGCAAGTTGCTGCAAGCTTAGGAATTCCTGATTCTGCAACTATGCGAAAAAGTGAATTGATTGAAGCAATAGAACAACACGGAAACGGTGGAAAGAAAAATATGACAACTTCTGACATTCCAGAAGACGATGTAATTGAAGAATATAGAGAAGAAGTAGAAGTAAGAGCTCCTCGCGAAGATCGCGAAGACGATCGCTCATTTAATAGAGAAGAAAGAAACTATTCAAGAGAAGATCGAGGATTTAGAAGAAACGATCGTAATGATCGTGGAGATAGAAACGATCGTAATGATCGTGGAGATCGAAATGATCGAAATGACAGAAACTCTAGAAGTAGATTCAGAGATCGCGGCAATAGAAGAGAACGCGAAGATTATGAAATTAAAGAAGATGACGTATTACTTCCAGTAGCAGGAATTATTGATTTATTAGAAAACTATGCATTCGTTAGAACTTCAGGTTATTTACCTGGACCAAACGATGTTTATGTTTCTATGGGATTAGTTCGTAAATATGGTTTAAGAAAAGGTGATGCAGTCACTGGCTCAATTCGTCAACCAAAAGAAGGCGAACAAAGACAAAAATTTAATCCGTTAGTAAGAGTTGAAACTATTAATGGTTTAACTCCAGAAGAATCAGCCAAGAGATTAGATTTTTCAAAACTTACACCTCTTTATCCTCAAGAAAGATTGAGATTAGAAACAGATCCATCAAACCTAACCACCAGAGTTATTGATTTAGTTGCTCCAATTGGTAAAGGACAACGTGGATTAATTGTTTCTCCTCCAAAAGCTGGTAAAACTATGGTTTTACAAGCAATTGCAAATGCGATTACGACAAACAATCCAGAAGTTCACTTAATGGTTGTTTTAGTTGATGAACGTCCAGAAGAAGTTACCGATATGCAACGTTCTGTTAAAGGTGAAGTAATTGCTTCAACTTTTGATAGACCAGCAGAAGATCACACAACTGTTGCAGAGCTTTCAATTGAAAGAGCAAAACGTTTAGTGGAAATGGGTCACGATGTTGTGATCTTGCTTGATTCCATGACTCGTTTAGGTCGTGCATATAACTTGTCTGCTCCAACTTCAGGAAGAATTCTTTCCGGTGGTGTTGATTCAGCGGCCCTTTATCCTCCAAAGAAATTCTTTGGTGCTGCCAGAAATATTGAAAATGGTGGATCTTTAACAATCATTGCTACAGCTTTGGTTGAAACAGGTTCACGTATGGACGAAGTAATCTTCGAAGAATTCAAAGGTACTGGAAATATGGAATTAAAACTTGATCGCAAACTTGCCGATCGAAGAATATTCCCAGCAGTTGATGTTGATGCATCAGGTACTAGAAAAGAAGAAATTCTTTTGTCTCAAGAAGAATTGAAAGTCATTTGGACTTTAAGAAGAGTGCTTCATGCCCTAGAGCCACAACAGGCAATAGAGCTACTACTCAACAAGTTGCGTGACACAAAAACCAACTTTGAGTTCCTCATTCAAGTACAAAAGACCACCCCAACTACTAATGGGGAAGCAACCGAATAAGATTTGGTTACCGAAAAGAAATCGGAGAAATGAAAAGATGAAGGCAGAAATTCATCCAGAGTACGTGGAAACAACAGTTACTTGCTCATGCGGTAACACTTTCAAAACACGTAGCACTGTAAAAAACGGACAGATGCATGCAGAAATCTGCAATCAATGTCATCCATTCTTCACAGGTAAACAAAAGATTTTGGATACCGCAGGTCGCGTTTCTAAATTCGAGAAGCGTTACGGTAAACAAGCAAAAAAATAGCTTAACTAACTAAACGTCGGTCTTTTTAGATGTAAAAATTTGCATCTAAAAAATAACCGGCGTTTTGTTTTTTAATAAAGTTAAATAGGAGGTGAAAGAAATGTTTGAAGGTGTGGTTGATCTTGCGGCAGAACTTGTCGATTTAGAACATCAGTTATCAGATCCCAAATTGCATAGTGATCAAAATAAAGCAAAAGCAGTAGGAAAAAGATTTGCTGAATTAAAGCCAATAGTGGCAACTTGGCGTGAATACCAACAATTAGTTGAAGATCATCAAGCTGCCCTTGAACTGGCTAATGATGATTCAAGTTTTAAACAAGAGGCTGAAAAAATTTCTGTAAGAATTGAAGAATTAACTGAAAAATTACAGAAAATGTTAATTCCTAGAGATCCAATGGATGGAAAAGATGTAATCGTAGAAGTTAAATCTGGAGAAGGTGGAGAAGAGTCTGCATTATTTGCAGGGGATTTAGTTCGCATGTATTTAAGATTTGCGGAAAAAAAAGGTTGGAAAGCAGAATTAATTGATGCAGTTGATTCTGATATGGGTGGATATAAAAATGCTTCCATTGCCATAAAAGCAAGAGGAAATACTGAAATTGGCGATGCACCATTTGCGTGGATGAAACATGAAGGCGGAGTTCATCGCGTACAAAGAGTTCCTATTACAGAATCTCAAGGAAGAGTTCATACTTCAGCAGCAGGTGTTTTAGTTTTTCCAGAAGCAGAAGAAATCGATGTACAAATTAATAATGAAGATTTAAGAGTTGATGTTTATCGTTCCAGTGGTCCAGGTGGACAAAGTGTTAACACTACAGATTCAGCGGTAAGAATTACTCACGTTCCAACTGGAATTGTGGTTTCTTGTCAAAATGAAAAAAGCCAATTACAAAATAAAGAAAGTGCGCTAAGAATTTTAAGAGCAAGATTACTTGCTGCTGCTGAAGAAGAAAGAGCAGCTAAAGATGCAGCTTCTAGAAAATCACAAGTTAGAACTGTGGATAGATCAGAAAGAATTAGAACATATAACTTTCCTGAAAATCGCTTAACAGATCATAGAACTGGATTTAAATCACATAACTTGGATCAAATATTAAATGGTGATTTAGGCCCAGTTTTACAATCATGTGTTGATCAAGAAATTTCTCAAAAGTTAGCTGAGGTTGGAGAAACTCGTTGAGTAAAGTAACAAGAAGTGTTCTTGTTGATATTGAGTTGCGTTTAAAAAACGCAAATGTTTCAAGCCCTAGATTTGATGCCGAAAGTTTAGTTGCCTTTGTATTAAACACTTCTCGAAATAGAGTGGGTTTAATTTCTGAAATAAGTGATGAGCAATATCGAGAAATTGAAAAATTAGTTGAAAAAAGAGTAAGAAGAATTCCTTTACAGCACCTAATTGGGGAACAAGGTTTTAGGCATTTAGTTCTAAATGTTGGACCTGGTGTTTTTATTCCAAGACCTGAAACGGAAATTCTAGTTGAATCAGTTATTCGATATATAAAAGATAAGAATCAAGAAAGATTGCTCGTTGTTGATTATTGTTCAGGATCTGGTGCAATTGCATTATCAATTGCTAAAGAATGTTCAAATGTTGAAGTTTTTGCAATTGAAAAATCAGTTGAGGCATTTAAATATTTAGAAACAAATTATCAAAAATATAAAGAGGAAATTAGTTCTCATAATTCAATGGTGCATTTGATAAATGCCGATATTAATCACCAAATAGAGGAATTAGATAATCTAATCGGTCAAATTGATGTGGTGGTTTCAAATCCTCCTTATATTCCAGAAAATATGGTTCCAAAGGAAATTGAAGTTAAAGACCACGATCCTGGCCTTGCACTTTTCGGTGGAAAAGATGGACTTGAGATAGTAAGAATTGTGATC
>JBJSWT010000190.1:0-3908 GCA_046086025.1 Actinomycetes bacterium | reverse complement strand
AGAAATAAAACCACAAGTAGCAATTACTTATGATGATTTTGGTGGTTATGGTCATCCTGATCACATCAAAGCTCATCGCATAACTCACTATGCAATCGAATTAGCAAGTATTGAAAGTTATAAACCAGAACTTGGAAATCCTTGGGAAGTCGAAAAAATTTACTGGACAGCAATTCCTAAATCACAAATGCAAAAAGGAATAGAAGCACTAGCAAGTTCCGGTGGCTCAAAGTTTTTCGGAGTAGATTCTGCAGATGAATTACCTTTTGTTTTAGATGATAAATATGTAACGACAAAAATTGATGGAAAAGATGTAGTTAATAAAAAACTTGAAGCTTTAAAAGCACATGCAACTCAAGTTCAAGACACAGGACCTTTTTTTCAAATGGCTGAAATTTTAGGACCAGAAGCATTAGGGGTTGAGTATTTTAGATTAGTAAAAGGAAAAAGAATTTCGGCAGAACTTGAAACAGATTTATTCAGTGGACTTGATGCAAAATAAAATAATTAATCTTTTTACATCTATATTTCTTGGAGTTCTAGTTTCATTATTTGGCGGATTTTTACAAGCTGCCAAATATAAATTACTTATTAATATTCCATGGGGTTTTGCACTTTATTTATTGATTTTTATCTTTGCCATTAGATTTGTAAGACAAAGTTTTCAATCTAGATTTCACGTAGTTGCTTTTTCGTTAGGTTGGTTATTTATAGCTCTTTTGATGAGCGTTCGCTTAACAGCAGGAGATTTAGTTTTAACTAGTAATGTGACAGCAATTATTTATTTAATAGGATCTGTAATTATTTTAGCGGCAATGTCGACATTGCCAATAAAAAATTAAATTGAATCTTTAACGGATTGAGTTTTATCTGCTACTGCTTGAGTTTTTTGCTCAAGATCAGTTGCCACAGCTAAAGCATCATCTAGTGCTTGACGTAACAGCGTTGAAGAAGAAGCAAGTGATCTTCTAACTTTGGCTGCTTCCGCAGCAACTTTTGCTGCAGCATCTCTTTGGGTTTCAACGTTTTCGATAACGCGTTTGCGTTCTGCTTGGGCTTCGTCTATTAATCTCTTTGCTTCGGCTTGTGCTTCTGTGCGAGTTCTAGTTAGTAATTCTTCAGCTCTCTTTGATGCATCGCTAGTAATTCTTAATTCTTCAGCTTTTGCATTTTCAACAATTGTATTTGCTTCACTTGTTGCAGTTGACACAATTCTTTTTGCTTCTTTATCTGAAGCATCATATTCATTTTGGGCACGATTTCTTAAATCTCTAACATATTTTTCAGTTTCAGCTCTTAAATCGTTTACTTCTTTATTAGCTTCATCAATTAATTTTGCATTTTCTTCTTTTGTTGCGGCTAATTGTGCAGCTGAAGTTTCTCTAATTCCTTGAGCAAGTTTTTCAGCTTCAACTAAGACAGATTGCGCTTTAGATTTAGCAGCTCTAATTAAGGTAGCTGCATCCTCACCAGCAAGAGCGGTAATTTCTGCATCATCTAGTTCGAAAACATTTGGTCTTTTTGCTAATTGTTTAACTTGTTGTTCTAACTCGTTAATTCTTCTTGATGCACTTGAACTTGATACGACAATGGATCGTGACAACCAACCACTTTTATTGTTCTTCTTGGATGGTTCTTCTTCTGACCATTCGGATGCAGCCTTAATTACATCGTTTTCTACTGCTACATCTTCATTTTCAGTATTTGCCATGTCTTTATTACTTTCTTTTTGTGTGCTTTGAATTAATAGATTATCTAGACGGCTAAAAATGCGCTAGTGCTCCTATGCTTTTCACGCTCAAAATGACTCATCCCTAATATTGGAGATATAGATTTTTAATCAATTTTTTGTTAATTGGGGTGGGTTTAGGCGTGGCCGAGCGCAAGAAAACACCACCTGAAAAAAAGGCTAAAACATCTACTCCAAAACATAAATCTTCTAAATCTGCTAGTTCTGCATCTAAAAAGTCTGCAACTAAACAAGCTGAATCTTCAAATACAATAACTCAAACTATAAATCCGGTTGTTGAACAAGAGTTAAATGAATTAATTTCAAACCTTGAATTATTAAAACCAATTAAAAAAGATTGGAGATATAGAATTGGTGAATTTCTTGGTCAATTAATTTTAACTTTTATATTTGTCGTTTTCTTAAGTTTATTTATTTGGTCGATTTCTGTTGTACCTCCAAAATCTACATTGCTTGGTTATCCAGTTGGAGGAAAACTTCCTCCAACTGTATTTGAGCAAATAAATTTAGCAATTAAAGATAAATTGAATGATCCTATAAAAGTTCAAACTCCTCAAGGTATTTATACAATCAAACCTAGTCAGGTGGGTCTGACAATTGATTTACCAGAAACTATTAATTCCATAAATAAAAATCCTTTTACCTTTTTAAGATCTTCTATTTTTCCTCAAGAAATAATACCTAGGATTACAATTGATGAATTTTTATTAAGAAATACTCTTAATTCTGTTGCTCAAGAAAATACTTTTGCTCCAGTAAATGCAACTCTTACCACAAAAGAAGGTCAAATAATTACTACCGAGGCAAAAAGTGGACAACAAGTTGACTGGGAAAAGACAATTAAAAGTATTGAAGAATCTTGGCTACATCAAGTTCGAAATCCAGAAGTAGTTATCGCTTATATACCACCAAAAGTAAATGATGAAGATGTTTTGACAGCGAGAGAAAATTTAGCCGAATTAGCTGTTTCTGATTCAATTAAACTAAAATTTGGACAAAGAATAGTAGAAATATCACCCCAAGTTATTGGATCAGCTCTTAATTTCGTTGAAGAAAATAACAAATTGGTTTCAAAGTTTGATGAAGCAGTAATTATAAAAGAAATATCACGTCAAATTCCAAACATGCAAGCACAAGCAACTGATGCAAAATTTGATTTTGTTGGGAACAGAGTCGTATTAATACCTGCGCAAGAAGGAATTAAATTTACTCCAGGCCAACTTGATGCAGCAATGTCTCCTGTCTTTAGGCAAAAAAATAATAGACAAGTAAATCTAGATAGTGCTGTTATAAAGCCAGTTGTTTCAACAGAAAGTTTAGAAGAATTAGGAATTAAAGAGCAATTAAGTTCATTCAGACAAGCATTTGACTATATGCCTTATCGAGAAACAAATGTTACTCAAGCGGCACGTTATATGGATGGAAAAATTTTAAAACCTGGAGAAATTTATTCCATGAACGAAACGATTAAAGAAAGAACTTCTGCAAATGGATATGTTAAAGGAATTTATATCGCAGAAGGTGGCAGATTTGATTACGGTTTAGGTGGTGGTGTTTCAATCATCACAGCTGCAACTTGGTCAGCAGCTTTTTATGCAGGGTTAGAAAGAATTGAACAAAGAGCACATTCGGTTTTAATTTCCAGATACACCCCAGGTTTAGAAGCAACAGTTAGTTGGCCAAGATTAGATTTGAAATTTAAAAATAATACAAAAAATCATATTTTAATTAAAGCAATTCCCGAAAGAGATGGAATTACTATTGCCATGTATGGAACAAAAGAATTTGACAAAATTACTGCCAAATTTGGTAAACCATATAATTTGAATAACAACATAGACACAGTTACTTCTTACGATCCAAATTGTTTAGCGCAAGATCCTGCCCCTGGATTTAGAATTGTTGTGACAAGACAATTTTGGAAAAATAATGCCATTGTTAATGAAGAGGATTTTCTAACAAGTTATAGACCAAGTGATCACATTATTTGTCTAAAGGAAGGCGAAGTGGCTCCAAGTGCAACTCCTACACCAACAATTGGGGGAGTAGAACAACCTGCACCTCAATCAGAAATTACTGCTAATTCCTGACCATTTTCTGTATCTTTAACTTCAACTCCTAATTTATTTAATTCATTTCTTAATTCATCACTTAATTT
>JBJSWT010000189.1:0-16320 GCA_046086025.1 Actinomycetes bacterium | reverse complement strand
ATTTACCTGCTCAAATCGAAATTTATGCTGACACTAAACCAGGTCATGAATTGGAATATTCATTCATGTTTATGGCCAAAGGTGGAGGTTCTGCAAATAAATCTTTGATGTATCAAGAAACAAAAGCTTTACTAAATCCTGAAAAACTAGATGAATTCTTAGAAGAAAAATTAAGACTCCTTGGAACTGCAGCTTGTCCTCCGTATCACTTAGCAATTGTTATTGGTGGCACAAGTGCTGAATTTTCATTAAAAGTTGCAAAACTTGCTACCACTAGAGCACTTGATTCACTACCAACAAAGGGAACATTGCTTGGTCATGGATTTAGAGATTTAGAAATGGAAGAACATGTTTTAAAAATGAGTCAAACTTTTGGTATCGGTGCACAATTTGGTGGAAAATATTTTTGTCATGATGTAAGAGTTATAAGACTTCCAAGACATGGTGCTTCTCTTCCTGTTTCAATTGCAGTTTCTTGTGCAGCAGATAGACAAATTCTTGCCAAAATTAATAAAGATGGAGTTTTTCTAGAACAATTAGAAACTGATCCTGCCCAATTTTTACCAGAAACTACTGATGAACATCTAAATGATGATGTGACGAAAATAGATTTAAATAAACCTATGAAAGAAGTTTTGGCTCAGTTATCAAAACTTTCTGTTAAATCAAGAGTTTCGTTAACTGGTTCAATGATTGTGGCTAGAGATTTAGCACACGCAAAAATTAATCAAATGCTTGATGAAGGTAAACCAATGCCTGATTACCTGAAAAATCATGCCATCTATTACGCAGGACCAGCTAAAACTCCTAAAGGAATGGCATCTGGTTCATTTGGCCCAACTACTGCAGGACGTATGGATTCTTATGTTGATCGTTTCCAAAAAAATGGTGGCTCAATGATTATGTTGGCTAAAGGAAATAGAAGCCAAGTTGTCACAAATGCTTGTAAGAATAATGGTGGATTTTATTTAGGATCAATCGGTGGACCTGCTGCATTACTTGCTCAAGAATGCATTAAAAAAGTTGAAGTCCTAGATTTCGAAGAACTAGGAATGGAAGCTGTGTGGAAAATAGACATTGTTGATTTTCCAGCATTTGTAGTAGTTGATGATAAAGGAAATAACTTCTTTGATTCAACAACAAAAAGTTTAGGAAAAACTATTCCTGTAGGCCCAGATTCTGGTTGAAATTAAACTGGAAAATCTTCTAATAAATCTGTAACTAAAGCAGCAATTGGGGAACGTTCAGAACGAGTCAAAGTAACGTGGGCAAATAAAGGATGACCTTTAAGTTTTTCCACCACCGCAACTACACCATCATGTCTTCCCACTCTTAAATTATCTCTTTGTGCAACATCATGAGTTAACACAACTTTTGAACCTTTACCAATTCTTGAAAGAACAGTTAACAAAACATTTCTTTCCAAACTTTGAGCTTCATCAACAATTACAAATGAATCATGTAAAGATCTGCCACGAATATGAGTTAAAGGTAAAACTTCAATAAGATCGCGAGCAACAATTTCTTGTATCACTTCAGGAGATGCAATTGCACCAAGAGTGTCAAAAACTGCTTGAGCCCAAGGACTCATTTTTTCACCTTCGGTACCTGGTAAATAACCTAAATCTTGACCACCTACTGCATATAAAGGTCTAAACACCATTACTTTTCGATGATTTCTTCTTTCCAAAACATGTTCTAATCCGGCACAAATTGCTAGCGCACTTTTTCCAGTGCCTGCTCTTCCACCTAAAGAAACAATTCCTACTTCATCATCTAGCAGTAAATCAAGTGCTAAACGTTGTTCAGCGCTTCTGCCATGTATTCCAAAAGCATCAATGTCACCTCTGACTAATTTGATTCTTTTATCAGTAGTTACTCTTCCTAAAGCACTTCCTTTATTGGAAGTAAGTATTAAACCTGTGTGACAAGGTAGTTGTCTTGCAGAATCATGATCAATAAAGCCATTTGAATATAAATCATTTACTTCAGTTTCACTTAATTCAACATCAGCAGTTCCAGTCCAACCAGAAGATGCCACAAATTCTGCACGATATTCCTGGGCTGATAAACCTAAAGCTGATGCTTTAACGCGCATTGGTAGGTCTTTACTTACAACATAAACATCAGCGCCTTGAGTTGAAAGTAATTTAGCTGTTGCCAAAATAATTCCATCGTTATCTAATGAGAAAGCACTTGGTAAAAGCGAAGCACTAATTTGGGACATATCAACACTTAATTCCCCGCCTTCTTCATTTACTTTCATAGGTAAATCAAGACGGCCGTGTTCAATTCTCATTTCATCAAGTTGACGAAGAGCTTCTCTGGCAAAAAAGCCAAGTTCTGGGTGAGTTCTTTTTGCTTCTAATTCTGTAACCACAATTAAAGGAATAACTATTTCATGTTCAGCAAAGCGATACATCGCTTTTGGGTCTGAGAGCAGAACACTGGTATCAAGAACGTAGGTGCGAATATTTGGTTCTGTTCGCCGAGCAGCTGACAATCAACCACTTCCTAACGCTTAAAACTTTTTCAGTTGTCTAGTAGTTACTTCACAAATAACGCTAGAGGATTTTGGTAATCGTTTACTTGCGACACACCCAAGTGAAAGTTAACGGTTGAAGGCTGAATAAATAACGCTTAAGCCCAATGCCAGGATTATCAGTCCTCCGCTACCGGTGATTTTTTCTATACGTGTTGGAGTGCTTGCTAGCCAATGTCTTGCTGTTCCTGCAACTAAGCCCCAAGTGCTATCACTTATAACTGCGATAACAAAAAATATAAATGCTAAGAAAATCATTTGCCAAATAATTCTTCCTTGAGATCTATCCACAAATTGGGGCAAAATTGCGGCGAAAAAAACTAAAGATTTAGGATTTAAAAACCCAACAATAAAACCTTGTTTGAAAACTTCTTTTGAAGGTTTTGGATCTGCTTTTTCTACTAAAGCTTTGGCAACATCTTTTCTGGTTCTAATTGCGTCATAACCCAAATAAACTAAATAACCACCGCCTGCAACCCCAACAATTGCATAAGCAATATCAGAAGTTTGCACTAAAGACCCAATACCAATTGCAACACCTAAAGATCCGGTAAACATTCCTACAGAATTACCAGCCACATTTACAAGTGCTGCTTTTTTGCCAAATGAAATTCCTCTACCTATCGTAAATAAAACACTTGGACCAGGAATGATAATGATTAAAAATGAGGCGATGGCAAAAGCAATCACGTCATTTAGTGGAGGCATGGCGACTAATCTAGTAGTTATATGAGCAAATGGGCTAAAGAGGTAGTTTCAATCACCAAGAATGCATTTAAAAATGCGGGAAATAAGAAAGTTGCCCAAGGTGCTGCAAACTATATGAAAAATATTGCACCATTTATTGGAATCAGTTCACCAAAAAGAAGATTATTAACTAAGAAAGCTTGGCATAATCTTTCTACTCCTAATGAAAAAGAATTAATTGAAGCTGCAAATCTTTTGTGGAAATTACCTCAAAGAGAATTTCATTATGCAGCATGTGACTTAATGGGTAAATACATTGATGTCTGCACACCTAAAACTTTAGAACAAATAACAGTTTTAATAAAAAGTAAATCTTGGTGGGACTCAGTTGATTTACTGGGAACTCAAGTAATTTCACCACTAACATTGAAATTTCCTGAAACCAGAAAAACCATAAATAAGTGGAATGGTTCAAAAAATATTTGGCTCATTCGTTGTGCAATTCAACATCAACGAGGACATAAATCAAATACTGATGTTGATTTTGTTCTTAAAATATGCCAAAAACATATAAATAATCCAGAATTTTTTGTAGCCAAAGCTATTGGTTGGGCTTTAAGAGATTTTGCCAAGATTAATCCAAAAAAAGTTAAAGAGTTTTTGAAGAAAAATCCTTCGATGTCGATTGTTTCAAAAAGAGAAGCTCTAAAAGGTTTGAATCGCCTTTAGTTATTTTTTGTAAGTTTCGTCGGTTTTCTTTAAACTTCTTATTAAAAAGTAAGAAATTGTGGCAACAGATGCTGCTAAAAGTCCAAATGTTAAAAGACCTAAAACTCCAGGTCTTACTCGATCAGGATCTATTTCAGGTGTTTCTGCAAGTAATAAAACTAGGTTTGTTAACATAATTTAAATCTATCTTAAACCTTCAAATAAATCGGTTTCTGGTGTTTTAAAAGGAACCCTTGTCACAGCCAATTGATAATCCTCGGTTGGCCAAATCTTTTTTTGAATTTCAGTGGGTAGAGCAAACCAATCACCATCAGGATCAACTTGGGTGGCATGAGCTTTTAGTGCTAAATCTCTTTTTTCAAAATATTTGCTACATTCAATTTTGGTTGTAACAAGATCTGTGTCATCTTGCATGTCAGTCATCCAATCAGCATAAGGATTAGTTTTACCTAATTCTTTGAAAGCATTATCTACTGCTTTCATTTGCCCAAAATTAAAACCCATTTGGTAATAAACTTTCTTTACTTGCCAAGGAAAACCAAGTTCTGGTTCATAATTTAATTTAGCGGCATTTTCATAGGCAAACATTGTTATTTCATGAGTTCTTATGTGATCTGGATGAGGATATCCTCCATTTTCATCATAAGTAATTACAACTTGTGGTTTGAATTCTCTAATCAATTTAATTAAAGGCCTACTGGCATCTTTTATTGGAATTTCTGCGAAACAACCTTCTGGAAGTGCCGGTTTTGGATCTCCTTCTGGAAAACCTGAATCAATAAAGCCAAGCCAAGTATGCTTTGCTCCTAAAATCTCTATAGATTTAGCCATTTCTTCTTTTCTAATTTGGGCTAATTTTTCTGCTACTTCACTTGCTTTAAGTTTTGGATTTAATACATCTCCTCTTTCACCACCTGTACAGGTGGCAATCATTACTTGCACACCTTCATCTACATATTTGGCAACTGTGGCAGCACCCTTACTTGCTTCATCATCAGGATGAGCATGAACACATAACAGGCGCAAACCTTGCAACTTTAATATCCTTTAAATCTAGGCAGTATTGTCAATTAAAGACAACTTAAATCTTATGAGGAAGCTACTTTGTTAACAAATCGAGATCAATGGCCTTCTCATATCCAAGAACGTTATCCCAAACAAGGAAAACCTTGGTTTCTTTATTTTGTAGCTTTAATTTTTATTGCCGTGATTGGATCATTTGTTGCTGTAGGAATAAATAGAGTAATAAATCCTCCCATATATGAAAAATTACTTGCTTGGGAAATAAAAGATGAAAATAATATTGAAGTTATTTTTGAAGTAAGAAGAAATGAAAATATTGATGTGTGGTGCTTGATAAGAGCACAAAATGAAAATATGACAGATGTTGGATATGCCATATTAGAAATACTTAAAGATGGTAAGAACTATAAACAAATCAATTACAATTTAAAAACTTATGAGAAAGCCTATACTGCTGAAGTAATTAATTGTGATGATGAAAAAGAATCAACTCTTTTTACTGCCCCTCAATTTGTTCCAGGTGTAGAAATTCCTAAACAAGATCCCCCGGCCATAAATTCAGGGCAGTAAGTAGTATTAGAAACTATGAATAATTCAAACGTATGGCTTACCCAAGAATCCTTTGATCGCTTAACTAATGAATTAAATGAGCGAACTGGTGCTTTGCGTTCAGAAATAACAAAAAGAATTGAACTTGCGCGTGAAGAAGGGGACTTAAAAGAAAACGGTGGCTATCACGCAGCAAGAGAAGAGCAAGGAAAAAACGAAGCAAGAATTAGACAATTAAAACAAATGTTAGAAAATGCTCAAATTGGAACTCCACCTAGTGAAACTGGAAGTATTGCAATAGGACATGTGGTAAGTGTTGAATTTTCAGATGGAGACACTGAAAAGTTTTGGTTAGTTTCTAGAGAAGAAGCACAACATTCGACTATGGATGTCTATTCACCAGATTCACCACTTGGAAAAGCTGTGTTAGGTAAAAAACAAGGTGATGAATCAACATTTGCACTACCTAATGGTAAAGAAGTAAAAATTAAAATTACAAAAGTTGAAACTTACTCAAATTAACGTGAAGTTACTCTTCTAAATTTTCTACCAGCAAGAGGCATAAAAATTGCAGTTATTAAAACAAGCCAAATAATTGTGGTCAAAATTGGATGTTGTAAAGAAAATGGTGCATCAGGTGTTACTGGAACCGGATAACCAAATAAATATCTTTCAGCTGCAACAATCGATGTAATTGGATTCCATTCGGCAAAAACTCTTAACCATGATGGCAAAGTTTCTGATGGCACAAAAGCATTAGATAAAAAAGTTAAAGGAAAAAGCCAAGCAAATCCAGCAGTGCTAGCAACTTGAGGAGAGGAAACTGATAAACCAATTGTGGCTCCTATCCAAGCCATGGCAAAACAAAAGAATAGAAGTAATAAATATGCATAAACTGCATTAACAAAACCACCACTAATTCTCCAACCAATAGCAAGACCAGTTAAAGACATGATAAATAAAGTAATTACACTTCTTGCCAAATCTGCAAAGTTTTGTCCAAGTAAAACTCCCAAAGTATTCATCGGTAGTGATTTAAATCTATCAATAATTCCTGAATTCATATCAGCATTTAATCCAATTGCAGCAGATGCTCCTGCAAATGCAATAGTTTGTACAAAAATTCCTGGAATTAAAAATGAACGATAATTTCCATCTCCCACATCAATTGCGCCACCGAAAACAAAAGCAAAAAGCAAAATAAAAATGATTGGTTGCACAACATCAAAAAATAAAACTTCTGGATTTCTTCTGAATCTTAAAAGATTTCTCCAAGTAATGACAAAACTATCGTGAAATAACCAATAAACTTTGCCATGTTTTCTGGCATAATTTTCGGTAATTGAACGAGAACTCATTTATCTTCTACCTTTTTTAGCATCTACTAATTCTTCTTCAACTTTTACTTCTTCAGCATGATGTCCCGTTAAAGTTAAAAACACATCATCAAGAGTTGGTCGTCTAAGTTGAATTTCTTTTATAACTATTGAGGCTGCATCTAATGCTCTAACGGCATCAACTACTTTGACTCCACCACCAGTAACCGGTGCTTGAACATGTTCTCCTTCAACAACGACTGGGCCAGATGCAATATTTTTTAGAGCATCAGCTGCAATTTGTGCCTTAGTTTCATCAACCACCACGTCAATTCTTTCTCCCCCAACTTGGGTTTTTAATTCATCAGCTGTTCCTTGGGCGATAACTTTGCCTTTATCAATTACAGCAATTTTGTCTGCTAATTGATCTGCTTCTTCTAAGTATTGGGTAGTTAATAAAACAGTTGTTCCAGATGAAACTAAGCCTTTAATGACATCCCACATCATGATTCTTGATCTTGGATCTAATCCAGTGGTTGGTTCATCTAGAAATAAAATATTGGGATTTGCAATTAAAGAAGCAGCTAGATCTAGTCTTCTGCGCATTCCACCTGAATAAGTTTTAACTATTCTTTTTGATGCATCAGTCAAATTAAATCTTTCTAGTAATTCAATTGCTTTTTCATTTGCTTCTTTTCGAGGAAGTCTAAAAAGTCTGCCTAGCATCACTAGGTTTTCTATTCCTGTTAAATTTTCATCAACTGTTGCACTTTGTCCTGATAAACCCATGATTTCTCTGGCATGAACTGGATCATTAATTACATCTACTCCTGAAACTACGGCAGATCCAGAATCTGGTGTTAAAAGAGTTGTTAAAACTCTTACAGTAGTTGTTTTACCTGCTCCATTTGGGCCGAGTAAACCAAAAACACTTCCTTGTTCAACTTTTAAACTTAAACCATCTAAAGCTTTAACTTCGCCATAATGTTTAACTAAATTATTTGCTTCAATAGCAATACTCAATTATTTCTCCCAGTAAAAGATTTAATTTAATCCTAGTTGTATTACTGAACTTGCGCTTCGTGACCTAGGGCTTTAATTCTTTGTAAAACTTCTGTTTCGTGGTCTTGTCCTCTAGTTTCCATTGTGATGTTTACCGCAACCTCATCTAAAGCAAGCATTGGATCAGTTCTTAAATGGAAAACATCCAAAATATTTGCACCCAATAAACCAATTTCTGATAACAATTTCGCTAGAGAACCTGGTTTATCTTTAATTCTGATTCGAACAGTTAAGTAACGTCCTGCGGCTGCAAGACCTGTTTGCATGATTCTTTCTAATAAAAGTGGATCAATATTTCCACCGGATAAAACAACGGCAACTGGACCTTCAAATGATTTTGGATTTGCAATAAAGGCTGCTACTGCGGCTGCTCCTCCAGGTTCTACTAAAAGCTTTCCTCTTTCTAAAGTTTGTAAAAGTCCTATTGATAACTCATTTTCAGAAACAGTAATTATTTCATCAACATAGTCTTTAATAATTGCAAATGGAACATCTCCTGGTTTTCCAACCGCAATTCCATCAGCCATAGTATTCATGGATTTCAAAGCAACAGGTTTTCCTTCTTTTAATGATTGTGGATAGGCTGCTGCATTTTCTGCTTGCACTCCAATTACTTTAACTTTAGGATTTTTTTTCTTTATCGCTAAAGCAGATCCAGCAATTAAACCTCCACCGCCTGTACAAACTAAAACAGTTTTAACATCTGGTAGTTGTTCAATTATTTCTAAACCAACAGTTCCTTGCCCTGCCACAATGTGGGGATGATCAAAAGGAGAAATAAATATAGAACCCGTTTGTTCACTATCTTTTCTAGCTTCTGCAATGGCAACATCAATTGTGTCTCCAGCAAATTTAACTTCTGCGCCATAACCTTTAGTGGCTAAAACTTTTGGAATAGATGCAGAAACTGGCATATAAACTTTTGATTTAATTCCCAAAAGTTGGGCAGCTAATGCAACTCCTTGGGCATGATTTCCAGCACTTGCCGCGACTACTCCTTTTTTCTTTTCTTCATCTGAAAGTTGTGACATTAAGTTATAAGCGCCACGAATTTTAAAAGAACCAGCGCGTTGAAGATTTTCAGGTTTTAGATAAACCGGTTGATTTATTTGTCTTTCAAGCCAGCCCGCATGAACCATTACAGTTGGTCTAATAATTCCAGTTAATCTTTTTGAAGCTTCTTCAATGTCAGAAAGAGAGACTAAATGTTTTTCTGACATTTATCTCTCCATTTCAATAGATTTTAAAGTTGCAAGTGACTATCTGATTTAGTTTAAACCACCTAAGGCCTAGGCTTTAACCCATTGTGACTTTATTTCATGGCTTAGCAAGAAAAATTAGACATAACCCTTGGCTTCGAGGCCTGCCTAACGAAGTAGCAATTATTGCTTTAATTGCTTTTTTTGTAGCAATCGGATTTGGCATAGTGGCTCCTGCAATTCCTGTATTTGCAAAATCTTTTGGAGTAACAGCATTTGCTGCAAGTTCAGTGGTTTCTGTTTTTGCCCTGATGAGATTTGCTTCTGCCCCACTTGCTGGTTATTGGGTAAATAAATTTGGGGAAAGAAATGTTTTAACTATAGGTTTATTAATAGTTTCTTTATCTAGTTTTTTTGCAGGACTTGCAAATGATTTTGTGCACTTACTCATTCTTCGAGGTGCTGGTGGATTAGGTAGCACCATGTTTTCTGTGGCATCTTTTTCACTTTTATTAAGAATTGTTTCAGCTGATCAAAGAGGAAGAGCAGCTGCTGCATTTCAAGGTGGGTTTTTAATTGGTGGACTGGCTGGTCCTGCAGTTGGTGGGATTGTTATTGCTATTTCTTTAAGAGCACCATTCTTTGTTTACTCTTTCACTCTTTTATTTGCAGCTGCTGCTTCA
Organism: Actinomycetes bacterium; assembly: GCA_046086025.1. GTDB lineage: Bacteria > Actinomycetota > Actinomycetes > S36-B12 > UBA5976 > ATZT02. The sequence goes on along the minus strand of JBJSWT010000189.1, from coordinate 6,530 downwards.
GCATTTTTCTTAAATAAACATGAGAAAAAAGATGGACAGCAAAAGGAAAGATCTAAAGTATTAAATCAGTTAAAACTTTTTGTAGATGCTGTAAAAAATAGAGCATATGCAGCTGCTTTATCTGTGAACTTGGCAACTGGTTTTGTTTCATTTGGAATTAGATCATCAATTATTCCTATATTTGTTGTTGAAGAATTACAATCAAGTCCTTCTCTTATTGGTTTAGGATTTTTAGCCACCAGCATTACTCAAGCAGCATTTTTATCGTTTGCCGGAAAAGCAACTGATTTAAATGGCAGAAAACCATCCATGATTTTTGGAACAAGTACTTTATTTATTTCCGTTTTAGTGTTAGTTATTTTTGAAACACCGTTAGGATTTTTAATTTCTATGGCAATTGCAGGAATAGGGGCAGCATTTATGGGATCTGCTCCAGCTGCAGTAGTTGGTGATGTAACTGGTGGAAAACAAAGTGGTCCAGTAGTTGCTGCATTTCAAATGACTAGTGATTTTGGTTCAATCATTGGACCAATAGTTGCTGGAAGTTTAGTTGATTCCCTTGGTTTTGCTGCTGCCTTTTTAACTGGTGCTGCTATTTCACTTTTAGCAGTATTTTTCTCAAGCATCATGCCTGAGACAAAACCAAAAACAAATAAATAATTGGCATAAATTTAAAACTTAAAGCAGAATAGATAGTAGGCGTAAGGAGAACTATTTTGACTGAAACTGCATATTTTGCTCTGGGTTGCTTTTGGGGTGCTGAAAGAAGATTTTGGCAAACAGAAGGTGTAATTGAAACAAGTGTTGGTTACATGGGTGGAAATGTAAAAAATCCAAGTTATGAATTAGTTTGCACAGGAACCACCAATCATGCTGAGGCTGTAAAAGTTATTTTTGATCCATCTAAAGTTTCTTATCGCCAACTTTTAGAGATGTTTTGGACAATTCATGATCCAACTCAAGGAAATCGTCAAGGAAATGACATTGGATCTCAATATCGAAGTGTAATTTTTTATGAAAATGAGTCACAGAAAAAAGAAGCAGAACTTACTAAAAATATTTATGAAGAAGCTATTAAAAAAGAAGGCTTTGGCTCAATTACTACTCAAATTATTTCAAGTAAAGATCATGAATATTTTGAAGCAGAAGAATATCATCAAAAGTATTTAAAGAAAAATCCAAATGGTTATGATTGCCATGCAAGAACTGGAGTATTTTTTCCAAGTATGGTTTAAAAAATTAAAGGGGCCAATCTTTTGGCCCCTTTAATAAAATAACTTAAAGTTATTCTCTTCTTCCTGCAAGGATTGCAAAAAGACGTAACATTTCTAGATATAACCAAACTAAAGTTACGGTTAATCCAAAAGCTAATCTCCAAGATTCTTTTTCTGGCAAATTCATTGAAGTTGCTGAACGAATTGCTTGGAAATCAAGCATTAATGAAAATGTGGCAAGACCTACACCAAATAGTGCCAACAAGATTCCAATTCCACCAACGCCATAAAAGCCCCATCCATTTCCAACACCCATGAATGCAGCAATTAATGAAATAACAGCGATGACTAAATAAGAAATCATTGCCACCATCATCATGCGAGTGAATTTCGCATCAACTTTAATGATTCCTGATCTAAACAAGAACAACATTGTGCCAAAAGCAACTATTGTGCTCATGATGGTATTTCCTACAATGTTTGTTCCATCAGCAACAATTAAGTTTTGATAGATGTATGAAATTCCACCAACAAATATTCCTTGCATTAATGCATAAGCAATAACTAGAGCTGGTGAAACATTTTTCTTAAATGTATTTACTAAACCAAGAACAAGGCCAGCAATTGCTGCCATGATTGCTAATCCTGGAGCATTCCAACCAACAAATGCACCAACAAGTAAAAGTCCTAACATGACAAAAGATTTCATAACTACGTCATCCATAGTTACAACTCTTTCGCCAGGCTTAGCTGGTGTTACACCAGGAAAAGTTCTTTCTTGTGTTTGTTCAACTGGCGTTGAAGTAAGAATTGAACTGTCGTTGCCACCTCTGTTATTTAAAACAGATCCAGGTTGTTGAAAGTCGGCATAACGACGTATGACTGGATTTCTAGATTCCATCTTTTTTCTTTGTCTCCTTTTGAAGAACTTATCTTGAGAGGCCTTTTTATTTCCTCCTATTTTCAAGGTAACACGTTTTTATAAGACTTGCTTTCTAGCCTTGAAATTAAGCACAAAAATATGGGTCGAAGGTGCATATTTGCCCTCAAAAAAACTAGGGTCTGGCTTTCATTATGTAGCAATGTAGTGCGAGAATAAATCAAGTAATTTCCACCCCGTACGGAGGAATAGTGGCAGCACGTAAGAAGTCAAAAAAACGCGCCTCTAAAAAGAGCGCAAAACGCAAGGTAGCAAAAAAGAAAGTAACTAAGAAGAAATCTGCAAAGAGATCTTCTAAGAAAAAAGCTACAAAAAAGAAAGTAGCTAAGAAGAAATCTGCAAAGAAATCTTCCAAGAAAAAAGCTACAAAGAAGAAGGCTTCAAAAAAGAAATCTTCTAAGAAATCTGCTCCAAAGGCTGCAGCACCAGCTGCACCAGCAGCAGAAACTCCTGCACCATCACCATTCAATCCACTTAGCTGGTAATTAATTAGTTAAGTTCTTGTTTGGCATAAAGCTTTAGGGCCATTTCGCGAGTTAATTTGCGAAATGGCCCTAAAAATTTAAGATAGAAAGTGAATATGAAAAAGAAAATTTCTATAACAATAACTTCTTTTTTACTTTTATTTGTATTCGCTTCTCCCAGTTTTGCATATTTACCTATGAAGAAATGTAAAAGTGATGATAGTAAATGTGCAAAAACTGCCAACACTAAACAATTAAGAAATTTTGCAATAATTGATAATAAACATTACATAAATGAACATAACTATAGAGTTTTAGGAAAAATTTCAGCAGAAACAATGTCTGGCAGAGAATTTGCCGCTGCAGAAAAAATTAAAAAGTATGCCAATGCATCCTATGGTGTGTGTAAAGATTTAATGCAACAAATGTCTAATCTTTATGCCACAAGAGCTTCAACTTATTTTCCACAAGATCAAGTAGACGTAAGAGCTGGATTAAATGGACAAATTATTGCTTTGGAAGATCAATTGCATGCAAATTGCAACAAAGTAAAAATGCGCTGGTAGTTAGTAAGAAATTAGTTTTTCATTTAGTCGATTTATAAATTCTTGCGGTTGACCAATTGGACCATTGATTCTTTCAATTAGTTTGCCATTTTTATCAACTAATAAAGTAATTGGTAAACCAGTAATTCCATAAAATTCTCTCAATAGACTTCTTGGATCTTGGACACTAGCAAAAGGTAGTTGCCATTTATATGAAGCTTGTAATGAATCTTTTTTATTATCTTGATAAGCAATTCCTAAAAAGTTAATTTTTCCATTTAGCTTCTTGTAGGCAGCATTAAAAGCAATAGCATCATCAGCACAGATAGTGCACCAAGAAGCCCAAAAACTTATAACTAAAGGTTTATCACTTGGGATACCTGCCAAATTAACTAATTGATCATGACCTAGACATTCTAAAACTGCAGCAGCAATTACTCCTTTTGCACTTTTTGCTTCTAAATCAGATGTAGGACATTTTGGAGTTAAATAATTTGTGGCATTACTTTCTAGAAATGCTCCCCGATTCTCACCCATTGATGAACATGAAGTTATTAAAAAAGACAAGGTTAGAATTAAAACAATTTTTTTAATCATCGATTTAAATATATCCTTTTAAATCTAGAACCCACATTTGGTGGGACTACGGTATCTTTAAATTTCGATTAACTTAAAGAAGACTTGGAATCTTTTGTTCTTCAGCTAAATTTGCTCTTCTAAACCAAATTGTTACTGCAGTTGAGATAAGAACAATAAATAGAGAATATAGAGCAGGAACGATTAGTACTAAACCAATTCTTGAATCTCCACTGAAATTTAGTAACACAATGGCAATACCAAGTGGTCCGTTTTGAATTCCTGTCTCTAATGCAATGGTTCTTGCATTCATAGGATGCATCTTGAAACCTCTGGTTAAAAGATATGCAACCACAATTCCAAATAAACCAAGACCAATTGCTACTACATAAGTTTGCCAAGGTGTGGATGAAAGTAGTCCCCAGTTTCTTGGAACCCAGGTAGATAGTAAAAACAAAATAAAGAAAACACCAATTAATCCACCAAACAATTCCAGCACAGCTCCAATGTTTGCGCTGTATTTTCTAATTAACATTCCTAAAACAACTGGAATTAACAAAATAATTAAAGTCACGATTATGTTTCTAGGTGGAATTTGCTGAGCAATTCCACCATCAGGTAAAAGTAAACCAAGATAAATATATAGAGATAAAGGCGTCATGATTATTGCCCATAAAGTTGAATTCGTAGTCATAATCACGCTAAGTGCTAAGTTTCCTTTTGAAAAATAAGTAAAAATATTTGAAGTTGTTCCTGCCGGAACACTTCCCATAATCATTGCTCCAATTGCTACAGGAATTGCATATTCACTTGGTAATTGAAAAAGGAAAGTAATAATTAAAAAGAATGCTAAAAGTGGCATAATGCCAAATTGAGTTAACCATCCAATTATTAATCCCCAAGGTCTTCTTAATGCTTGACGAAAATCTCTTGGCGTTAATCCTGCGCCTAAACCAAACATGATCACAAACACCATGATCACTAATAAAACTTCCTCGAAAGGAGTTACAACATCTTGTTCACGAACTTCAGCTTGTGCTGCGACCAACACTCCAGGCAATCTCATTAGGCACCCTTCTGGTTTTGATTGGAAAGTCCATTCATTTCAACTCTACGTAATTCTCTTCTTAGAATTTTTCCAATTGGACTCTTAGGTAACTCTGTAACTATTACTACGGACTTCGGTAGCTTGTATCTTGCTAAAGATTTTTCACAATGAGCGATAACTTCTTCTTTTGATAAAGTTCCAGAAGCAGCAACAATGTAGGCACAAACTCTTTCACCTGTATTTTCATCAGGTAAGCCAATTACTCCCACTTCTTTAACATTTGAAAGTTTGGCAATTGTTTCTTCAATTTCATTTGGGTAAACATTGAATCCGCTAACCAAGATCACATCTTTTTTACGATCTACAATCTTGAAATAGCCATCTTCATCCATTTGCGCAATATCACCAGTGTGAAGCCAACCATTTCTTATTACATTTGCTGTTTCTTTTTCGTTATTCCAATAACCAAGCATTATTTGTGGTCCTTGAGCGATCAGCTCTCCAGATTCACCAACTTTTACATCTTGTCCATTGTCATCAACAATTCGAATATCAGTTGAAGGCATTGGTATTCCAATTGAACCGGGTTTCGAAATTCCACCAAGTGGATTAAAAGTTAGAACTGGTGAAGATTCAGTTAAACCAAAACCTTCAACAAGGGGTGAATTTGTAACTTTTTGCCAATCAGTTGCCACAGATTGATGCAATGCCATTCCACCAGCAACTGAGGCTCTTAAATTCTTTGGTGGACTATCTAAGAACCAGCGTTCTTTTAATAAAGCGCTATACAAAGTATTCACACCTGATACCCAAGTAATTTTGTAATTTTCAAAAGCTTTTTTCATATTGCTTGGCGGTCTTGGATTTGGAATTAAAATATTATGTCCACCCATATGGAAAAGACCTAATAGATTAACTGTGAAAGCAAAAATATGATACAGAGGAAGAGCAGTAATGATTGTTTCTTTACCTGCCAAAAGGTATTTATCAACCATTTGCATCATCTGCAACGTATTAAGAACTAAATTCTTATGAGTAAGCATTGCTCCTTTAGATACACCTGTAGTTCCACCGGTGTATTGCAATGCTGCTATTGATTCAGCTTTTATCTCTTTTGCATAATCAAGAACTTGACTTCTTTTAGCGTGACTATGTCCTTGAGTAAGTGCTTGGCCTAATTTGGTGTGTTTAGTAGTGATTTTTGGTAAAGATCTATTCCAAACTTTTTGAACCATTCTGATTACTCCTCGTACCACTGTTGGGAAGTATTCAGAAATCTTTACGGTAATGACAGTTTCTATTTTTGTTTTTTGTAAAACTTCAGGTAAACGATCTGCAAACATATCAATTATGACTAATACTTTGGCTTGCGCATCTGAAAATTGGTGAACCATTTCAGAAGCTGTATAAAGAGGATTTGTATTTACTAAAACACATCCTGCTTTCATAATTCCAAATGCCACTATTGGATAACTCAAACAATTTGGCATTTGTACCGCTACGCGATCTCCTGCATTAAGTCCTAGAACTTCACGTAAATAAACTGCAAAATCATCTGATAGCTCATCTACTTGTTGAAAAGTAAGTGAACCATTCATGCCATTTGGCATACATTGAGTAAAGGCAATATTTTTTGAATAATTCTTTGTCGCACGACGAATCAAATCTGGAAGGTGAGAAATATCTGTTTGCGCTAATTGCGGACTTACCCCTGTTGGGTATTTAGCTAACCAAGGTTGCTTT
>JBJSWT010000188.1:0-2183 GCA_046086025.1 Actinomycetes bacterium | reverse complement strand
GGCTGTTGGATTATAAAATTCTAATTTTGCATAAACGTCTGCTTTGGCACCATCGGTAATTCTGTTTAATTTAACTAACGGGGTATTTCCTACAACTTGGGTGATGTTGTCATAGACCTTCATTTAAATTTCCTCCGGTTTGGCTTTAAGACTTTGGGCTTTTAATTATTTTATGGGCCAATCAAGGCATACGCGACTTGACTAAATTAATTGCAAAATGTTTGCAATAACGCTAATCTATTAAGAATTTATGGCGAAAATGCGAAGGATTTAAACCTACGACAGAATAAGGTCATGAACCAAAATCATGTAGTTCTGATAACTAGTGTCTTAGTTATCTCTACTTTTATAGGACTTTATTTCAATTTTTCCAGAGGAAAACTTGTTAAGAAATATGCAAATGAGTCAGAATTTAGCAAGTTAAATCTTTCGATTAATTTATCTTCTGAAACAACTATTTTACTTTTTTCAACTGAATATTGTTCAATATGTCCAGAGGTAAAAAGACAAATTGAAAATCAAATCAAAAATTCTAAAGACATCTCTTTGCACCAAATTGATGCTGTGGAAAATATAGCTGTGGCAAGAAAACTTCATGTCAAAAGTTCTCCTACTACTATTTTCTTTGATGCAACTGGAAATGAATTTGGAAGAATAATTGGTGCACCAAAGTTAAATCAACTGCAAGAAACACTAAATAAAATCAACAAACAAGAAAAGGAAACTACAAATGCAAATTGATGCTAGAGGGCCAAGATTTGGCGCAACGATAACCTTGCTTATTCTCGTTGCTGTTCTTTACTTTGAAAGTATTTCTTTATTAGTCTTTCAAACCATAATGTGGGCGATTGGAGCAATTTTTGGTCCTCAAAAATCACCATATGGCTGGATATTTAAATCCTTAGTTAAACCAAGACTTAAAAAAGATGGTGAACTAGAAAATGTTAAGCCTCCACAATTTGCACAATTTGTAGGTTTCATATTTGGCGTAGTGGGCATCATTGGATTTGTAATTGGTTCTACTCCACTATTTTTAACAGCTACTGCTTTTGCTTTAGCTGCCGCATTCTTAAATTCTGTGTTCAACTTTTGCTTAGGTTGCGAGATGTATCTACTTCTAGTAAAGGCTAGACTTATCAGATGAACCAATTAGCCAAAGATTATTTAGATCTAGGTAATGATTTTGTTTCTTTTGTAAAGAGTAAAAGTGATGCTGAATTATCAAAACCAGGGCCTGAAAATGAGTGGTCAGCCGCATTTGCAATTCATCATTTAGCTGATTTTGAGATTCATTTTGCAGCTAGGTTTCTACGAATTATTACGGAAGAAAATCCTGAAATTCAATCATATGATGAATCTTTATACGTAGATAAAATTAATTACTCTTCCAGAAATGTTAGAAACTCCATTCAAACAATTGAAACCGTTAGAAAACAATTGGGCGAAATACTAAGTGGTTTAAGTGAAAAAGATTTTGAAAGACCAGCAAGGCACACCGAAAAAGGTCAAATCAAATTGTCTGATCTAATTGGATATTGCAATAACCATATCAAAACTCACTTAGATCAGGTAAATAAATCTATTTAGTTGTTCGATATTGAATGGCGATTTTATTTAATTTATCGTGAACTCCACCATACACGTGTGACTTGGGTAAGTATTTCTTTTCAATTTTTGAAACAAATGTGTAATTTGGATCAACAACATTTCCAACAGGAGCGGTTCCAATCTGACTTACTAATTGAAGAGCATCAAGAACCTCTAGTTTTGATTCTTGGGCTACCCAATTAATTAAATCGTGTTGACTAATTCGATATGCATCTTCCAATGGTCGAGTGGAACCCGTACTCATAATTGAGTTAGTGTCTTCGATTCTTGGCCAAGGAGTGTAAATTCCTTTTATTAAATCAACCACAATTACAGTATTCATGGCAGATTCAATTGCTGTACCGATAACTTCGCCTTGTCCTTGTCTGCAATGACCATCCCCTATGGAAAGAAGTGCTCCATCATGATTTACGCCAAAATAAACAGTTGAACCTTTTCTTATTTCTGGAGTATCCATGTTTCCTCCATGTGCGTCTGGAGTAATTGTGGCGCGTGCTTCAAATCCACCAGGAGCAACGCCAACTGTTCCATGCATTGGATCAAGTGGCATCGAAATTTTAAAATCACTTTTTGTT
>JBJSWT010000187.1:0-11911 GCA_046086025.1 Actinomycetes bacterium | reverse complement strand
CTCATAATTCATATTTAGAAGAAATAATTAGTAAATTGAAAAAACTTGGGCTACGAGTCGAGTTAGATTCAAGTGATGATCGTATGTAGAAAAAAATTAGAAATGCTCAGACTCAAAAAATTCCATTCATGTTAATTGCAGGTGATCAAGATGTTTCCTCAAAAGCTGTTTCATTTAGATATAGAGATGGAACACAAGAAAATTCTGTGCCAGTTGAAGAAGCTATAAAAAAGATAACTTCAGCCATTGAAAATCGAATTCAGGTTTAAATGAACACGCCACAAACTGGATTACCTGATGCCTGGATTCGTTTGTGGACACCACATCGTGGTCAATATTTAACAGATGTTAGATCTGATGGAACAGTGGAACAAAACTGTCCATTTTGTGCAGCCCCAGATGCAAAAGAAGAAGATTCTTTAGTTGTTTATAAAGGAAAACTCAATTACGTTGTTTTGAATTTGTATCCCTATAACGCAGGACATTTATTAATTGCACCATTTAGACATTTCGCAGATTACACTTCAATTACTAAAGAAGAATCAATCGAAATGCATGAGTTAACTCGTAAAGCAATGTCAGTTTTAAGACAAGCAAGTGGAGCGCAAGGATTTAATATCGGTATGAATCAAGGCCCAGTTGCAGGAACAAGTGTTGCTGATCATCTTCACCAACATATTGTTCCAAGATGGGGTGGCGACACAAATTTCATGCCAATAATTGGCAGAGCTAAATCCATTCCTCAATTATTGAAAGATACTCAAGTTTTGTTAGCAAGAGCTTGGAACGAATAATGCTGAGTAAAACCAAAGCTAAAAATATTTCCACAGCAATTGCTCATCCTTTTGCAATCTTATTTATCAAACTAAAAATTTCAGCAGATGTAATTACCTTTATTGGAACTCTTGGGGTGTGCATAGTTTCAATCATCTATTTTTCTAGCGGGCAATTTCTCATCGGATCTTTGCTTTTTACTTTTTTTGTAGGTTTTGATGCATTAGATGGAACCATGGCAAGAATGTTAAACAAGAAATCCAAATGGGGTGCTTTTTTTGATTCTGTTATGGATCGAATTGCAGACGGAGTAGTTTTAGCTTCAATTAGTTTTTACTTCCTTTCCCAGCAACAAAATATTCTTTTTCTGGTTAGTTTGTTTGCTCTTATCTCAAGTGAAATAGTTTCTTACACAAAAGCAAGAGCCGAAGGATTAGGTTTAAATTGCGATACTGGTATTGCCGAAAGACCTGAGCGAGTTTTAATAATTATCTTTGGAACATTTTTAACAGGAATTGGAATATCTGGTGCAATTCAATGGTCAATTTGGCTACTTGCAATTGTAAGTCTTATTACTGTTATTCAGAGAATGAATTTTGTTTATCAACAAGTCAAAAAATAGTAATTTGAAAGTTTTATGAGTAATTTTGCTAATTTTGCTTACGGGTTAGCTTGGTTTTTAGTAAAGCGACTTCCCAATAAGTTCACCTTAGTTATTTTTAGAAAAATTGCCGATTATGCCTACAAAAAAGACATAAAAGGAGTTCAGCAATTAAGAGCAAATTTAAGTTTTATGCTCAGTTTGAGTAAAGATTCTATTGAATTAGAAAAACTAGTTAAAGAAGGAATGAGAAGTTATTTAAGATACTGGCAAGAAGCATTTCGATTACCAAAGTGGGATAAGAATTATTTAGAGAAAAATATCAGAATAAAAGGAAAAGTAAATTTAGACTCAGCACAGAGATCAGGTCGACCTTTAGTAACAGCTGTAGCCCATATGGGTAATTGGGATGCAGCAGGATTTTGGTATACCAATAATTTTGGCCAATTGACCACAGTTGCAGAAAGACTAAAACCCGAATCTTTATTCAATCGATTCGTTAAATTTAGAAATTCTTTCGGAGTAGAGATTATTCCTACCTCAGGGGAAACTGACATATTTATGAAACTTGTCAGACGAGCAAAAGAAGGTCGAATGATTGCTTTGGTGGCAGATAGAGATATTTCCAGAAATGGGATAGAAATAAATTATGGTAATTCAAAAACAACTTTTCCTGTTGGACCTGCCGCAATTGTCACAACAGTTGATGGATTGATTGTGCCTATGTCTTCTTATTACGATTTTGATGGAAAATTAACGTTTGAATTTTTTCCAACGCTTTCTCCTAATTCAAGTTTAAGCAAAGAGCAAAATGTTTTAAATTTAACGCAAGATTTGGCAAATATTTTTGAATCAGAGATTAAGAAACACCCTAAAGATTGGCATTTACTTCAAAGAGTTTGGAAAGACGTCTTACCTTTAAAAAGAATTAATCATGAATTAGTTGGAAAATAAATGCGAATTGGAATAGTTTGTCCATATGATTGGTCAGTTCCAGGAGGAGTAAAACAACATATACAAGACTTAACAGAGTCTCTATTAGATCTTGGTCATTATGTAAACGTTTTAACTCCCACAAGTGAAGAAGAAAATTTACCAATTTATGCAACAAACGCAGGTAGCACTATTGCACTTCCTTACAACGGATCAATTGCCAGAATAAAATTTGATCCAGCAGCTTTTACCAGAACTAGAAATTGGTTACGAAATGGCAAATTTGATATTTTGCATTTACATGAACCAACTACTCCCAGTCCTTCCATAATTGCTGCTTGGTCTGCTAGAGGACCAATTGTTGCGACCCATCACACTTCAAATGACAACATGTATGCCGTTAAAAATATGCAATTTTTATTACAACCGATGATGGAAAAAGTTATAGCAAGAATTGCAGTAAGTGAAGATGCAAAAAAAACCATGATTGATCATTTTGGAGGGGATGCAGTTGTAATTCCAAACGGAGTTAGAGTAAGTAATTTTTCAAAAGCTTCAAAGCTTGATGAATTTGAAAAAGATAAAACAGTCGTTTTTTTGAGTCGACTAGATGAACCTAGAAAAGGATTAGCAGTATTAATCGAAGCAATTCCCGAAGTGTTTGAAAAGTTTAGTGATTTGAAATTGCTTCTTGTAGGACCTGGAAACGAATCAGAAATTTTAGAAAAAATTGATAAGAAATACCACCACCAAATTAAATTTAAAGGTTTGGTGTCAAGTCAAATGAAGGCTTCTTGTTATGCCTCTGCAGCAGTTTATGTTGCACCTAATTTAGGCGGCGAATCATTTGGCATAGTTTTACTAGAAGCAATGGCAAGTAAAACTACAGTTCTAGCTTCAGATTTGCCAGCTTTCAAAAGAGTATTAGAAGAAGGTAAATATGGAAAACTTTTTCGAACCAATGATTCAAAAGATTTAGCACAATCTCTCATTGAACTACTAACTGACAAACAATTACGTCAAGATTATGTTCAAAAAGGAATTGAGAGGGCAAATCAATTTGATTGGTCAGTAATCGTTAAACAAATCCTTGATGTTTATGAGTCAGTAAAAAGTGTTGAAGGCAGAAATGTCAGGGAGGATTTCAGAGGTCAACTTTATGGCCGATTAACAAAGAGCGGTCGACTCGACCGAAAAAGAGTAAAAGATTCTTTTCTGACAGAATAGAGTTCGTGCAGACAAGTTATTGGATTACATTATTTATAGTTTTATTGATTTATGCAATTTATCTTTCTAACGTTGCAGGTCGCTTAGATCGTTTACATCTTAAAGTTGAAAATGCAAGACAAGCACTAGATAGACAATTAGCACTAAGAACTTCAATTTGTAAAGAAATTATAAAGTTATCTGTTTTAGATGAAAAATTAGTAAACGAATTGGAAAATGCATTAAAAGAATCGATTAAAGAAGAATCATTAGAAATTCACACGAAACAGGAATGGGATATCGAATCTAGAGTTTCAATAGCATTAAATAACATATTTGATAATGAAAATATTGCAAAAATTGTTAACGATCAAAAACTGTTAGCTGAAATAGCCGCAGCAATTCGAAGAGTTACTTATGCCCTTACTTTTTATAATGATGCTGCAAAAAGTGCTATAAAAGTTAGAAAGCGTTGGACCGTTAGATTTTTTAGACTCTTTGGTAGAGCAGCCATGCCTGAAATAATCAGTTTTCAAGTCCAAATTCCTCGAGGCATTGAACATTATTAAGCCTTAAATTGTGAAAAAATGGTCTTCGGTTAGAATTTAGAAAAACAATTCATAGGAATAAAAAATTGTCGCAAAATAACAGTGTTGGAACACCAAGAGTTAAACAAGGCATGGCTGAAATGCTTAAAGGTGGCGTCATTATGGATGTCATCGATGCCAAGCAAGCAAAGATTGCAGAAGATGCAGGCGCTGTCGCTGTTATGGCATTAGAAAGAGTTCCAGCAGATATTAGAAAAGATGGCGGAGTTGCTCGAATGAGTGATCCGGACATGATTGATGAAATTATTAGTGCAGTTTCAATTCCAGTAATGGCAAAAGCAAGAATTGGCCACATTGTTGAAGCACAAGTTTTACAAAGTATTGGTGTTGATTACATAGATGAATCAGAAGTTTTAACACCAGCAGATGAATCAAACCATATTGATAAATGGCAATTCACTGTTCCATTTGTTTGCGGTGCAACAAATCTAGGTGAAGCTTTAAGAAGAATTGCAGAAGGTGCAGCAATGATTCGTTCTAAAGGTGAAGCTGGAACTGGAAACGTTGTTGAAGCAGTACGACACATGCGCACAATACGTGGCGACATTGCAAAATTAAAAGGTTTAAGTAAAGAAGAACTTTATACAGCAGCAAAAAATTTACAATCTCCATATGAATTAGTTGCACAAGTTGCAGAGCTTGGAAAACTTCCAGTTGTTTTGTTTACTGCAGGAGGAATTGCAACTCCAGCAGATGCAGCATTAATGATGCAACTTGGAGCCGATGGAGTTTTTGTTGGATCAGGAATCTTTAAATCAGGAGATCCTGCTCAAAGAGCAAAAGCCATAGTTGATGCCACAACAAATTTTGATAATCCTGATGTCGTGGCAAAAGTTTCACGCGGACTTGGAGAAGCAATGGTGGGCATAAATATTGACACACTTTCTGCTTCCGAAAGGTTTGCCGGACGCGGCTGGTGACTTCGTTTGTTACGAGTCGGAGTTTTAGCCTTACAAGGCGATGTTAGAGAACACTTAAATAGTTTAAGTTTATTAAATGTTGCAGTGCAAAAAGTACGAACAGTTGAAGAATTAGAAACTGTTAACGCTTTAATAATTCCAGGTGGTGAATCAACCACTATAAGTATGCTTGCAAAAAGAGTTGGACTTATGAATCCTTTGAGAAAATTTGTGCAAGATAAAAAGGCAGTTTATGGTTCATGTGCAGGAATGATAATGCTTGCAAATGAAATTTTAGACGGAAGAAAAGATCAAGAAACTATTGGTGGATTAGATATCACAGTAAGAAGAAATGCATTTGGCAGGCAAGTTGATTCTTTTGAAACTGATTTAAAAATAAAGAATTTTGAAAAAGAATTTAGAGCAGTTTTTATAAGAGCACCATGGGTTGAAAGAATCGGAGATGATGTTGAAGTCTTAGCAACAGTTAAAACTTCTGACAATAAAGAACACCCCGTCATGGTTCGACAAGATAATTTATTAGCAACTGCTTTTCATCCAGAACTTACAACTGATAGTCGTATTCATGAATACTTTGTGCAAATGGCAAAATCTGCTGTAAGTGTTAGAAATTAAGGAATACAATGTCTGGGCATAGTAAATGGGCAACTACCAAGCATAAGAAAGCCATTATTGATTCCAGACGTGCCAAATTGTTTGCCAAATTAGTTAAAAAAATTGAAGTTGCTGCACGTTTAGGTGGACCAGATGTAGACGGTAATCCTGCTTTATTTGATGCCATCCAAAAAGCAAAAAAGAGTTCTGTTCCAAACGACAATATAGATAGAGCAATTAAGCGTGGTGGCGGTTTAGAAGCAGGTGCAGCTGATTACCAAACAATTATGTATGAAGGTTATGGCCCAAATGGAGTGGCAATTTTAATTGAATGTTTAACAGATAATCGCAATAGAGCAGCAGGTGATGTACGACTGGTTATGTCTTCTAATCAAGGAAACATGGCAGATCCTGGTTCGGTTTCATACATGTTTTCAAGAAAAGGGGTTGTGATAATCCCTAAAAATAATGTGTTAACAGAGGATGAAATTTTAAATTCTGTGCTTGATGCAGGTGCTGAAGAAGTTAATGATTTAGGAGAAGCTTTTGAAGTAATAAGTGAACCTAATGATTTAGTCAAAGTTAGAACTGCATTGCAAACTTCTAAAATAGAATACGATTCTGCAGATACCTCATTTGTCCCATCAGTCAGTGTTTCATTAGATGCAGATGCAGCCAAAAAAATATTTACCCTAATTGAAGAATTAGAAGATCTAGATGATGTTCAAACTGTTTGGGCAAATTTTGATGTTTCTGACGAAGTTATGGCACAAGTTGGATAAAATTAGTTAAAAATAACTGAAGGGTCCATAACTCAATATGAGAGTTTTAGGTGTTGACCCAGGTTTGACAAGGTGCGGTTTAGCCATTGTTGATGAATTACCTGGCCGAAAAGTTTCATTGAAATCTGTGATGGTTTTTAGAACTGATGCCAAAAGTGAATTGTCACAAAGATTACTTGAATTAGATGAAGCTCTGGTAAAAGTTATAAAAGAATTTAATCCTGATTCAGTTGCGGTTGAGCAAGTGTTTAGTCAGCATAATTTGAAATCCGTCATGGGAACAGCGCAAGCAGCAGGACTTGCAATATTAAATGCTGCAAAAGCTAACTGTGAAGTTTTTACCTATACTCCGACCCAAGTTAAAGCTTCTGTTACTGGATCTGGAAAAGCAGATAAACGCCAAATGGGACGTATGATTCAAAAAATTTGTAACTTGTCTTCACCACTGTCCCCACCAGATGCATCCGACGCAGTTGCATTAGCGGTGTGTCATCTATGGAGAAACAGTACAGTGGAGAAAATAAAGAAAAGAAAAGTCTCATGATTGCATTTGTCAAAGGAAAACTAACTGAAATTTCTGCCTTAGGTGCAGTAATTGAAGTTGGTGGAGTCGGCATGAATCTGGTTACTTCTGCTAACGCATTGCATGGAAAAAAAGAAGGCGATGAAGTAGTTGTTCCTACAGTTTTAGTTGTTAGAGAAGATAGTTTCACTCTTTATGGATTTGCAGACGAGAGTGAAAAAGAAATGTTTTTACTACTTCAAACAGTTTCAGGGATTGGTCCCAGAATGGCTTTAAATGCAATTTCTGTGATGGGTGAAGAAAAATTAAGTAAAGCTATATCTAATTCTGATGTTGTTGCATTAACTACAGTTCCAGGAATTGGTAAAAAAGGAGCCCAAAGATTAATTTTAGAATTATCTGACAAATTGATTTCAAATAATTCAAATAAATCTTCATCAGTTAAGGATTCACTAATCTCAGCGTTAATGGGACTTGGTTGGAATAGAAAAGATGCATTGAATGCTGCAGATCAAGTTGAAATTCCTGCAAACGAATCAGAACTTTCAATTGCTTTAAGACAAGCACTTCAAATATTGAGTAAAACTAAATGAGTTCAGATAAAGATTTTGGTTCAGATTTAGGTTTAGAAATTATCCGCCTTGAAGTAAGCGATGAAGATCGACAAGTTGAAGGAGCGTTAAGACCAAAAAATTTAGAAGAATTTATTGGCCAACATCGAGTTAGAGAACAATTGGATTTGATTTTAAGAGCTGCTCAGCAACGCGGCACCACTGCAGATCATGTTCTTTTATCTGGTCCTCCAGGATTGGGAAAAACAACTTTGGCAGCAATTGTGGCAAGTGAATTAGGTTCACCAATTCGAGTTACAAGTGGTCCAGCAATTCAGCATGCAGGTGATTTAGCAGCAATTTTAAGTTCCTTAACTAATGGAGAAATTCTGTTTATAGACGAAATTCATCGCTTAGCAAGACCTGCAGAAGAAATGCTTTATTTAGCAATGGAAGATTACCGAGTTGATGTAGTTGTTGGAAAAGGTGTGGGCGCAAATGCAATTGGTCTTGATTTACCTGCCTTTACATTAATTGGGGCAACAACAAGAGCTGGACTCTTGCCAAGTCCATTAAGAGATCGATTTGGTTTTACAGCGCATTTAGATTTCTATGACTCTAGTGAAATAGAACAAATAATAAATCGATCTTCAAATCTTTTAAAAATTGAAATTACAGAAGATGCTGCAAATGAGATAGCCAGAAGATCAAGAGGAACACCGCGAGTTGCAAATAGATTATTAAGAAGGGTTAGAGATTATGCTCAAGTTAATTCCAATGGAAAAGTTGATTTAGATATTGCTAAGAAAGCTTTAAGTTTATTCGAAATTGATGATAAAGGTTTAGACAGAATAGATAGATCAGTTTTAGATGCATTAGTAAATAAATTTGGCGGCGGTCCAGTAGGTTTATCTACTTTAGCTGTTGCAGTTGGCGAAGAACCCGAAACTGTTGAAGACATGTCAGAACCCTATTTAGTAAGAGTTGGATATATTTCTCGTTCACCACGTGGTCGTATTGCGACTGCAATGGCATTTAAATTGTTGGGAAAATCTGTTCCAGCACAACAAATACTCGATATTAGCGAGTAAACCTGACCAGTTTGAACTAATTTTCAAGTCATAGGCAATACTTGAGTTAATAAAAATAGACTTGCAAGTTAAATTAAATTATTTATAGGAGTTAAGACAAATTGTCTGCAGCAAATAAATCTAGACCAGGAAGATCTCTATTTTTATTACTTATTGTTAGTGCTGGATTATTTTTGTGGGGATATTGGCCAGGTGCTTCTCATGAAGCAAGACTTGGACTTGATTTAAGAGGTGGAACTCAAGTAATTCTTACTCCTGAATTAGCACCAGGAACTCAAGGCACATTAACTCAAGATCAAATAGATCAATCTGTAGAAATTATTCGACAAAGAGTTAACGGATTTGGTGTTGCAGAAGCGGAAGTAACAGTTCAAGGAAGCGGCACAAATGCTGCCATAGTTGTTACAGTTCCAGGGGTTAATCCTGAAGGTATTACTAATCTTTTAAAACAAACAGCTCGCCTAGATTTTCGTGCAGTATTAGCAGCAGCAAATGGTTTTGAAGTAATTTCACCTGAAGCAAGTGCTTCGCCAACTACTACAACAACTGAATCCCCAAGTCCTGCGCCAACTATTACTAAACCAACCCAACTACCAATTCAAGCCGCAACATCAGATGAACTTTATGATCAATATTTAAATTTAAATTGTTTAGATCAAGGACTTTTGCAAGGTGGAAAAGCTGATGATCCAACTAAATACACTTTGACTTGTTCAAAAGATGGGTTTGAAAAATTTGTATTAGCACCTGCCTTTATTACAGGAGATCAAGTTAGTGATTCTCAAGCATCTTTACCACAGCAAGGTGCTGGAGGCTGGATGGTTTTGTTGGATTTTGATTCAACGGGGGCAACTAAATTAACTGAAGCGTCTACTAATTTAAGTAAATTACCTTCTCCTCAAAATAGATTTGGAATAGTTTTAGATGGTTTGGTAGTTTCTGCTCCATTCTTTTCAGAACCAATTCTTGGCGGCAAAGCACAAATTGAAGGAAGTTTCAAAGCAGAAGAAGCAAAGCAACTTGCTCAAGTTTTAAGATACGGCGCATTACCTGTGACATTAACTATTGCTGAATCAACTTCAATCAGTCCCACTCTTGGACAAGATCAATTAAGTGCCGGTTTGTTAGCTGGTGCCATTGGTTTAGGTTTAGTGGTTTTATATTTATTAATTTACTATCGCGCTTTAGGCTTTGTTGCAGTTTTTAGCTTAGTTGTAGCAGCAATCTTTACTTGGGTTTCAATTATTGCTCTAGGAAGAACAATTGGATTTACTTTAACTCTTGCAGGTATAGCAGGAGCAATCGTTGCAATCGGTATTACAGCTGACTCTTTTGTGGTTTATTTTGAAAGAATCAGAGATGAAATTAGAGATGGTAAGTCTTTAAGAGTTGCAACAGAATTAGGTTGGATTAGAGCAAGAAGAACACTTCTAGCAGCAGACTTTGTCTCATTATTAGCAGCAATTGTTTTATATGCACTAAGTGTAGGAAGTGTTAGAGGGTTTGCTTTTACGTTAGGACTAACCACAATTATTGACGTAATAGTCGCATTTTGGTTTACACATCCTTTGGTAACTTATTTCGGTAAATCAAGTTGGGCAGAACGTGGCGGAATTTTGACGGGTGTTTCTAAGAAAAGATTGACTGTGGGAAGTCAAATACTTTCAGGTGGTGAAAGATAAATGAATTTTAGTGCTTTAGGTAATCGTCTTTATACAGGTGAAACTTCTGTTGATTTTGTGGGTAAAAGAAAAATTTGGTATTTAATGTCATTGCTGATTGTATTAGTGGCAGCAGCTGGTGTTTTTGTTCGAGGAATCAATTTAGGAATTGAATTTGAAGGTGGAGCCAAATTTACGGTTCCAAGTACGACCAGTGTTGAAAATGCCAGAAATATTGTTAAAGATGCAGGTATTGAAACTGCTTTGATTGTTTCTGTTGGAAATGAAAGATTAGAAATACAAACTCCTCCATTGGAGCAAGATCAAATTGAGAACTTTATCTCAAAAATTTCTACAGATTTCAAAGTTGAAAAATCAACAATTACTACTCAATCAGTTGGTCCTTCTTGGGGTGCAGATATCA
This sequence comes from Actinomycetes bacterium, assembly GCA_046086025.1. GTDB lineage: Bacteria > Actinomycetota > Actinomycetes > S36-B12 > UBA5976 > ATZT02. Next base: position 1,243 of record JBJSWT010000187.1, on the reverse strand, counting down.
CCAGACAAGCTCTCATTGGTCTTGGAGTTTTTCTTTTATTAGTTATTTTGTTCTTAACAATTTATTTTGAAATCAGAATGGCAATGGCTGCGATTGTAGCTTTGCTACACGACTTATTAATTACCATTGGTGTTTATGCCATAACTGGTTTTGAAGTGACTCCTGCAACAGTTATTGGAGTTCTCACAATTTTAGGTTATTCACTTTATGACACAGTTGTAGTTTTTGACAAAGTTAAAGAAAACACCAGAGGCATACTTGCTCAATCAAGATTGAACTATCAAGAAGCTGCAAACTTAGCTCTTAATCAAACACTTATTAGATCAATCAACACTTCCATTGTGGCCCTTTTACCTGTGGCTGCAATTTTGATTGTTGGTGTGGGCATTTTGCAAGCTGGAACTTTAAAAGACTTAGCTCTTGCTTTGTTTGTTGGTATTGCAGCCGGAACTTATTCTTCAGTATTTATTGCAACTCCTTTACTAGTTCAATTAAAGGAAAATCAACCAGAAATTATTTCTTTGAAGAACAGAGTTCATGCAAGAAGAGCAAATGCAGGGATTACTGGCACTGAAAGTGTTCAAATAAGTGTCAGCACAACTTCAACCACGGTTATGCAAGCAGGTCCAAGATCTCAACCTAAACGTTTTTCTCGTTCCAAAAGAAAGAAATAGTCACTCTTAAATCGATTAATTTAGTTAACTTGATAAACTAAAGAGCCAACAGTTGAAGTTTTTTCTGGGAGGCGTCTTTCATGTCAGACGCATCCATCACGCGCAGTAGATTCGCAAAATTAACAGGTTGGAAATCTGAAACTAAAGAAATTGATCAATTAATTAAAACTTTAAAAAAATACCACTCTAAAGACAATTTTGAATTAGTTAATAAGGCATATGAAATTTCTAAAAGACAACATGAAGGTCAAAAAAGAAGAAGTGGCGAAGAATACATAACCCACCCAATTGCTGTTGCACAAATTTTGGCAGATCTTGGTTTATCAAGTGAAACTTTGGCAGCAGCACTTCTGCATGACACCGTTGAAGACACTGGATATTCAATTGAAAAACTAGAAGAAGATTTTGGATCTGAAGTTGCCCGATTAGTTGATGGAGTTACCAAATTAGACAAAGTTAAATATGGGGAATCAAGTGCCGCAGAAACTGTAAGAAAAATGGTCGTGGCAATGGCAAAAGACATAAGAGTTCTTTTAGTAAAACTTGCTGATCGCTTACACAATATGCGA
>JBJSWT010000186.1:0-1803 GCA_046086025.1 Actinomycetes bacterium | reverse complement strand
AGGCATACAACGCAGCAGGATTCTTCCTTGCAGCAGTTAAAGCAGGAAAAACCGATAGACCATCTATCTTGAACTTCATCAATACCTCTACATATAAAGGTGTTGGTCAAACACTCAAGTTCGATGCTAAAGGTGAACCAGCCACTAAGGTGATGAACGAATTCATCGTCAAGAATGGCAAAATCGAATACGTAGGCGCAATTAAGTAATTACGTATTTATAGTTGTAGGGTGAGGTACGTAAAGTGCCTCACCCTCATTATTAAGGAGTGCTAGTGGATTTCTCGATACTTTGGTCAGAGTTCGGATCCCTTTTACTAGATGGCATTGTTGTTGGTGCAATTTATGCACTTGTATCACTTGGTTACACACTTGTTTATGGTGTTTTACGATTAATTAATTTTGCTCATTCTGAAATCTTTATGATTGGAACTTTTGCATGCCTTGGTGTCACAATGACTTTAGGATTTACAGGTTTTGAAGAACCTCTGGGGATAGTTTCATTTCTTGGAGTTTTTCTTTTAATTTCTTTGGTAGCAGCAGTAGCTAGCGGAAGTTCTGCAATGTTATTAGAAGTAGTCGCATATCGTAGATTAAGAAGAAAAAATGCAAATAGATTATCATCTTTAATTTCAGCAATTGGCGCTTCATTTTTTTTAGTAGAATTATTTAGATTAATTTCTGATTCCAAAGATTGGGATTTTCCAAGACTTTTAGAAAAGAATTCATTATTTCAAATTGGTACTGCATATTTCACTATTGATAAAATAGTTGTTTTGGTTGGGGCTATAGGACTAATGATTATTTTAGATCGAATAATTCAAAAAACTAGACTTGGAAGAGGTATTAGAGCAGTATCGCAAGATGAAAGAACTGCTGTCTTGATGGGTGTAAATGTCGATCGTGTAATTGGTTTTACATTTTTACTTGGCGGGGTTCTAGCCGGTGTTGCTTCTTCGTTTTACATGTTGTTTTATGAAGCAACAAAATTTAACGTTGGATTTTTATTGGGAATTTCAGGCTTTACCGCTGCAGTTCTTGGAGGAATAGGAAATATTCGTGGAGCATTAGCAGGATCTTTTGCTTTAGGAATAATTCAACAATTCTCTTCAGCTGTTTTGGGTTACAACTGGAGAGACGTTGTGACTTTCTTAATTCTTGTTTTAGTTCTTCTTTTCAAGCCAACTGGTTTGTTTGGTGAGGCATTGCAGAGGGCAAGAGTATGAGTACAAATTCTTCCAAAAAAGTTCGCTTTAATCTAAGGGACAAATTTGGTGATTGGTGGGAAAATACAACTAAATCTCAAAGAGTGATTTTTAGAGTTGTCGTAATTGGATTTCTCTATGCTTTACCGTTTTTGGACAATCCAGTTTTTGGTACTACAGAATCTGACTTTGCATCTGTCTTGTTTTACCCAATGGGAATGTATGCAATTATGGCCATTGGCTTAAATATTATTGTTGGAAAAAGCGGAATATTAGATTTAGGATATGTAGCATTTTTTGCAATTGGTGCATACACGCACGCGATTTTTAGTTTAAATTTTGGTTTTGCTTTCTGGGAAAATGTTTTATTAGGTATGGCATTTGCGATGCTGGCAGGACTTTGTCTTGGTTTACCCGCCTTAAGACTTCGCGGTGATTATCTTGCAATCATTACACTTGGATTCGGCGAAATAGTTCGCATCGTTGCAATTAACGTAAATGTCACTGGAGGTGCCGCTGGATTAGCTGGTATTCCAGCTCCACCTAATATTTTTGGTATTGAATTTGCAGTTGATGATCCAAAACCTTTTTATTGGTTA
>JBJSWT010000185.1:0-9094 GCA_046086025.1 Actinomycetes bacterium | reverse complement strand
GTATCAATACTCATTTGGCGGGCCAACCTAAATCAGATGGCTTTCCAGATTTAACGGTTTCTTCTTCAGGTGTAGGCCAACCAAGATCAGATGGTTTTGAATCTGATGCCATTAGCCCTCCTTTATTACTTCAACTACTGTGACGTTCAAATCTAATGCCCTGCCACATGACTTGATAGTGGCAGTCATGTTTTTAAGAGCTGGAATTTCAAGTTTTGCTTGCAAAAGCTCGTCATTTGCCTTCTCACCCTTGATTGCTAGAACTTTACCGTTCTTTAAAACAAGGGGTAATGACCATTCAAGGAGTTTGTTTAGTGGAGCAACTGCCCTAGAGGTTACCACTTGTGCTTGGGCGGACACGTTCTCTGCCCTATCTTTTAGAATGCTTATATTCTTTAAATCTAGTTTTTGGACAGTTTGGGTTAAAAAGTCGCATCTTCGTTGCATAGGTTCAATTAAAGTGACTTTTGAATTGGGATTCAAGATGGCAAGAACTAATCCAGGAAGTCCTGCACCTGAACCAATATCAATAATTGATTGGCCATCTGTAATTAGCTCAGAAATCGCTGCACAATTCAAAATATGTCGATCCCAGATACGATCAACTTCCCTTGGGCCAATAAGGCCAAGTTTGACACCGTCTTCAATCAGAATTTGGGCATATTGATCTAACTTGGAAAAGTGAGGCTCTAGGGCTTGAATTTGAGATTGGGTTGGCTTTGTTCCACGTGAAACATTTGGGCCATCAATCACGCTGGCAATACCACCACATATCGGTTTGGTTCTTCACCCTCAGATTCTGATTTCAATCCAGCTTCAGCCACTGCATCATGAACAATTTTTCTTTCAAATGGGTTCATTGATTCCAAGGCCACAGCTTCGCCTGTTTTCTTAACTCTTTCGCAAGCTTCTAATCCAAGTTCAGCCAAGGCTGCCTTTCTGGCTGCTCTGTAGCCAGATATATCGATCATGAGTCGAGATCTTTCGCCAGTTTCGCGAGTTACTGCTAAACGGGATAGGTCTTGAAGGGCGTTTAATACTTGGCCTTCATTTCCAACCAAATTTGATAAATCTGCCCCTTTGATGCTTACCAGTGCTCTTTCGCCTTCAACATCGACCACTAGGTCTCCGTCTAGGTCTGCAATATCTAATAATCCTTCTAGATAATCAGCTGCGATATCGCCTTCTTTTTCTAGCTGGGCGATTAGTTCCTTTGAATTTTCTGACATAACTTAACTCCTTGTTCTTTAATTTCTATGCGATGTTCCACGTGAAACATCTATTACTTGTTTTTTCGGTCTTTTCGACTGATTCTTTTTGGTTGTTGTCTTTTGGGTTGGTTAATTTCTTCAGGTTTAACTTCCCCTTCGACCACATTGTCTTGGTGTTTTTTAGCTCTTTTTCGTTTTTCCCAAGCATCGTATGCAGGTGTTCCTGGTGTTGGATTATTTCTAATAATCCAGAATTGTTGGCCCATGGACCAAATATTGGTGGTGGACCAGTAGATCAATACACCTATTGGAAAGCCCACACCACCCACAGCAAAAATCACGGGGAATACATAAAGCAAGATTTTTTGTTGTTGAATCATCGGGGTATTTGCAGGCATGTTTTTAACCATTAATTGACGTTGAGTCAAAAAGGTAGTTAAAGACATCAAAATAACCAAAGCCACAGTCAAAATCTGGGTATTTAAAGGATTAGGTGTTTGAGCAGCCCCTCTGAAGTAGCCCCAGAGTGGAACTCCGATTAATTCGGCGTCATGGGCCATGGAAACAAGGTTTGGATAGTCAACGAAATAACCAATAGCTTTTTCTTGAGAAATACCATATTGAAGCACTCTAAAGAGGGCAAAAAAGATTGGTGCTTGCAAAAGGATTGGAAAACAGGAGGCAAGGGGATTAGTGCCAGTCTCGCGGTAAAGCTTCATCATTTCTTGACCAAGTTTTTCGCGATCTCCTGCATACTTCTTTTGCAGTTCTTTCATTTGAGGCTGGATTAATTGAAGATTTCTTTGGCTTTTTACTTGGCGTACAAACAAAGGAATGATCAAAATACGGACCACAATCACAAGCCCCACAATTGAAAGGGCCCAAGTCAAACCTGCGGTTGGATCAAGAAATGAAGAAAAGCCTTGATGGAAGAAATAAAGCAGGGCAGAAATTACCCATTCCAATGGTGCTAAAAGTGTGTCAATCACTTAACTAAACTCCAAAGCTTTTTGGTCTTAATTTGTCAGGCGGGTATTAATTCATTCAAGACTTAAATCGTCCCACGTCTTTGAAAAAAGCGCTAGTGCCGGGGGGAGCCATCGGGATAAACAGAGGCAAACCAAAATCCTTTTTCAGGAACTGGATTAAATCCACCTTTACTTAAAGGATTGCATCTAATAATTCTTAATGCACTTAAAATAATTCCTTTAATAATTCCATGAATTTTAATTGCTTCTAAAAAATAATTTGAACAACTTGGATGATATTTACAACGAGGACCTAAAAGGGGTGAAAATATTATTTGGTAAATAAAAATAATTGGAAAAAATATAATTAATATTTTTCGTGGTAATTCTAAAAGGTTCAAAAAAGCCTTATTTGACAGGGGTTTTTTAGACATTTGCTTTTTCTATCGATTTTAAAATTGCTGTTTCTAAAATGTTTTCTAATTCTAAAAAACCTTTTTCATTTATTTTTGGTAGTGCTCTAATAACAATTTGAATGTTGTTAGGAATTTTATTTAATATTTTTTTTACAACATTTCTAATTTGTCTTGAAACTTTATGTCGGACCACAGAGTTACCAACAATTTTTGAAACGATTAAACCGATTTGAGAATTAGTTTGAGTTGAAGGATTTGCGATCGCATAAATTACCGCAATTTCGGTATTTACCTTAACCCCGTTTTTGGTGACTTTTTCAAAGTCTTTAGAAAGATTAAGTCTGTGTTTTTTGGGAAGCATCTAGGTGCCCCTTTTAATCCCTTAAAGGGCTAGTTAGCGGGAAGAAACTGAAACTGAAGCTCTGCCTTTACGGCGACGAGCAGAAAGAACAGCGCGACCACCGCGGGTACTCATGCGTTCGCGAAAGCCGTGAACTTTGGCTTTCTTTCTGTTGTTTGGTTGATAAGTGCGCTTCACTTAAAGTTGCTCCTATTAATTCTTGAATCTCAACCTTATTGCAATGAGTTAACTTAAGTAACACAAGGGGTCGGGCTAATTAATAGATCTAAACAGAAAATCGAGATTTGGTTCTTATCCACAGAAATTGTTCAGCCACCTTGTCAGACCAAATAGTGACCCTGTATTGTCCACAGGTCAGGGGATTTTTTAGGGGAATTTAGCCTCATAAAAACCTCATCTCCACATCTTGTGGATAACTTTGTGGATAGATTAAGGATTTTTGTGGAAGAAAATGTAGACCTTCATGAGGTCTGGACTAGAGCCATTGGTGGCCTAGGAGATGACGCTTTAACTGCTCAACAAAGAGCATTTGTTTCTTTAACAAGACCTTTAGCTTTAGTTGAAGACACAGCTTTAGTTGCTGCGCCTAATGAATTTACAAAAGATGTTTTGGAAACCCGTTTACGTCCATTAGTTGTGAGTGCTTTAAGTAATGCTTTAGGTCGAGAAGTTCGTTTAGCAATTTCTGTTGATCCATCAATTGCTCCAAACTTAGATGAAGATGCCACAGATGAATTAGCAGATGCTACTTATGCTGAAACTGTTGCACCGATTCCACAATTCTTAAATCAAAACCGTCCAGGTACAGGTTCTCCTGTTTCTAAACATGATGAATCATCCAGATTAAATCCGAAATATACTTTCGATACTTTCGTTGCAGGTTCTTCAAATAAATTGGCACACGCGGCTGCTGTTGCAACTGCAGAAATGCCAGCGCGTGCATACAATCCACTTTTTATTTACGGTGAATCAGGTTTAGGAAAAACACATTTACTTCACGCAATTGGTCATTACACCAGAGACTTATATCAAGGTGCAAAAATTCGTTATGTTTCTTCTGAAGAATTTACCAATGATTTTATTAATTCAATTCGTGATGATAAAGCTTCTGCTTTTCAAAGAAGATATCGAGATGTTGATGTTTTATTAATTGATGACATTCAATTCTTAAGTGGAAAAGTTCAAACCCAGGAAGAGTTTTTTCACACTTTTAATACTTTGCATAATGCTGATAAACAAATTGTGGTTACTTCAGATTTGCCACCAAAACAATTACAAGATTTTGAAGATCGTATGCGTTCACGTTTCGAATGGGGATTAATCACTGATATCAAACCACCTGAATTAGAAACACGTATTGCAATTTTGAGAAAAAAAGTTGGTCAAGAAAAACTTCAAGTTCCAGGTGAGGTTTTGGAATACATTGCCAGCAAAGTGACCACCAACATTCGTGAATTAGAAGGTGCACTAATTCGTATTAGTGCTTATGCAAACTTAAATAGAACACCAGTTGAGATGAGTTTGGCAGAAGCGGTATTAAAAGATTTGTTACCAGAACAAAGTGGTCCAGAAATTACTGCAGCTTTGATTATGAATGAAGCATCTAGTTATTTTGGAATCTCAATTGATGATCTAATCGGATCTTCTAGATCTAGAAACTTAGTAACTGCCAGACAAATTGCCATGTATTTATGTCGTGAATTAACAGATCTATCTTTACCGATGATTGGACAATCATTTGGAGGACGAGATCACACCACTGTGATGCATGCGGAAAGAAAAGTTCGCCAACTTATGGCAGAGCGACGTGGTCTTTATAACCAAGTTGCCGATTTAACTACCAGAATCAAGGTTCAAACCCGGGCTTAATAACTTTTCGCCCCAAAAGACCCCTATTTTCACATTATTCACAATTGTTTATATTCTGTGGATAAGTCTCAAGTTCTAATTTAAGGTTAAATACCCCTGTGGATAACCTGTGGTTTCCTTGAGGGAACTAGGCCATAAAACTGTGGATATAAGAAGATCTACCCACAAAGGTTTAAAAGAATCTGGTCTTTCCCCAGGTTATGAACGAAATTACAAAGCTTCGACACAATTCACAAACACTTACGCCACCCAATTTGAACTGGGTAAACACTTGTTTTCCCACATATCAACAAGCCCTATTACTACTACTAGTTATATAAATATATATAAATTAACTACTAATAGGAGTTTTAAAAATATCGTGCTTTTACCCCTTTCCCTGCGTCTAAGAGCATGAAAGCATTGGTCTAAATTAAAGAGTTCGAAGAATTACAACCCGGTAATACTAAAAGATTTAAAGAAAGAATTTATGAAGTTTCAAGTTGAAAGAGATGTTTTAGCAGAAGCTGTTGCTTGGGCTGCCAGGACTTTACCTGCCAGACCAGCTCAACCAATGTTGGCAGGAATATTAATCGAAGCTGACAAAAATTCCTTAACCCTTTCTGCCTTTGATTATGAAGTTTCTTCCCGTGTCAGTATTGATGCAGGAATTTCTGAAAGTGGAAAAGTTTTAGTTTCAGGAAAACTATTTGCAGACATTTCAAGATCTCTTCCGAACCAACCAGTTGTAGGAACACTTAATGGTTCAAGATTAGAAATTAAATGCGGTAAAGCAAATTTTGCGCTACCAACTTTGCCACCAGATGATTATCCAACTCTTCCACCTTTACCAAAAACAAGTGGATCTGCAAAAGCAAAAGTTTTTGCAGAATCTGTAGCACAAGTTGCAGTTGCGGCAGGTAGAGATGAATCACTACCAATGCTTACTGGAATTAGAGTTGAAATTGAAGGAAACACAATTACTCTGGCTGCTACTGATAGATATCGTTTAGCGGTTAAAGAATTTTCTTGGAATCCAAATGATCCAAAAGTTTCTACTGCAGCATTAGTTCCTGCTAGAACTTTGGCAGAAGGCGCTAAAGGATTTTTAAATTCAAACGAAATATTAATTTCTTTGGCTTCAGATAAAGATAAATTAATGGGTTTTGAAGGTGAAGGAAGACGTACAACCACAAGATTATTAGATGCAGATTTTCCAAAGTACAGATCATTATTACCAAGTGAATCAACTTCTACTGCAGATGTTTCAACTCAAGAACTATTAGATGCAATAAAAAGAGTTGAATTAGTTGCTGAAAGAAACACTCCAATTCGTTTAGATTTTAGAATTAACGAATTAGTTTTAAGAGCTGGTGCTGGAGAAGATGCCACAGCTGAAGAAGTTGTTGGGTTAACTTTAAATGGTGAAGGTTTAGAAATAGCTTTTAATGCGGCTTACTTAAAAGACGGTCTTGCAAGTGTTAATGCTCCTATAACTCGAATGAGTTTTACTGCTGCTTCAAAACCTGCAGTCTTGAGTGGAGTAAATAACGAGGGAGTAAATGATGACTCCTACCGTTATTTGATCATGCCGGTTCGTTTAGCTGGCTAAAAACTTGTGCACGTTATTTCACTTGCTGCAGTAGATTTTCGAAACTATTCATTTGTTGAAGTAAACCTAGAACCAGGAATTACCACTTTTATTAGTAGTAATGGTAAAGGCAACACAAACCTAGTTGAAGCTATTTCTTATTGCGCGACTTTATCCTCACATCGAGTCTCACAAGATCTTCCTTTAATTAAATTAAATCAACCAAGAGCAATAGTTCGAACCGGAGTTAAATATCAAGATCGAACAAATTGGATTGAAATCGAAATTTGGCCTGGAAAATCAAACAAAGCAAAACTTAACGGTTCTGAATGCAAAAAAACAAAAGATGTTTTAGGCATTTTACAAACAATAACCTTTTCTCCAGAAGACTTAGTTTTAGTTAAAGGAGATCCAAGTGAAAGAAGATACTTTTTAGATTATTTACTGGTCCAAAAAAGTCCTACTTATATAAGTTTAAAAACAGATTATGAACGAGTTTTAAAACAAAGAAACGCACTTTTAAAAAGTTCTTATGTGGCAAGGAAAAATAACCAAGAATCAGTGCTTACAACTTTAGATATCTGGAACGAACAATTAATAAATTTAGGTAGTCAAATAACTTTTTACCGAAACCAATTAATAAATGATTTATTACCTTACGTTTCTAAAGCTTATGCTGAATTAGCGCCTTCAAGTAAGGCATTAAATATTAAATATTTACCAAATGTTTCATCCTTTGAGATGACTTTGGATGATTTGAAAATAAAAATGAGTGAAAAAATTAAAGAAAGACAACTTGATGAACTAGATAGAGGTTTGACTTTAGTTGGACCACATAGAGATGATGTAGAAATTTCTATTGGAGAACTTCCAGCAAAAGGTTATGCAAGCCATGGTGAATCTTGGTCAGTGGCATTAGCGTTAAAACTTGCTTCCTTTGATCTTTTGAAGGCAAATTCAAGAGCTGGAGATCCTGTTTTAGTGCTTGATGATGTGTTTGCTGAACTAGACACCACAAGGCGAAATCAACTCATTTCTAGGCTAAATAGTGTGGAACAAGTGCTAATTACCGCAGCAGTTATGGAAGATGTGCCTAGTGAATTAGGTGGAAAGAAACTATTTGTGAATAACGGTCAGGTTAGTCAAAACAATGAGTGATGATTTAAAGAAAAATGATGCCGCAGCTAATGCTTTAGCAAGAGCAAGAGCTAGAAATACAAAATTTCGGAACAAAAAATCAGTTTTAAAACGTCCAAGATTTGGTAGAAGTGAAGAATTTAGAAGTGGAGCACATCCAGATCAAAGAGATCCACAAAAAATTGGCAATGTTTTGAAAAAAGTTGTTAAAGATTTTGGTTGGCAACAACCAACATCGGTTGCAAATTTAATTTCTAGATGGAATGAAATTGTTGGAGATGAAATTGCATCACATGTTTCAATAGAAATTTTTAATGCAGATGTTAACGAATTAATTTTAAGAGCTGATTCATCAACTTGGGCAACTCAAATCAGACTTTTAAGTAGTGATTTAAAGAAAAGAATTGCCTTAGAGGTTGGAGATGGTGTTGTCAAGACCCTAAAAGTTTATGGACCAGCAAAACCTGCGCAAAAAGGCTTATGGAGAGTGCCTTCTATGCGTAAAAATGACTACTAAAAAGGCCTATCAGCCGATTTCACACCTGTAACAACACACTAGAATTGTCTTAACTAGTCAACACTTTTTACAAAATATATTTTTTAGGAGTTGAATCACAACTTATGTCATATGACGCCAGTGCGATTCAAGTTCTTGAAGGTTTAGATGCTGTTAGAAAACGTCCTGGAATGTATATCGGTTCAACTGGTGAACGCGGTTTACATCATTTAGTTTATGAAATTGTTGATAATTCAGTTGATGAAGCATTAGCTGGTTTTGCAACTGAAATTGTTGTAAGTATTTTGGATGATTCCAAAATTTGTGTCATTGATAATGGTCGTGGTATCCCTGTTGATTTACATAAAACTGAAAAAAAACCTGCACTAGAAGTAGTTTTTACCGTGTTACATGCTGGTGGAAAGTTCGGTGGTGGCGGTTATCAAGTCTCTGGTGGACTTCACGGTGTAGGTGCATCTGTTGTTAATGCCTTGTCATCTGAACTTAATGTTGAAGTAAAACGTGATGGGTTCTTATGGACTCAAAGTTATAAAAAGGGAGTTCCAACTGCAGCCCTTAAAAAAGGAAAAGCAGTTGATGGATCTGGCACAAAAGTAACTTTTAAAGCAGACAAAGAAGTTTTTGAAACCACAGAATATTCATTTGATTCACTTGCTACCAGATTTAGAGAAATGGCATTTTTAAATAAAGGTTTATCTCTAACTTTAATTGATGAAAGAAAAGAGCGCCTTGATGAAAAAGGTGAAAAAAGAATTGTTAACTACAAATATGACGGTGGAATTATTGATTTTGTTAATTTCTTAAACAAAGCAAAAGGTGAAACATTAGTTCATAAAGATGTAATTCATATTGAAAATGAAGATAAGAAAAAAGGTTTAAGTGCCGAAGTTGCTTTGCAATGGAATTTTGGTTATCAAGAAGCTGTTTACACATTTGCAAACACAATTAATACTCATGAAGGTGGTATGCATGAAGAAGGATTTCGAACAGCATTAACTGCCACCGTAAATAAATATGCAAAACAATGGGGTGTGTTAAAAGAAAA
>JBJSWT010000184.1:0-1467 GCA_046086025.1 Actinomycetes bacterium | reverse complement strand
AAGCTGGACTAGCCAAGAGGCTATTGGGACCGGCACTTCTACCACTAATGATTGTGAACCAAATTGTGCCGCAGGTACAGATGTGGTCACAAATGTAGACATTAAATTAATAAAACCAGTCACTTCAGCTGAAGGTCGTATTGTATTTAGTCAAATTGAAATGCAATATGAAAATCCGCAACCATCTGGTGTGATGGATGAAATTTTAGACTTACCCACAGATATTTTGCGATAGTTAGCCAGGAACGCAATACTTAAGCCCATGAAAGTTGTGATTATTGGTGCAGGTTTTGCGGGGTTAACTGTTGCCCAAAAACTTGCCAAACATAATGATTTTGAAATCACCATTATTGATAAAAATCCTTACCAACTTTTTTCTCCCCTTTTATATCAAGTCGCAACCGGTGGTTTACCCGAAGACGATATTGCTTATCCGATAAGAGCTGCCATTCCTGGAGTTAAATATCTTCGAGGTGAATTAATTAAAATTAACGAATCAGAAAATAGTATTACTTTAAAAGATCAATCAAGTATTGAATTTGAATATTTAGTTTTAGCTACAGGAAGTACTGGTAATACTTTTGGTATTCCTGGAGTTAAAGAAAATACTTTACAAATGAAAACGATTGCCGAAGCTAGAAATATTAAATATCAACTTTTAAATATGTATGAAGAAATTGAAGCAGGACATAAACCTAAAGATTCTTTAAAAGTAATAGTTGTTGGTGCAGGACCAACGGGTGTAGAAATATCTGGAGCAGTTGCTGAATTACAAAAAAGTATGAAACATGAATTTCCAGATATTTATAAACATGCCTCAGTTACTTTAGTTGAAGCAGGTTCACGAGTATTACCAATGTTTAAAGAAAAATCTTCTATGCATGCCCAAAAAGAATTAGAAGAAATTGGGGTAACTGTTAAAACTAATTCTGAAGTAGATCGAATGTATGAATCAACAGTGCATTTGAAAAATGGCGAAATATTAATGGCAGGCACAATTATTTGGGCTGCAGGAGTTGCTGCTCATTCTGAATGGGCAAAAATTGGAGAAGCTGACAGATCTAATCGAATAATTGTGGATGAATACTTAAGATCCAAACCAAATATTTTTGTAATTGGTGATGGTGCACACTTTAAATTAGACGGTAAACCTTTGCCTATGGTTGCTCCCGTTGCGATGCAAATGGGAAGACATGTTGCTAAACAAATTTTAAATTTAAAGAACAATAAACCTTTAACTAAATTCAAATACAAAGATAAAGGTCAAATGGCAACAATTGGTAGAAGAAGAGCTGTTGTGGAAATGCCTAATGGATTGAGATTTCATGGCACCCTTGCTTGGCTTACCTGGCTTGCACTACACGTCTTTTATCTAGCAGGTGGAAGAAATCGAATCAGTGTCATTGCTGACTGGATGTGGAATTACATCGCTTGGGGTATTGGACCAAGAAGAACTGTTATTGATTA
>JBJSWT010000183.1:0-3489 GCA_046086025.1 Actinomycetes bacterium | reverse complement strand
CGAAACATCAGAAACCAATAAGTCAGCAACTTGCAAAACTGGCATTGGATCTCCTGTGACTAATTGATGTTTTGCATTCTTATCTTTATTATTTGCATTTTCTAGTTTTTCCAATATTGCTTTATGTGGTTTTGTAGCGATTAAAGCTTTTGCAGCAACAATTTTTGGATGAGGTTTATAGAGCACTGTGGCATTTGGAATTTTAAGCATGGCATCAATAATTTTTTCTCCATATAAATCAACTGAGGTGTAGTTATTTGCTTCTTGATCACCATGCCAAGTTGGAGCATAAACTAATATTTTTCTTTCCCTAGGTACTTCTAATGGTTTACTTAACAAATCTAATTGAGGTCTTCCAATAACTATTTCTTTATTTTCATCTTTAACAATTAGTGCATTAGCTAATCGATCTTTTGCCGCTTGTCCTGCTACTGCCACAACATCGTAGGCATACATTTGTCTTGAAGTCATACTCATTTTGTCTGATTCACCATGGTTTAAATGCACATGAAATGCTTTTTTTGCAGCCATAGCTTGAAAATTAGTGAATGAATTATTTACATACAAAATCACTTTGTAATTCTTTGATTCAATTAAATCAGTCAGGGTAAAAAAGTCATAAACAGAATTAACAGGTAATTTAGTTAATTTTCTTATGTGTTTAGTGGTTGGGTATTGTCTACAAATAATTTGAACTTTATGAGATTTATCCAATTCTTCAAATACAGGTAGCCATTGTTGTAACTGATAAGAACGAGATAAGTCATCACCAAAATAAGCTAAAACTTCAAAGTTTAAGGAATTATTTTTAACATCTTTAAATTCAGTTATTGCTTCAGGATCATTTGCAATCCAAGCGTGATACGCTGCACCAGCCATTCTTCGTATGCGTAAATACCACGGATTGGAATCAAATCTTCTTGAATTAAATGCCATAGTGATTACGAGCCTACTCAATACACTTCTTCAATAAGCATGCGTGAAAGACTATTTACGAGGGTATTTTTACTTAAACAATTGGGAAAGTGAGATTTTTTCAATGATTGGGATGGTGTTGGCTGCTGGTGCTGGAAGACGCCTTCGCCCCTACACCGACACATTGCCTAAAGCTTTAATTCCAATTGATAACGAAACCACAATTCTTGATTTAACTTTAAGTAATTTTTCTAAAGTTGGCTTAAAAGATGTTGCAATTATTGTTGGATATAAATCACAAGAAGTTGAAAACAGAAAAAAAGATTTAGAAAAAAGACATAATGTAACAATTGAATTAATTCATAATGACAAAGCTGAAGAATGGAATAATGCTTATTCTCTATGGTGCGCCAGAGATTTATTCCCCCAAGGTTTCCTATTAGCAAATGGAGACACGGTTCATCCACATTCTGTCGAAGAAACTTTACTTTCCAATAGAGGACCAGCAATTTTATTAGCAGTAGATACAGTAAAAAAATTAGCTGAAGAAGAAATGAAACTAACTGTTGATTGTGCTGGAAATCTTTCTAAAATTACAAAATTGATGGATCCAAATTCTGCATATGGTGAATACATTGGTTTAACAATTGTTGAACCAGATGCAGCAGATGATCTAGAAGCAAGCTTAGAAGCAACCTGGAGACTAGATCCAAATCTTTATTATGAAGATGGGTATCAGGAATATGTTGATCGAGGTGGCGTCGTTGGATTACAACCAATTGGCGAAGTATCTTGGGTTGAAGTTGATAATCATGATGATTTAGCTAAGGCAAGGTCAATTGCATGTCATTACTAAAGCGAATGGTTGAAACACCTTTATACATAGATATTCGAAAAAGTGCGCTGGATGATTTAACTCAAGTTCTTGCTGATCAAAGAGTTTCAGCTAAAGGTCATATCGCAATAGTAATGAGTGAAGGTGGAAGTAAAAAGTTTTCTGAAAAACTTAAAAAAATAGCACCAAATGCCAAAGTTTATATTTCTCCAGGTAATTCTTTAACTGATGCAATTTCTTTAGCAGATGAATTAAAGCCAAATAATTATGATGCCATCGTTGGAGTTGGTGGAGGACGAGTTATCGATGTTTGTAAATATGCTGCAACAAAATTAGAAATTCCTATGATTTCTGTTGCCACAAATTTAGCTCACGATGGAATTGCTTCCCCAGTAAGTATTTTGGAAGATAAAGGTGGTCGTGGTTCATTTGGTGTTAATGCACCTTTAGCAGTTGTAGTTGATTTAGATGCCATAAAACTTGCACCTAATCGATTTATAAAAGCAGGAATTGGAGATGTGTTAAGTAATTTATCTGCAGTTAAAGATTGGGAATTAGCAGTAAATGTTAATAATGAAAAAATGGATGGCCTAGCTTCTTCCATGGCTCGTATTAGTGCTGAAGCACTTTTAGGAAGAGCAGATTCAATTGGCAGTGATGACTTTTTAGTTGCCCTTTCGGAAGCTTTAGTTTTATCAGGAATTGCGATGGGAATTGCAGGAACTAGTAGACCTTGCAGTGGTGCTTGTCATGAAATTTCTCATGCCATTGATCTTTTATATCCGAATCGAACTAAACCACACGGTGAACAAGTAGGTGTGGGAGCTTTATTTGCCACATTTTTAAGAGATGGCCAAGAACATTTTGATGAACTTGCCTTTGCTCTAGCCCAACATGATTTACCTTTAACTCATCTTGATTTAGGTTTTAGTGATGAAGAATTTGTAGAAATTATTGATAAAGCACCTTCAACTAGACCAGATCGTTTTACAATTTTAGAACATTTAAAACTTAATAAAGACCAAATTAAAACAAAGATAAAGGAATTTAACGATTCAATTAAATCACTAGATCTTTAGTGATGTTCTATATGTTCAGCAATTTTTTGTCTTGCTGCAATTGCATAAACTAAAAAAGTTAACAGGGCTGGAACCATTAATAACCAAGGAAAAATACTTGTTCCTGTCGAATCCATAATTAAACCCATCAAAGACGGTGAAATTGTTGCACCCAAAATTGCAGCAAACATCATAAATCCTGCAGTTCTTGGATCTCCTGGATTAATTCTTACTGCCCAAACCATGGCTGTGGGAAAGACTGGACCACACACAAAACCCATAATGGCAAAGCCAATTAAGGAAAAATTTGTGAATCCTATAAAGGAAATACTGATAATTATTAAAACACAAGATGTGATAACAATTTCTGTTGGAGAAAACTTTTTAACTAAAGGTAAAATTACAATTCTTCCTGCAGCTAAACTTAAGAAAAATATTGCTAAAGCACTTGCTCCAATTTGAGCAGAGTAGTTTTTATCAATCATGTAGGTAGGAATCCAGCCAGTTGCTCCAACTTCAACTCCCACATAAAAACAAATACCTGAAAGTAGCATTGAGAAAACAAATTTATGACCATCGGGTTTTACTTTTGAATGATCTCTTTTCAAATAGCCTTTAGTGTTACTGATAAATAAATAACCAATTATAAAAAATACAAAAGCCCAAATTAAAAGTAATAAA
>JBJSWT010000182.1:0-2443 GCA_046086025.1 Actinomycetes bacterium | reverse complement strand
CAGTTGCAAGAGAATCAGGTCATAGAACAAAAATTGCAGTGTTATCCCATGATCCACAAATAAGCCCTAAAGGAACTTGCATTGGACCAATGGGTCAAAGAGTAAGAAATGTGATGAATGAATTAGGTGGAGAAAAAATTGATATTGTTGATTTTTCTTTAGATCCTGCAACTTTCATTGCCAATGCATTATCTCCTGCCAAAGTTTCTCAAGTTAGTGTTACTGATTTGGAATCTAGAAGTGCTCAAGTTTTAGTTCCAGATTTTCAATTGTCATTAGCAATTGGTCGTGAGGGACAAAATGCCCGATTAGCGGCACGACTTACTGGTTGGAAAATAGACATAAGGTCAGAATCTAAAAAAGATATTGCAAATGAGATAGATTAATAATTAAATGAATGTTTATAAAGCAATTAAAGAAGCTTGGGATTTTGTAGATAGAAAATTAAAACGACTGTTCATATTGCTTCTATTATCAAGAGTTTTGACTAACTTCTTTGATTTACTTGGCACTGCTCTAATGGCTATTTTAGTGGGATATGTAGTTAGTATCTTGAGTGGAAATCCAAACCTTTCTTCTGTTGAATTCTTAGTGAATTTATTACAAATCCAAAATTCAAATATTCGAATTCAAGTTTTGATTTTAGGGATATTTACACTTTTGATTTTTATTCTAAGACCTTTAATAGTTATGCCAATAAGTAAATTTTTGAGCTTTAAAATTCATGAAGAGGGAGCTTTTTTCACAAATTTGTTGTTTAAAAAATTTACTTTTCTTCCATTAAGTTATATAAGAAGTTGGTCTACTCCTGAGATAAATTACGTTCACACAAATGGAATTCAAACCATTATTAGATTGCTTTGGACTTCAGTTGCTTTAATATCTGATGCTCTTCTGGTAATCATGTTCTTTTTTGCACTTTTTATTTCAAATCCAATTATTACACTTGGATTACTATTTTATGTATTTTTATTGTTTGGATTGTTAGGATGGCTAAACGGAACTCGAATGAGAGATTCAGGAGAAATTTTAGGGAAAACTTCTAGCGATGCAATTAAAAACATAAATGAAACTGTCTCGATGTATAGGGAATTATATGTATCTAATCGTTTAAATTATCAAATTTTGAATTTTCAGAACAATAGACTTTTACAGGGAAAATCTATTGCTTTAGTTGATTGGCTAAGTCAAGTTCCGCGATTTGTCATCGACACTGCGCTGGTACTGGGAGTTGTAGTAGTAGCCGTTGGACAAGCAGGAGCAGAATCAATAGCTAGTGCTGCATCAAGCACAACTTTATTTTTAACCTCAGCTTTAAGGATATTACCTACAATTGCACCTATACAAGGTTCTATTAACGGTATTAAAAATATGCAAGGTCTAACAAGCAGGGTACATATTTTTTCTCGATATGTAGAGGAAAAGTACGAAAAAAGAGTCAAATATTTTGAAGCTCTTAAATCAACGAATTCTTTTAATAATAAATTTGAAGTAGACGTTCAAAGTTTGAGTTTTCAATATCCAAGTCAAACAAATTATGCTTTAGAAAATATTACTTTTAAAATTAATTCAGGTACTACTCTTGCGATAATCGGCTCTTCAGGTTCTGGAAAAACTACATTAGCAGATTGTATTTTGGGTTTACTTGAACCAACTTCAGGAAAAATAGAAATTGGAGAAAATTCGCCAGAAAAATTTATTGAAAAGTATCCTGGAGCAATAGCGTATGTTTCTCAAGATGTATCACTCTTTGACGGTTCAATATTAGAAAATATTGCATTTGCATTACCTGACGAATTAGTTGATTTACAAAAAGTAGATAGCGTCTTGAAAAAAGCCCACATCTTTGATTTTGTTCAATCACTTCCTCAAGGTATAAATACAATTGTTGGTGAAAGAGGCACTCGACTATCGGGTGGGCAGAGACAAAGAATAGGAATAGCTAGGGCGTTATATGGAGATCCAAAGATACTTGTTTTAGATGAAGCCACCAGTTCTTTAGATGCAGAAACCGAATTTTCTATAACAAGTATGCTCAAAGAATTACACGGTCAAGTCACCATAATTTCAATTGCTCACAGACTTAGCACGGTCATGCACAGTGACTTAGTTTTATTTTTAAGAGATGGACATTTGGCTGGTTCAGGTAAATTTGATGAATTAGTACAACTTCATCCTGATCTTGCTAGACAGGCAGAGTTACTTGGTCTAGATATTGAACAAGATTGAATAACTCCCCACCAAATCCGACTTTTAGCCACTTGAGTATATGAAAATTATGCAAGTGAAGTACTCTTGTATCTATCACTACTACTCCCTAACGGAGAAAACACAATGAGCACTAAATGAGCACTTCAAAATGAAGGCTTTATTTTTAGTGATTTAAGGATTGGATAAACCTGTCCTTAAATAAGACAGGAGAACAGTTGTCCAAGATTCGTGT
>JBJSWT010000181.1:0-1251 GCA_046086025.1 Actinomycetes bacterium | reverse complement strand
GCAAGTCCTAGTCCAACAAGTTCTTAATCTTTAATTAATACGCTCGCTGCTGCATTTTGCCAAGAATTTTTCCAGGACGGTAATGGTTTTAAACCAGCTTTAACCCATTTTTCATTTGATAAAACTGAATAACTAGGTCTTGTTGCTGGACGAACATATTTGTCACTTGTGGTTGGAATAATTTTGTTTTCATCAATTTTTAAAGTTTTAGCAATCTCTTGTGCAAATTCAAACCATGAACAAAATTCTGCATTTGTAACATGATAAATACCAGGATCTGGTTTCTTTTCTAAAATTTCAATAATGGCATTTGCTAAATCAAATGTCCATGTTGGAGAACCAACTTGATCATTAACAACTTGTAAACTTTCACCACTTCTTAATTTGTCAGCAATTATTTTAGGAAAATTTCTGCCGTGCGCACCATAAACCCAAGCTGTTCTTAAAATATATGCTTTTGGATTTCTTAATAAAGTTTCAGTTTCACCTAATAGTTTTGATTTTCCATACACTGATTGTGGATTTGTTTGATCTGTTTCTTTGTATGGAATTTTCGATGTTCCATCAAATACATAATCTGTTGATATATGAACAAATGGGATGTAGTTTTCTAAGGCATATTTTGCAATTTGACCAACAGCTAGACCATTAATTTTATTTGCTAATTCTATTTCTTCTTCAGCTTTATCTACTTGAGTGTAAGCTGCACAATTTATTAAATACTTTGCTGGATATTTGCTTAATTTTTCTATAGTTGTTTCTGGATTTGCTAAATCAATTTCGTCTTTAGTTAAACCTAACACTTCAATATTTGAACTTTTTAATAAATAATAAAGTTCTTTTCCTAATTGACCGTTAGCTCCAAGAATTACCCAGGTCATTTTATTGCTGGAGCGTTGTTCTTATGTTTTTTCCACCAAGATTCATTATTTTTATACCAATTAATGGTTTCAAGTAATCCTTGATCAAAGTTAACTTGAGGACTATAACCTATTTGGCTTGAAATTTTTGTTATATCAACTGAATAACGCAAATCGTGACCTTTCCTATCTTCAACTGGTTGAATAAATTCTTCACCAACATTCATAGCTTGCAAAATCTTATGAGTTAACTCCAAATTGGTTAGCTCAGTTCCTCCGCCAATGTTGTAAACCTCACCAGATTTTCCTTTAGTTAAGGCAAGTGCAATTCCTCGACAATGATCATCAACGTGGAGCCAGTCTCTAATATTTAAACCATTTCCATATAAAG
>JBJSWT010000180.1:0-2909 GCA_046086025.1 Actinomycetes bacterium | reverse complement strand
CCGATTTCTTTAGAAGCATTAAGCCAACAAGAATTCATAGGGACCGATTTGAAACTTGAAAAAGTATTAGGTGAAAATTCAAAATTTACTCGTTACTACATAACTTATAAATCAAATGGATTATTAATTTCAGGAATTATGAATGTACCAAAAGGTGAAGGTCCATTTCCAACTTTAGTTTTAGCTCACGGCTATATAGATCCAGAAATTTATACAACTGGTAGAGGTTTAGCAAGAGAACAAAAATATTTAGCCGAAAGAGGTTATGTAGTTTTACACACAGACTATAGAAACCATGCAGGATCAGATAAAGATCCAGATAATGATGTGAATTTTAGATTCGGTTACACAGAAGATGTGGTTAATGCAGCACTTGCTTTAAGAAACGCAAATTTTGAATTTGTTGATAAAGAAAAAATTGGTCTACTAGGTAGATCTATGGGTGGAGGAATTGCATTTAACACTATGGTTGCAAAGCCAGGAGTATTTGATGCATTTGTTCTTTTTGCTCCAACAAGTGCAAATGCGGTGGACAATTTTAATAGATGGACCAGAATGCGTTTTGATGTTGCAGAAAGAATTGAAAAGCAATTTGGTCTACCAGATCAAAATCCAGAATTCTGGAATGGAATTTCTGCTATAAATTATTTTGACCAAATCCAAGAACCAGTTTTAATTCTGCATGGCACAGAAGATGAATCTTGTGATATTCAATGGTCAATAAATGCAGCAGCTACTCTAGAAAAAGCTGGAAAGAAATTTAAATTTATTCAATATGAAGGCGAAAAACATGCATTCATTCCTAAGTGGCCAGATTCAATGGCAGAAACTACTAGATTTTTTGAAGAAAATTTAAAGAGTTAGTTTTTATTTTTTCCCAAAGCTAAAGCCACAACATAAAGTGTTGAAAAAACAAAGCCAATAACTGCATAAATTATTCTGCCCAGATTTGGCTCTCCTGGAGCAAGAAGGGTAACAATTCCTAAAGCAAGAGAAACTAAAGACATTAAAATTGCAAAAGTTCTTACCACATAATTTGATGAATTATTTCTTACTACAATCATTAAATAACCTAAGGGAAGTAAAACTATTCCTGTCATTCTTAAACTCCAGAATGCATCTTCACCAGAAATACCAATAAATTGGCCAAATAAATCTGGTCTTGAAATTAGAGCTATTGCTGACAAAACAAAAATCGTTCCACCGGCAAGCATGACTTGACGAATACGATATTGACCAAGGTTATTCATAAATTCAGTTTATTTTGAAAAAGAATTAATTTCTAGCAGTTTCAGCAAAAAGAACACCTGTTAAAACCATAATTCCACCTAAAATTTGAATTCCTACCAAAGTTTCTCCTAAAAGAATCAAGGCAACTACTGAAGCAAGAACTGGTTCAAGTAATCCAAAGACAGATGCTCTTTTTGAATCTATGTATTTAAAAGCCATGAAATAAAGCAAGAATGGTAAAACTGTTCCCATAAAAATAATCCAAAAGATTACAAATGCTAAAGGAATACTTCCTACATTATGTGGCAGTACGACTTGATTGGAAAGTAAATTCCAAGGAATTGTATTTAAAGGTTGAGCAAAGAACCAAAATATTGCACCAACTCCCATAGCAAGAGTTGTTAATGAAATTGCACTTCTTTTAGAAACTAAGAATTCACCACCAATGTAATAAATTGCTAAGGCAACTGCAGCACCAAAAGCACTAACTACTCCAAAAGAATCTAATTTTGATCCAGTCCAAACTTGGGTAATAAAAGATAAACCAAGTATTGCTAAAAATAGTGATAACCAAACTCTGGCACTAACTTGTCTTTTTAAAACAAACCTTAAATAAAGGGCAACCATAATGGGAGCGGTAAATTCAATAATTAAAGCAACTCCAACTTCAATTCTTTTAATAGCAACAAAGTAAAGAAATTGAGTCATCGCGACTCCAAAAAACCCATAACCTATTAAAGGTAAAATTTCTTTTTTCTTTACCTTTAAACCACTTCGACCCACAAACAAAGAAACAATCAGAAGTAAAAGAAAAGCCCCTTCAATTCTTAATGCTGATAATTCAGAGGAAGATAATCCATTTAATAAAGCTAGTTTTGCAACAGGTCCATTGATAGCAAAGCAGAAAAGCCCCAACGTCATTAATCCATAACCAGTTAACTGGTTAGATTTTGTATTCAATTATTTAATCCCTAATTCTTGGCAAGCTTCTTCCAAAAGAAATCTATCAGCCTCATAACTTAATGTTTTTAAGGCATCGGACTTAGATAACCAAAGAAGTTCATCAACTTCATCATTATTTTTAAAATCTTTTTCAACTAAATTCCTAGCTAGCCAATAATGGACAATTTTTTCTTTACCATTTACTTCGTATTGTCTACTTTTTAATTTTTTTTCAAATTCAACAATGAGTCCAGTTTCTTCTAGAATTTCTCTTTTAGCAGTTTGTTCAATAGTTTCATTTTCATCAGCTTTTCCTTTCGGAAATGACCAATCATCGCGATGGGGTCTATGAATTATGGCAAATAAAAAATCGGTGTCTTTTTTATAAATAACAGCACCTGCTGCAACTATTTGGTCAGATTTCATATGAATTAGATATGTAAAGTTTATCTACACCCCAAAAACTAAAACCTAAAGAAGTATATAAATCGATAGCATTTTTATTATTTGAATCTACATATAACATTGCAGAATCAAGTCCTGCTCTTCTTAAATAATTTAATCCCCAAATAGTTAATAGTTTTCCAATACCTTTACCTTGATGATCAGGATCTACACCTAAAACATAAATTTCTCCAATTGGTTCATGTCCGTGTGAATGGTGAGTGTGACCATCATATTCAGTATGTTCATGATCTTGCCCATGAATTTTGGTCCAACAAAACCCAACTAAATCT
>JBJSWT010000179.1:0-5066 GCA_046086025.1 Actinomycetes bacterium | reverse complement strand
CTTCGTCTAACATATTGGCAGGAATTTCTTCAGTTCTAAATTCATCACCTTTGTTTGCTTCTAAATCCCAAACGTAGGCTTTCATGTCAATTAGATCTACGATTCCTGCAAATTCACTTTCTGTTCCAATTGGAAGTTGTAGTAAAACAACAGGAGCACTTAATCTTTCAATCAACATGTCGTAAGTGCGGGTATAAACAGCACCTGTTCTATCTAATTTATTGATGAATGCAATTCTTGGAACTTTGTAACGATCTGCTTGACGCCAAACTGTTTCTGATTGTGGTTCAACACCTGCAACACCATCAAATACTGCAACTGCCCCGTCTAAAACTCTGAGAGATCTTTCAACTTCAACTGTGAAATCAACGTGACCTGGAGTATCAATGATGTTAATTGTGTGATCTTTCCAAGTACAAGTTGTTGCAGCAGAAGTAATAGTGATTCCACGTTCTTGTTCTTGTGGCATCCAGTCCATAGTTGCTGCGCCATCGTGTACTTCACCAATTTTGTAATTAACACCTGTGTAGAAAAGAATTCTTTCAGTGGTTGTTGTTTTACCAGCATCAATATGAGCCATGATGCCAATATTTCTGGTCTTGGCTAGATCCAATTGAGTTCCGGTTGACACTTTATTTTTCCTTTACCAGCGATAGTGAGCAAATGCTTTATTTGCTTCAGCCATCTTGTGAGTATCTTCGCGTTTTTTAACTGATGCACCTAAACCATTTGATGCATCTAAAATTTCATTGGTTAATCTTTCAGTCATTGATTTTTCTCTACGTTCACGTGAGTAATCAACTAACCATCTCAATGCAAGTGCTGTTGCTCTTGCAGGTTTTACTTCAACTGGAACTTGATAAGTTGCTCCACCAACTCTTCTTGATTTAACTTCAACTGTTGGTTTGATATTTTCTAAAGCTTTCTTCAAAATTGTTAATGCATCTGTGCCACTTTTTTCTTTAGCGCCACTTAATGCTCCATAAACAATTGATTCTGCTGTTGATTTTTTACCGCGTGACAAAATTTTATTTACTAATTGTGTAATCAATGGAGAATTATAAACTGGATCTGAAACTAGTGGACGTTTTAATGCAGGACCTTTACGTGGCATTAGCTCTTCTCTTTCTTTGCGCCATAACGGCTACGAGCTTGCTTACGATCTTTAACACCTTGAGTATCAAGTGCGCCACGAATA
Source organism: Actinomycetes bacterium (assembly GCA_046086025.1). Taxonomy (GTDB): domain Bacteria; phylum Actinomycetota; class Actinomycetes; order S36-B12; family UBA5976; genus ATZT02. The sequence goes on along the minus strand of JBJSWT010000179.1, from coordinate 3,868 downwards.
ATTTTGTAACGAACACCTGGCAAATCTTTTACACGACCACCACGAACTAAAACAATTGAATGTTCTTGCAAATTATGTCCAACACCTGGAATATATGCAGTTACTTCCATTCCAGAAGATAAACGAACACGTGCAACTTTTCTTAACGCAGAATTTGGTTTTTTAGGAGTTGTTGTGTAAACGCGAGTACAAACTCCTCTGCGTTGAGGTGAACCTTTTAACGCAGGAGTTTTACTCTTAGCCGATTTTTCAATACGACCTTTGCGTACGAGTTGTTGAATCGTAGGCACGAAAGTGTTACTCCAGTTTCTTTTTGTGTTGGTCTTTCGATCTTGCTGAAAGTTCTAGAATCAAATGTGTGAGGGAATAATCCCTTTTTGCATTTGAGACGCGAGATACCAATCTACGCAATAGCCACGGCGCGCCCGACATCGGGGGTCGAGTTCCCAGGCGATAGCCTCTGAGTGTGCTAAAGAGACTATTTATCGTAATCATGACATTTGGGGCACTTACAGCTTGTGTTCAAGCAGATCCACCAGTCTGGACTCAAGCAGATACAGATATATATGTAGTCAATTGCGTGACTTTTGAACAAAAACCCGTCGAACTAGTTCTTTATTGTGCTGATGCTGGCCAAATCTTGACTGAAATTACCTGGTCAAGCTGGACTAGCCAAGAGGCTATTGGGACCGGCACTTCTACCACTAATGATTGTGAACCTAATTGTGCCGCAGGTACAGATGTGGTCACAAATGTAGACATTAAATTAATAAAACCAGTCACTTCAGCTGAAGGTCGACTAGTTTTTAGTCAAATAGAGATGCAATATGAAAATCCGCAACCATCTGGTGTGATGGATGAAATTTTAGACTTACCCACAGATATTTTACGTTAATTAATTTTTGGAAAACTTAATCTAATTCGCAATCCACCAAATTTTGAATCCTCTAAATTTATTGTTCCATTATGTTTTTCTACAATTGATTTTATAATGCTCATTCCTAATCCAAAACCACCTGTTTCTCTGGACCTTGATACATCAAGGCGTGAAAATCTTTCAAAAACCAGATTTCTTAAATTCTTAGGAATCCCTGAACCCGCATCATCAATTATAATTTCAATTGAATCATCATTTTCTTGAGCAAAAACTTCAACAGCTGAATCTACAGGGGTATGTCTGGCAATGTTTTGAACAATGTTTGAAAAGAGTTGTCTAATCAAATCTTCATCTGCAAAAAATGGGAAATTATTTGCAATAGAGACCTTTATTTCTCGAGATGGGTTTTGTGCTTTCAGATCTTCAAAATACTCTTTAATTACTTGGGACAAATTAATCAGCTGGAATTCTTGATTTTTAACTTCATCTGCTTTTGTTAAAGATAGTAAATCTTTAACAAGTTTTTCCATTCTTAAACTTTCAGTTTCAATTCTTGCCACAGCTCTATCTTGCTGCTCTTTATCTAGATTTGGTTTTTGCAATATTTCGGAATACCCACGAATCACTGTCAGCGGCGTTCTTAATTCATGTGAGGCATCAGAAACAAATTGCTTGAGTGAATTAAGCATTTTATTGATTGCACTTGTTAATTCACCAAATTCTGTCCCCGTCTTTGGATTAGGCATTTTCTGTGCAAAATTTCCCAAAGCAACCGAATGTGCTGCACTTACTATTTGATTTATAGGCTTAAAAATCCTAGAAACAAAAAGCCACGCAATTAATCCACTCACAAAAGCTAGAGCAATGGCAGCCAAAACGGTTCTCTTTATGACATCACTTACAGCTTCATTTGCCCCTTCCAAAGAAGCTGCCAAAACATAAATTTCATTACGACGATTTTCAAAAGTTAATATTCTGAATTCTTCTTTATCTCTGACAGTGATTATTCCTTGACTTGCTTGATAAATTTGCTCTTTAGTCAAATTTGGAAACAAATCATCATCTGAAACATTTCCTGCAGATCTAATAATTGTTAGACTTCCGTCTGGTTCATATCTGGCTATTGAAATAAATGAATCGGCTAGACCTCTTATTGGGCCAAGGTCTTTTTGTAATAGTTCTTTTAAGTATTTTGGTTCTCTTATTGTGGCAATTAAAGAATTATCTATTGCATTATTAAATGAACGTTGAGCATTAAATATTGCAACTCCACCTAATATGAATACTGGAATAGCAGATAGTGATGCTGCCATCAATGAGATTTGAGTTCTTAATTTCATTTAGCTTCTATCTGGTATCCAATTCCACGAACCGTTCGAATATTTGCATTGTTCCCAATTTTTTTTCTCAAATAAGAGATGTAGGTATCTAGAATTGCTCCGTCTGTTTCAAAATCAAGTCCCCATACAGCACTTAATATTTGCTCCCTAGTCAAAACTCTTCCAGAATTATTCATTAGATATTGAAGTAATTTAAACTCTGTGGGAGAAATTTCAACTTCTGTACCATTAACTTTTAATCGATAATTATTTTGATCTAGTTCGATTTTTCCAACGATAAGTAAATTACTAGTTGGCTTTACATTTTTCGCCCTTCTTAAAACTGCAGCAACTCTCATGAGTAATTCTTCTAATCCAAATGGTTTGGTGACAAAATCATCTGCCCCAAGTCCAAAACCTGTAGCCTTATCATCTTTTTGGTCTCTTGCGGTTAACACAATAACTGGAACATTATTGTTTTCTTTTCTTAATTTTTCTAAAACTTCAAAGCCATCTATTTGAGGCATATTAATATCTAGTATTACTAAATCTGGTTTCTCTTCTCGGGTCAGTCTTAAAGCTTCTAGTCCATGTTTTGCAGAAATTGTTTCATAACCATTCATACGCAAAGCATCTTGCAAAAGATCATTTAAAGACATCTCGTCTTCTGCGACCAGAATACGAGCTAGGGAGGTAGTCACATGATCTAATCTATTAGATTTGCTTTGCAAGATGCTTTGCACGTTCTTTTTTTAAAACGTCAATGAAGCATTGTTAGCAGTTCCAATATTGGCGCCACGGTGTTTACCTAACCTCTTGACCCAATTCTGCTTAACATTTTTTATTGCATCAGCCTGTGTTTGAGTCAAAATATTTTTGCTTACCAAATCAGCTAAAACCTGATCTCTTAACGCTGAAACATCTTCTTTAGGTAGTGCTTTTAAAGCGGAATGAACTAGTTGAGCTTCTTCTTTTGAAATAGTGCCAGCATTTACTAAATCTCGAAGTCCTCTTTTATTTGTTGCACTTGCCTTAATTGCATCTGCCTTGACTTGGGTTAATGAATTTTTATTCACTAAGTCCACTAAGACGGAATTTAATTTTGAATTAAATTTCTCATCCAATTTGACTTTCATGGCATTTGAAAAAGCATCTGCTTGTGCTTGGGTGATTGTTCCTTGAGTTACAAGCGAATTAACTGCTTTCCCACCATGATTACCTCTTCCACCTTTGCCGCCATTATCATGTGCGAAAACTGGTGAAACACTTCCTGCAATCAAGGTGCCAGTTACTAAAGATCCAATTACAACTTTTTTAAGTTTCATAATTACTCTCCTTTTATTACTTCAATATTGACAATTGCACCCCTAAATCACCTGAAATTAACCTTAAAATTTTCTGAGAAAGCAAGCCAAGATGCTTTTTACCCATATTCACGCAATACTTAAGCCCATGAAGGTAGTGATAATTGGTGCAGGTTTTGCTGGGTTAACTGTTGCCCAAAAACTTGCCAAACATAATGATTTTGAAATCACCATTATTGATAAAAATCCTTATCAACTTTTTTCTCCCCTTTTATATCAATTCGCAACCGGTGGTTTACCCGAAGACGATATTGCTTATCCGATAAGGGCTGCCATTCCTGGAGTTAAATATCTTCGCGGTGAATTAA
>JBJSWT010000178.1:0-5109 GCA_046086025.1 Actinomycetes bacterium | reverse complement strand
TTGATAAATCATTTCTGACTAAATCAACAATCATCACGTTTTCTGCTCTGTCTTTTTCAGTCAAGTCAGCTTCAGTTCTTCCTGTTCCTTTAATTGGCGAAGAGTAAATGAAATCTTTGTCTCGTTTTAAAAATAGTTCAGGAGAAGCTGAGGCAATTAAAATGTCTTTATTGAGTCGTTCGTGACTTTCTTTCGAAACTTTTATAAGGCTTGCATAAGGAGCAGGATTTCCAGTTCTTAACAGCGAAAAAAGTCCTTCAATATCAAAATCGGTTTTATTTATTTTGGTTTTTAAAACTCTACAAATGTTGGCCTGATAAACATCCCCCAAAGCAATATGGTCTCTTAATTTATTAACTGCATCAAGGTATTGATTTTTGTTTAAAGATGATGACCAAGAATCTTTACCTATCCCTTTCCATAAAGCCCGCTTTGTATTTGCTTTGGTTAAATCTCTAAATTTGAGCAATAACCAGGATTGTTCAAAACTTCCAATTACAACCCAATAGCCTGGTTCGCTTAATCTTTCAAGATCAACTGTTACATCAAGTAAATGTTCAAACCTGTTCTCCCCAAACTCAGCAAATGCAACTTGAGATTGTTGAAGATTTTTTTCATTCATAACTTGAGAGATTACCTTCGTATTGAGTCATTCGATACTCGGCGCAAGCCTGAATTCTGGCTTTCAGGTATCTTTAATGGGTATCCAATCAATATTTAATTGTCCAACTAATAAATATTGATAGTTTCGCGGACGTAGCGCAGTTGGTAGCGCATAACCTTGCCAAGGTTAGGGTCGCGGGTTCAAGTCCCGTCGTCCGCTCGAATAATTTAAAAAATATTTTTTAAATTAAATTACGGTGGAGTGGCCGAGAGGCGAGGCAGCGGCCTGCAAAGCCGCGTACACGGGTTCAAATCCCGTCTCCACCTCAAAATTAAATATTTCGGTCGGTTAGCTCAGTTGGCTAGAGCGCATCCTTGACATGGATGAGGTCGGAGGTTCGAGCCCTCTATCGACCACTTTAAGAAATTGTTATTGAAACTTTATTCTTATCTTGAACTTTCACTGTGACATTTTTATAACTAATACTTTTCTTTTTCTTTACGGGATTTTGTCCATTCAATACAACAATGGCACCTTCACCAGTTTTAATTGTTGAATCAACTTTATAAACAATTATTCCAGGTTGAGTTAAAAACTCGTCAAATCTTTGCTTTTTCCTTAATTCCACAACTAATGCTTCGGTCGAACTTATTGGAACTATTGCAAGTTTTCCATTTTTATCACTTACTGGATTCAACGTCACTTCTTTGGTGGAATTTATACAATCGATTTTTTTGTCAGATAGCCAACCGGCATACCATTTTTCCCAACCCAGTAATTCATTTAATGGAAAAGTTGGACCCATTGGACTGTATTCACCTACAAAATCTCTGTGATCAATAAATCCAAAATTGTGTCCTGCTTCGTGAATTAAGACCATTGATTGGGGCAAATTATTTGCCCAAGTTATGACAGTTGCGTTTTTGAATTGTTTCCCGTCAGCAGAAATAAAAGGTGTACCGGGGTGGGCTGTGTATGGCCATGCTTTACCAAAAGAATAGGCATCTGGATTAGAAAGTAAAAGTAAAGCGTCAGATTTAGTGAAATCCACAACACCATCAGCTAAAGCAACTGCTTCTTTTATCCACCTGTCACCTTCCATAAGATTTGTTTCAGCAGATTGATAACTACTAACTGGATTTGGCAATGTAATCCAATTCCAATAAACATTAAATTTTAATTTTAATTTTTTATTTGAGGATTTTTCATAATAATCTTTAAAATCTGGAATCAATTCTTTATAAAGATTTTTAGTCTTACTTTTAGCTGGCACATCTGGATAAGAAACAAACAAGACCTGCCAAGTTACCGTTCCGGTAGTCGAAAGTCTGTCTGGATGCTTTGGAAAACCTACTCCTGTCGTTTGCACATAACCTGGTGGATCTTGTGCTAAATGTGCTAATTTGCATGCAGATATATCAGCATAACTTGGCTGAGCAAAAATTAAATTAAAAATTAAAACTACTGGAATTAGCAATTTTTTCATCACTCAATTATTAATCATTTGTCAATAAATTACAAACTTAATATTGTCAGAAACGGACAAATTGCAGCTTCAAATTCTTGTCATGAGGTAAGTTATTGATATGTCATTGATTACAAATATGTATTCTGCGATTGATTGTTCAAATCCGGTGAATTTAGCAAGATTTTACTCAGGCATTACTGGATTTCGGCTAGACCTAAGCAGTGATGATGACGAACAAAAAATTACTTGGGTTGAATTAAAAGATAATTCGAATAATACAAAACTAGCTTTTCAAAAAATACCAAATTATCGCCAGCCGACTTGGCCTGAAGGAAATATTCCTCAACAAATCCACCTAGATTTTTATGTTAATGATATTGAGGATGTTGAAAATCAAGTTTTAAAACTTGGAGCTACTAAAACTGATTTTCAACCAGGTAGTCCACCTGAAGTGGAAGGTTCCCTTGAATTTAGAGTTTATTTAGATCCTGAAGGTCATCCATTTTGTTTAATCTTTAAACCTGAATAATTACTTATCTTTAATTAATTCAACCAATAATTTAGGGTTAACTTTCCAATCATTTGGAATTTGAATGGTTTTTTTATTAACTTTAAATTCTGATAATTCGTTTTTTAATCTCTTTATATTATGCGTTCTCCAAGGACCTAATAATATGTGGTTTTTTAAAACTGACACTCCAAGTAGGTATTCATCCCCTTTTTTAAGCATGGGTTGATTCCAAGCAATAACTAGTTCCAATTTAGGAAATTTTGTTTGCAATACTTTAAATATCTTTTTCACAGTTTTTACTTGCACAGGTTTTGCATTTTCTAAGTATTGATTTAACGTTTCAAATCTTTTTGAACTTTTACTACCTCGGCTAAACATGACAAGAGCATTTGCATGAGCTTGGCTAAATCCATGATTTTCCTTCAAAAAAGCAATTTGCTCAGGATATTTCTTCCCTGACACTTTTTTCATTTGATCAAACCAATATGACATAGGTAAACCATGTTTTTTTTCAATCAATGGAAAAAATTTTGATCTATCACCACTTTTTTCTTTCAAATTCACCACTATTTCTTATATTTAAACACCATAATTTTACCACTATCAGTGGTAGCAATTATTTCGTTATTCAAATTTGTATCTAAATCTCTTATTCTTTCATTAACATTGATTCTTTTTTCCTCGGTGATTTGATTATTTGAGTTGATCTTTAAAAATACAAGAACTTCTTCTTTTAATGTACCCATAGCAATTTGATTTGACCAATTACCCCAATTTTTTGGTACTTGAACTAATTCAGTTGGAGCAATAGAAGGAACCCAATATTTAATTGGTTCTTCATAACCTTTATGAGTGCCATTATTTTTAGGTTTTATGTAATCTCCCACTCCATAAGCTTTGCCATATGTAACAAAAGGCCATCCATAATCGGTATTTTGCTTAACGATATTAATTTCATCTCCCCCTCGTGGGCCATGTTCTGAAACCAACAACAAATTATTCATTGACAAAATTCCCTGCATATTTCTATGTCCAAAAGATACTTTGGAAACTGAATTCTTACTTATTTTAAAAACTGATCCTAAATCTTTCCTTAAATTAACATCATCAATTTTTTTATAACCTAAATCCCCAATTGTTAAATAGGCAGAATTACTATCGATTTTTTCCATGCGACCAGAGGCGTGTTGAACTGCTCCAATAGGCACACAAGGTTTTGAAACAAACCAATTGCTTTTTCTGCTTAATTGATTTTTAGAAAGATCAATTTCTACTTCGTCAACTCTTACTTCAACACAATTTCCATTACTTCCAAGCCTTGGATATGAAACTAAAGTTTGAACCAATTTTGATGACTCATTTAAAATCAAAATGTCAGTAATGGCAAATCTAGAATCTTTCTTTCTTTGAGAACTACTGATTAAATCCCCTAGTTTTATTAACTTTCTTTTTTTACCATCGCCTAAATAAACTGTTCCCCCGTTTGCTCCACCACCAAGTAATAAATCCCCATTTTTTAATACCGCTAAAGCAGGACCTCGTTGATTATTACCTCCCTTGGTGACTGCTTCTGAAGCATTCATTTTTTGAATGTCAATGTTTAAATCTTCAGCCCAAACCGGTTGAACTGAAATCATAAATATTGAAATAAATAAAACAATTATTTTTTTCATCAATAACCTGCCATTGCTAAAAGATCACTTGTTCCATATGCGTAAACATTTAAATCAATAGCTCCTCTAGGTATGCCATATCTTTGGCCATCGCCTCTATCTGTGTATTGCCAAAATGTCCAAGCTTTATCGCATCCTGAAACACTCCACACTGTTCTGGTGCAACCTCTTGACGGAGTAGAAGCTGGATTTGAAGTTTGAGAATAATTTGCAATCCATAAAGGATTATTTGCTAAATCAGGACTTCTTAAATAACTACTTATAAAATTTAAATTTGAATAAATTATGGCAGTTTTTCCAGTTCTTTCTTTCACTCTTGAGACAAAACCTAAAGAAAAATTAGTCACAACTGCCGCACTTGTTCCAGAAGGTCTGGAAAAACTTTCAATATCTAAAACTATTGGTAATACTCCAGGAACAAGTCCACCTAAAGAATTCAAATGATCAATTGGTAAATCTGCTTGTTGTTGACCTGCACCAAATGCTGCATCTGCTGAAATTCCTCTGGGGATTAACGCTGCGTGATAAATACCAGTTAACAATCCTGCTTCTCTTGCAGCAGGAAAATCGATTGAAGACCAATACTTCGCAGGTCCTGCACCTAAAGGATGAGAATCTGTACCTTTAATAAATATAAATCTTGCACCTGCGTCATACATTTTTACAAAATCAATCAATCTATTTCCACTATGTTGCCAACGAGATATATCTGTACCAAGAATTCGATCCCCTGGTCCTACGCGCGCAGAAACATTTGCTCTATTTCTCGATAAACCTGCTAAAACTAATTTCTTTAACACTGCTTCTTTTTGCGCAACAATTTTTTTAATCTTTTCAGCTTCTGCTGCTGCTT
>JBJSWT010000177.1:0-3719 GCA_046086025.1 Actinomycetes bacterium | reverse complement strand
CCAGGTTGATCTTCAACTAAAACACTTAATGTGTGTCTACTCATTCGTCATCACTTCGCATCCATTTTGGTGCCATATCGCGAGCAAATTTGATTTCAGAATTACTCATTCCTGCTGCAACCATTGGCCAAACCATGGCATCTTTATGAACCACGAAATCAATAACTACTGGGGCATCATTCAAGCCAAGTGCTTTTTCAATAACAACATCGACTTCATCTTTGTTTTCGCAACGTAATCCATGGCAGCCATAAGCATCTGCAAGTTTCACAAAATCTGGAATTCTGTTGGTGTGAAGGTCAGTATTGGAATATCTGTTGTTATAAAACAAGGATTGCCATTGTCTAACCATGCCTAAAGCATTGTTATTGATCAAACCAACTTTGATAGGAATGTTATTAATTGTGCAAGTGGCTAATTCTTGATTAGTCATTTGAAAACATCCATCGCCATCAATTGCCCACACATCTTTATCTGGCGCTCCAACTTTGGCTCCCATGGCAGCAGGAATTGCATAACCCATAGTTCCTAAACCACCTGAGTTAAGCCATGTTCCTGGTTTTTCATATTTAATAAATTGCGCTGCCCACATTTGATGTTGACCAACACCTGCTGCATATAAAGCGTCAGGTCCTGTAATTTCCCCAATTCGTTGAATTACATATTGAGGTGACAATGATCCATCATGGGGTTCGTCATAACCAAGTGGATATTCATTTCTTAATCTATTTAAGTTTGCCCACCATGCTTCATAATTTCCAACTCTTCCTGCTTTATGTTCATCTTTAATAGCAGCAATTAGTTCAATCATGGTTTCTTTGGCATCACCCACAATTGGAACGTGTGCAAATCTGTTTTTGCCAATTTCTGCAGGATCAATATCAATATGAATAACGTCTGCTTCTGGAGCAAATGAAGAAAGTTGACCAGTTACTCGATCATCAAATCTTGTGCCGATGGCAATTAATAAATCACTTTGTTGTAAAGATCCAACTGCAGCAACTGTGCCATGCATACCTGGCATTCCTAGATGTTGAGGATGAGAATCTGGAAATGCACCTCTTGCCATCAAAGTTGTTACAACTGGAATTTGGGTAAGTTCTGCCAATTGAAATAGTTCTTTATTAGCTTCAGATTTAATAACGCCGCCACCTATATAAAGAACAGGTTTTTTAGCGTTAACAATTCGTTCCGCAGCTTCTTTAACTCTTTTAGCATTTGGTTTAGAAGTTGGATGATAACCAGGTAAATTCATAACTGGTGGCCAATTAAAAGTAGTTTTGGCATTCATGGCATCTTTTGAAATATCAACTAAAACAGGTCCAGGTCTTCCAGTTGAAGCAATATGAAACGCTTCTGCAATAGCTCTTGGAATGTCATCTGCTTTAGTAACTAAATAATTATGTTTTGTTATTGGAAAAGTAATTCCTCGAATATCTGCTTCTTGAAAAGCATCTGTACCGATTGCATTTGATGGAACTTGTCCAGTAATTGCAACCATAGGAACAGAATCCATGTGTGCATCTGCAATTGGTGTGACAAGATTTGTAGCCCCTGGTCCACTTGTTGCCATACAAACTCCAACACGACCAGTAGCTAATGCATAACCTTCTGCAGCATGACCTGCACCTTGTTCATGTCTAACTAAAATGTGACGTAATTTTTTTGAATCCATCAATGGATCGTATGCAGGAAGAATTGCTCCGCCAGGAATTCCAAAGACTGTATCTACACCTGCAGATTCCAAAGATTGAACTAAACTTTGTGCACCGGTGATCTCGGTCATGAATTATGTTTCCTTTAAATCGGGGAAGAATTCTTTTTAAGGAATCCTTCAATTGTTTCAGTAGCCTTTAACCCACTAAAAAACCCCCCGGCCTTTTTTAGGCAAACGGAGGGTGGCGCGTGGGCTAATTCTTGCTAGCCGACGCGCTCGCTAACTACCACGAGTGCATTTCTCATTAGTTGAAACTGTATCAGCCAATTCTTAATCGGTCTAGTCCTATCCCCTTTGAACTAGTCGAACTTAAAAAACAACAAAGAATTAAACTTAGAAACATTATGGATCTAGATAAAGTCATTCTCTATTACGCATTTACTCCGGTAAATGACCCACAAGCTTTAATGCTGTGGCAAAAAACTTTATGCCAATCCTTAAACATAAAGGGTCGAATTTTAATTTCTCCTCATGGAATAAATGGCACTCTTGGTGGAAAAATGGAAGATTTAAAAAAATACATCAAACAAACCAGACTTTATCCAGGTTTTAAAAAAATAGATTTCAAATGGTCTGAAGGAACAGGTAATGATTTTCCAAAATTAAGAGTAAAAGTCAAAGAAGAATTAGTTCCATTTGGAAATACAGATGAAATTAAAGTTGGCGATAACGGAATTATTGGTGGCGGTACTCACTTAAGACCTGAACAGGTTCATAAATTAGTTGAAGAAAGAAAAGATGAAGTAGTTTTCTTTGACGGCAGAAACTCTTTCGAAGCTAAAGTTGGAAAATTTAAAGATGCAGTAGTTCCTCAAACTTCAACCACCAGGGATTTTATAAATGAATTAGAAAGTGGTAAATATGACCACTTAAAAAATAAAGCCATAGTTACTTATTGCACCGGTGGAATACGTTGCGAAATTTTGTCAGTGTTGATGAAAAATAGAGGATTTAGTGAGGTCTACCAAATAAAGGGCGGAATAGTTCGCTATGGAAATAAATTTGGTGATGATGGTTTATGGGAAGGATCTTTGTATACCTTTGATGATCGATTAACCATTGATTTTAGTGATCACACTAAATTGATTGGAACTTGTGCCAGATGTAGTGCTAAAACAAAATCGTTTAGAAATTGTCAAAATCCAAATTGTCATCAACTAGTTTTACTTTGTGATGATTGTTATGCCACACACGTTGGAATGCCTTGTGTACATGATCGCGAAACTAAACAAAATCGCGAACTTGTTGGTTAATTACAAACTGCACCTTTAGCTGAAGTTCCCACTAAGCGCGCATATTTACCTAAAACTCCAGTTGTGTATCTTGGGGCTGCTGGTTTCCAATTAGTTTTTCTTTTTGCCAAAGTATCTTCATCAACTAATAAATCTAATCTTCTATTTGTTAAATCCAATTTGATTTTGTCACCAGTCTCAACCAATGCAATTGGTCCACCATCTGTAGCTTCTGGTGCAACATGTCCTATGCAAAATCCTGCAGTTGCGCCACTAAATCTTCCATCAGTTACTAACATGACATCTTTTCCTAAACCTGCACCTTTAATTGCTGCAGTTACAGCTAGCATTTCACGCATTCCTGGACCACCCTTTGGTCCTTCATATCTAATTACGACAACGTCACCTTTAACAATTTTTCCTTGAGTTAGAGCTTCCATTGCAAATTTTTCATCATCATAAACTTTTGCTGTTCCTTCAAATACTGGAGATTCAACAGATGCTGCTTTAATTACAGATCCTTCTGGAGCTAAAGTTCCTTTGAGTATTACTAAACCACCGGTTTTATGTATTGGATTATTTACCGCATAAATTATTTTTCCGTCAGGATCAGGTGGATTTATATCTTTTAGATTTTCTGCCAAAGTTTTTCCAGTCACTGTTAAAGCATCACCATGTAATAAACCTGCATCAAGAAGTGCTTTCATGACCACTGGTACTCCACCAATTTTGTCTAAATCATTCATCACATAGCGACCAAATGGTTTAAC
>JBJSWT010000176.1:0-1196 GCA_046086025.1 Actinomycetes bacterium | reverse complement strand
ACAAACTGCCTCAAAAAGATTAAGAAAAGCCAATATTTTGGCTTGCGGAATAGGTCTTCCTGGAGAAACTGTTGAAAATGACGTGAATGGTTTAAGAATAGGAACTCCTGAATTAGTAAGAATTGGTATGAAAGAAAAAGATATGCATAAATTGGCAGACTTTATCTATAGAGCTTTAACAACAGATGATTTAGAAAAAATTGCTAAAGAGGTAACAGAATTTAGATCACAATTTAAAGGTGTTCACTACACCTTAGATCTACCTGAATAAATTAATAAATAATTCTATCTGCCAAAACTGGTAATTTTTCTCTAACAATATTTACTTTTTGTAAATCAAATTCAATATTTAAAACAGTTTCTTCTTTTTCATCTTTTGTTAAAACCTCTCCCCAAGGATCAATCACTAAACTACTTCCACCAAGTTGTGTTTGATTATTTGTTCCTACTGCATTACAGCCAAGAAAATAGACTTGATTTTCAATAGCACGAGCTTTTGCAAGTGCTTTCCAATGCTCGATTCGAGCTTCAGGCCAACCTGAAGTCATTAAAACACTTGTTGCACCTTTATCAATTAATTTTCTAAAAATTTCAGGAAACCTTAAGTCATAACAAGTTGTGATTGCAGTCATCCCTAAGGGAGTTGCAATACAAACTAAGTCATCACCTCTTGTTAAGTGTTTAGATTCTCCTTCTTGAAAACCAAATAAATGAATTTTCTTGTATGTTGCAGCAATTTCTCCTTGGGAATTTATAATTAAAGAAGTGTTAAATAATGAATTATCTTGAGCCTCTATAAATGAACCGGCGTGAATCCAAACTCCATGAGTACTAGCAATATCGCAAAAATCTTCAGATATTGAACCTGGAAATGTTGTCGGATGATTTATTGCTTTTCCAACATTGAACGCTCCGTAATGCCAAAGTTCTGGTAGCAAAATTAAATCAGGTTTTTTATTCTTTAATGAATGATGAGTTCCTTGAGCAAGATCAACTACTTCATCTAACACACGCTCGTAGCGAGTATTTGGTGATTCTTGATCATCACTTTTTACTTGAACTAAAGAAACTAAAACGTTACCCATTGTTAAGAAATCTAGCACCAATATTGCGTAGGCTTAAGACTTGTGAAAAGTAAATTAGTACTTCCTCATTCAAACGCGAGTGCCTTTTCTATTGCAATATCTTTAGCCATT
>JBJSWT010000175.1:0-1441 GCA_046086025.1 Actinomycetes bacterium | reverse complement strand
ATTTCAACCTCAGCAGTTAAATGTGTAGGAAATACTTTGTTATTGCATGGAAAAGTTTATTCGCCACCTTTTAAAATTGAAGCAATCGGTGAAATTGAAAAATTGAACGAAAGTTTAAAAACTGATCCAAACGTTACAGTTTTACAAGAATATGTTGATTTATATGGTTTAGTTTACGATGTACAAAAAGCACCAAGATTAGAACTTGCACCATATGAAGGTTCATTGTTATTAGATTCAGTTAAATTAAAGAAATCTATTTCATGACAAAAATTTTAGTTGTTGATAATTATGATTCTTTTGTTTTTAACTTAGTTCAATATTTACAACAATTAGGTGCTGAAGTAATAGTTAAAAGAAATGACGAAGTAACAAAAGATGAAATAAAAAATTATGATGGCGTTTTACTTTCACCCGGACCTGGCACTCCAAAAGATGCAGGAGAATGTATTGCAATTGTTAACGAAGCAGTAAAAATAAATAAACCTTTATTAGGGGTATGTCTTGGACATCAAGCAATTGCAGAAGCAATGGGTGGAACTGTTTCAAAAGCACCAGAACTATTACACGGAAAAACTAGCCAAGTAATTCATGAGGATGAAGGTGTATTTAAGAATTTAAAAAAACCATTTAGAGCTACTCGTTATCACTCTTTAGCAGTTGAAAAACCAAATTTTCCAAATCAACTAGAAATCACAGCTACCACGGATAGCGGAGTAATAATGGGTTTGAAACATAAAACAGCTCCCATCGAAGGAGTGCAATTTCATCCAGAAAGTGTGTTGACGGAAAATGGGCACCAACTACTAGCAAATTGGCTAGTAACAACTGGAGATAAAGAAGCAATTAATCGTGTTTCTTCGATAACTTCTAAGAACTAAACTTTTAAAAATATTCAACAAGTAGGCTTTTTGACCATGAAGGCATTAGTTTTATCGGGTGGCGCAGGAACCAGGCTTCGCCCCATTACTCACACATCAGCAAAGCAATTAGTGCCAGTAGCAAATAAACCTGTTCTTTTTTATGGCCTTGAATCAATTAAAGAGGCAGGAATTACAGATGTTGGAATTATTGTTGGTGAAACTGCAGAAGAAGTAAAAGCAGCTGTTGGAGATGGCACTGCATTAGGAATTAAAGCAACTTATATTCCTCAAGATGCTCCAAAAGGATTAGCACATGCTGTTTTAATTGCAAAAGATTTTTTACAAGATGAACCATTTGTTATGTATTTAGGCGACAACTTTTTATTGGGTGGAATTACAGGATTGGTAAATGAATTTACAAATTCAAACGCAGAAGCTCAAATTTTATTAACAAAAGTTCCCAATCCAAAACAATTCGGAATTGCAGTTTTAGATGATAAAGGAAATGTAAAAACATTAGTCGAAAAACCAAAAGATCCTCCAAGTGATTTAGCACTGGTTGGTGTTTATATGTTTAG
>JBJSWT010000174.1:0-5751 GCA_046086025.1 Actinomycetes bacterium | reverse complement strand
GGTAAAACCACAGTTTTAAGAATGATTGCAGGTTTTGAATTACCCACATCTGGAACTATTGAATTAGATGGTCAAGACGTAACTAATCTTGCTCCCTTTAATAGAAATGTAAATACGGTATTTCAAGATTATGCATTATTTCCTCACATGAATGTGATTGAAAATATTTCTTATGGTTTAAGAGTTAAGAAAGTTGAAAAAAATGAAGCTTTAAAGCTAGCTAAAGAAGCACTTGCTTCTGTGCAGTTAGCAGGTTATGAAGATCGAAAACCATCTCAGCTTTCAGGTGGGCAAAGACAACGTGTTGCCCTTGCTAGAGCTCTAGTAAATCGTCCAAAGGTTTTATTACTTGATGAACCACTTGGTGCTCTTGATTTAAAACTAAGACAGCAAATGCAAATTGAATTAAAAGAAATCCAACGCCAAGTAGGTATCACATTTGTTTTTGTAACTCATGATCAAGAAGAAGCATTAACGATGTCTGATCGAATTGCCGTATTTAATAATGGAAAAATTCAACAAATTGATACACCTTCTGTTATCTATGAACATCCCAAAAATGAATTCGTAGCAGGATTTGTGGGTACTTCTAATTTATTAAGTAAAGATGTAGCAAAACAGATATTAAATAGTGATGAAACTTTCACAGTAAGACCTGAAAAAATTACTTTAGAATTAGGAAGTGTTAAAGCTAATACCTCACAGCGCTCTGCCACAGGCAAAGTTCAAGAAGTTGAATATTTAGGACCTAGCACCAGATTTATTGTCAAACTAGATGCCGGCTCTACTTTGGTGGTCTTAAAACAAAATTCCACAGAGACTTCTGAAGAAGTAAACAAGCTTCGAAATCAAATCGTTACTTTACTGTGGGAAAAACAGTCCGAGTATCGCGTAGGCTCTTAGTTTTCCTGGTTTTAAAAGACTAGGGATAAAAGCATTAGGCAACTAATGCGATTTGTTGCAACGACGCAACAAATAAAGAGGAGGAAAAAAACGTTGAACAAAAAACGTTTATTAACTTCACTTCTTGCAATTGCATCTAGCACTGTATTAATTGCTGGTTGCAGTTCAAGTGGTACAAGTGAAGATGCAGCAGCTCCTGCAGAAGGAAGTGCTGCTTATCAAGGACCAGTTGGCGATACCCCAGGCACAATAAATATTTTGGCTTGGCCAGGTTATGCCGAAGATGGTTCAACTGATCCAGCAGTGGATTGGGTAACACCATTTGAAAAAGAATCTGGTTGCGAAGTAAATGTAAAAACTTACGGAACATCTGATGAAGCTGTGCAATTAATGCAAAGCGGAGGCTATGACGTAATTTCTGCATCAGGAGATGCTTCACTTCGTTTAATTTACGGTGGAGATCTTCAACCAGTTAATTTGGATTTAATTCCAAACTACGCAGATATCTTTGATAACCTCAAAGATCGTCCATGGAACACTGTTGATGGTGCAAATTATGGTGTGCCACACGGTCGTGGTGCAAACGTTCTGCAATACACAATTGGAAAAGTTGATCCAGCACCAGACTCATGGAGTCTAGTTTGGGAAGCAAATTCACCAGCTGCAGGAAAAATTACTGCATATGATTCTGCAATTTATATTGCAGATGCTGCTGTTTATTTGATGTCAACTAAACCAGAATTGGGTATTACTGATCCTTATGCACTTGATCAAACTCAATTTGATGCTGCAATGGAATTGTTGAAACAACAAAAACCATTAGTTGGCGAATACTGGGCTGATTACACCAAGTACATCGAAGCAGTTAAAAGCGGAACAATCGTTGCAGGAACTTCTTGGCAAGTTATTGCCAACGTTCTAAACGGTGAAGCTGCAACTGTTGGTGCAGTTAAACCTAAAGAAGGTGCAACTGGTTGGTCAGACACTTGGATGATTTCTAAGAACGTTGAAGCAGTTGATTGTGCTTACAAATGGTTGAACTGGATTATCAAACCAGATGTAAACGCACAAGCTGCTGAATGGTTTGGTGAAGCACCAGCAAATTCCAAAGCATGTGCATTGACTGCAAACAAAGATCATTGCGCTTTGTATCACGCTGAAGAAACTGATTACTGGAGCAATGTTTACTACTGGAAGACCCCAACTGAAACCTGTCTAGATGGTCGCACCGATGTTAAGTGCGTTCCATACTCAGAATGGGTTAAAGCTTGGTCAAGCTTCCGTAGCGCATAACCAACGCTAATTATCTAGGCGCCAATTAAATTGGCGCCTAGATAAAACAAAAAATATGAGCACAAATTCTCTAGCAAAAGTTCAGCAATACCTTCATCAAAACATAAAAGCAAGAATTACTGCCCTCTTGCTTTTGCCTATGACTTGGCTAGTTGTTATCTATCTAGGATCTTTAGCAGCACTTTTTATCACTTCTATTTGGACTGTTGATGATTTTACAAATAAGGTTATTAGAACTTTTACTTTAGAAAACTTTATTGAAATTCTTTCAGATAGAGCTTATTTAAACGTTACAATTAGAACTCTTTTAATTGCTATGAGTGTAACTATTCTTTGTGCACTTATTGCTATTCCTATGTCATTTTTTATGGCTCGAGTGGTTTCCCCAAAATTAAGACCTGTGTTAATTGCTTTAGCAATTACTCCTCTTTGGGCTTCTTATTTAGTAAAAATTTATGCCTGGCGAACAATGATGAGTCCTGAATCTGGATTTTTAACTTGGTTAATTTCTCCCTTTGGTTTAAAAAGTCCAGGGTATGGATTAATTTCTGTTGTTTTAGCACTTACTTATCTTTGGCT
This sequence comes from Actinomycetes bacterium, assembly GCA_046086025.1. Classification (GTDB taxonomy): domain Bacteria; phylum Actinomycetota; class Actinomycetes; order S36-B12; family UBA5976; genus ATZT02. The sequence continues at coordinate 2,976 of JBJSWT010000174.1, read as the reverse complement.
TCCCTACATGATTATTCCAATTTATGCAGGTATGGAAAGACTTCCTAATTCAATTCTTGATGCCTCAAGTGATCTGGGAGCAAAACCGTTTAAAACATTTTTCAAAGTAGTTTTGCCACTTACTTATCCTGCAATAATTGCAGGTTCCATTTTTACTTTTAGTTTAAGTATGGGTGACTATATTGCAGTCCAAATTGTTGGTGGAACTTTTCAGATGTTAGGAAATGTGGTTTATCAAAACTTTGCTCTAGATCTGCCATTTTCTGCAGCAGTTGCATTAATTCCAGTCATAGTGATGGTTTTGTATTTAACTTTGATTAGAAAAAGTGGGGCGTTGGAAAACTTATGATTCTTTCAAAGAACGCCAAAATTGTTTTAGCACTATTCATGATTTTAGGAATGACTTTTATTTATTTACCGCTCTTTATTGTGGTGCTTAACTCTTTTAATTCAAGTATTAGTTTTTCGTTTCCCCCTGAAGGATTTACCACTAGTTGGTGGTCAAAAGCTGCCCAAAATTCTGGAGTAAAACAAGCAATTATTACCTCTGTTTATACGGCTTTAGGTGCTACTGCAATTTCTTTAGTTTTAGGAACATTAGCTGCAAGTGCTATTGCTCGTTATAAATTCTTTGGTAGAGACACTTTGTCACTATTAATTGTTTTACCAATAGCTTTACCTGGAATTGTGACAGGTATTGCCTTAAATAACGTGTTTACTAATTACTTTGGCGGTTTAACTTATTTCACTGTGATTATTGGCCATGCCACTTTTTGCATTGTGGTGGTTTTTAATAACGTAGCTGCTCGCTATAGAAGAATGGGATCTTCTTTTGAAGAAGCAAGTATGGATCTTGGGGCAAATAGAATTACAACTTTTAGATTAATTACTTTCCCACTTCTTAGAAGTGCACTACTTGCTGGTGGAATGCTTGCTTTTGCACTTTCATTTGATGAAATTATTGTGACTACTTTTACAGCAGGAGCTGGTCAAAATACTTTGCCAATTTGGATATTTCAAAATCTATTTCGACCAAACCAAGCACCTGTAGTAAACGTGGTAGCTGCTGCCTTAATTTTGTTGTCTTTAATCCCTATCTATATGGCGCAAAGAATAATAAATGCGCCAAGTAATAATAATTAAAAAAGGATTTTATGGTTTTCAATCTAAGTCATAAAACTTCACTTATTACTGGAGCAGGTTCTAGTAATGGGATTGGTTTTGCATCAGCCAAATTTTTACAATCTATGGGTTCCAAAGTATTCATCACTGGTAAGAGTGAACGAATAAAAGAAAGGGCCAGGGAATTAAGTTGTCCTTTTTTTATTGCGGATTTAACTAAAGAAGAAGAAGTAAAAAATCTCATAACTGAAGTAAAAAAAGAATTTGGATCATTAGATGTCCTTGTTAATAACGCTGGAATGACTTCAATAGTTGATGAATTAGGTTTTGAATCAGGAAATATTGAAAACACTAGCTTTGATAAATTTATCTCTTCTGTTGAAAGAAATTTAGTTTCAGCATTTCTAGTCACTAAAGAATCTCTGGAGTTATTAAAGAAATCTAAAAGTCCTAGAGTAATAATGATTACTTCAATTACTGGACCATTTATGGCCATGAAAAATGAAGTAAGTTATGCCTCAAGTAAAGCGGGCCTTGCAGGATTAACCAGATCTTTAGCTCTTGATTTTGCTAAAGACAATATTTTGGTAAACGCGATTGCTCCAGGCTGGATTGCCACAGAATCTCAAACTGAAAATGAAAAAAATGCTGGCTTAAATACTCCTCTTAAAAGATCTGCAAAACCAGAAGAAATTGCATCCTTAGTTGGATATCTAGCAAGTGATGAAGCAGGTTATATGACTGGACAAGTTATTGCTGTTGATGGTGGTAATTCAATTCAAGAAGAAAGATAGTTGAATTCTATCTTCTTTTTCTTTCCTCTTTGAGAATTTTACTCACATCTGTATTAGTAATTTTGCTAGGTCTATTCATAATTTTAAATAAACTATTATATGTTTCAATCAATGTGTCAATTCTAAATTTCATAAATTGATTTAAACTCATTTCAAGTTCTTTCGCCATTAAATTTAATTCTTTTATAGATTTCTTTGAAATATTTTTAATGATTAAATTCGGCATGAAATAAGTCTTATTAAGAATTATCAATCAGTCAAATAAAACTGTGAAAATTCATACTTTTGGATTACAAATATTTAATTTAAACCCTCGTCTCAGTTGATCCCATAATTCACACCAATAACAAAATTTAGGGTTGTTTACCTATTGTTAACCAAGAGTTCTCAAGGATTAAACCGTTTAGACAAGCCAAAGTAATCCGATTCCTAAATGATAAGAACGTGGTCGAGACACAAGAAATTACTAATAAATCTCACCCTGAACCTATAAGACTAGGCAGGGAAAAAAGTCGCACCCCTTCAGATAAAGCTTTCTCGGGAACAATAGTTATTGCCGCCTTATCTTCCCTAGCGATTCTGGTGGCAATACTTATTTATCTAGCATCTTCTTCTTGGCCGGTATTACAAAAAGAAGGTATTGATTTCATTACCGGAAGTACTTGGGTTAATAGTTCTGCAAATCCAGATGAGCAAACTTTTCAAATTTGGCCAATGCTTTATGGCACTTTTCTTAATTCAATTTTGGCTTTAGTAATTGCTGTTCCTGTTTCAATTTTGTTAGCCATATTTATTGTCTTTATTGCACCTGATCGTTTATCAAGAACTTTAACTGTTTTAGTAGATGTTTTGGCTGCAATTCCTTCAGGAATTATTGGACTATGGGGCTTTTTAGTTTTCACCCCAGTTGCTGAAGGTTGGTCAAAGTTATTAAATCAATATTTCTTTCTAATTCCATTTTTTAGAAATGATCAAGATCAATTTGCAAGATCTCCATTTATTGCTGGTTGGGTTTTAGCAATCATGATCACTCCAATTATTACCGTTGTTGCTAGAGAAG
>JBJSWT010000173.1:0-2349 GCA_046086025.1 Actinomycetes bacterium | reverse complement strand
TGTTTCAATAGGAATTCCTGCTCTTCCAGGAATGTCATACATCATTAAAGGAAGATCGGTTGCATCTGCGACCGTTTTAAAATGTGCATAAACTCCAGCTTGCGTAGGTTTGTTGTAATAAGGAGTAACGACCAAAACTCCGTGTGCACCAAGTTTTGCAGCATCTTTTGCAAGACCAACTGTGTGCGCAGTGTCATTACTTCCAACTCCTGCAACTACTTTGGCTTTACTTCCAACTGCTTCTAATACTGCTTTTAATACTTGATTCTTTTCTATTTCAGTTGTGGTGGCAGATTCACCAGTTGTACCGTTTACTACAATTCCATCATTTCCAAGTTCAACTAAATGTTTTGCTAACAAGGCAGCACCTTCAATATCAACTTTGTCATCTTTTGTAAAAGGTGTGATCATTGCAGTTAATACCGTTCCAAAAGGACGGTTGGAATTATTCATAATAGAAAGATTAGCGCTTAGGGAGCAACCCGACCATTGTTGATAAATGCTGTGTGGGTAATTGGCATGATTTTGGCAAAAAATTCTTCATATTTCTCCGCCACCATTTCAATTTCTCTTTGCGGATAAGAAGGAAAATGAGAACCTTCAGCTTTTCTTCTCAATGAGAGAAAATTCATTAACGCTCTTGAATTCATAGTGACATATGCACTTGAATAAATTGTTACGGGTAAAACTCCACGGGCAACTTCACGCGCAACACCTGCTTCAAGCATTTTTTCATAACTTAAATATGCCTGTTCACAAGATTTTTTAAACTCTGCTTCAGTTATTTCATATTGCTCTTTTGTACCAGGTTCAAACGTGTAGGCACCAGTTTTTCCCACTTGTTGCAAATTTCTTGAAGTATTTGGAAAATAAAATTCTGGATCTAATTGACGATATCTGCCAGATTCTTCGTTATATGAAGCAATTCTATGTCGCATGTGTTCGCGCCAAACAAATATTGGAGCTTTAACATAAAAAGTAAATATTGAATGCTCAAACGGGGTCCCGTGGCGTTCTCTTAATAAAAAATTTATTAAACCTGTGTGTTCTTTTGCGTCAACATTTTTTGCGGTATCTTCTTTGGTTCGCTCACCCGCGGTTGAAACTCTTGCTGCCCAAACCACATCGGAATCAGATGCCGAATGTTTTACTAATTCGACAGTTACATCACTTCTATATTTGATAGGCACGGAAGGCTCAGATGAAGTAGTCATGAAATCGCACGATACCGTTTCTCTTGTATGAACATCCCATCACACGCTAGTCGTTCGATTGTGACTCGTAACGCAGTAAGCGTAGGGCTAGCCACTGGACTTTATGGGATCTCATTTGGTGCCTTAGCTGTTACCAGTGGGTTTAACTTTTTCCAAACTCAAGTTTTAAGTTTAGGTCTATTTTCTGGTGCATCTCAATTTGCAGTAGTTGGAATTATTGGAGCAGGTGGTGGCTCGATTGCTGCAATTGCAACTTCTTGACTTCTAGGTGTAAGAAATGGTTTTTATGCTTTAAGTTTGGCAAATCTATTAAAACTTAAAGGTTATAAAAAAATATTGGGTGGACAATTAACAATCGATGAATCAACTGCTATGGCTGTTGCAAATAATAATGATGAAAATTTAGGTCGCTGGGCTTTTTGGGCAACTGGATTATCAGTTTTTGTATTTTGGAACATTGCTACAGCCATTGGTGCATTTGGTGCACAATTTGTTACCGATCCTAAATCTTTAGGTTTAGATGCAGCAGTTGCTGCAGCATTCTTAGCTCTTTTGTGGCCCAGACTTTCAAATTTAAGAATAAGAACTGTGGCATTAATCGCAGGAATTTTAGCCTTTGCTCTAACTCCTTTTGTCCAACCAGGAATTCCCGTTTTAGCATCTGTGCTTATAGCAATTATTTATGGAATTAGAGAGAGAAAATAAATGGAATCAAAATGGACTGTGGTTATTGCTTCATCGGTAATTGCTTTTATCTTAAAAATTACTGGATATATTATTCCTGAAAAATACTTAGAAAAACCTACCATTAAGTCAATCACAAATTATGTACCAATTGTGATGCTTTCAGCCCTTGTTATTGTGCAAACTTTTTCCCAAGGCCAATCAATAGTTTTTGACGCAAGAGTTTTAGGACTAATTATTGCTTTTGTTCTGTTACTGCTGAGAGCACCTTTTATTGTGGTGGTAATTTCTGCAGACGATCCTGACGGGTTTTGGCACCGACCTCATTGCCCGCGCGTTGCTGATGGTCTGACGCGCAGTCATTGATACGGCGCGACGAGAACGCTGTCGTTAGCGATGCGGCGCGACGAGCGGCCATGGCCGCGAACGTTCGAATGCCAGCGCCAATTCG
>JBJSWT010000172.1:0-9749 GCA_046086025.1 Actinomycetes bacterium | reverse complement strand
CAATTTCTAAACCAATTTCTTTTTCCCACCAGTCTGCATCTTCTCTTGCATATGCATAAACTGCTTGGTCTTTTCCACCATGATTTTTCTTATCTAAAACAGCATCTCCTTCAACACCATCATTTTCTAATGCGACTCTGCCAAGTTTTGGTCTTTTGTCAATACCGGTTTTACCAACAGAGCCTGCCCAGTCATCATGATGAATGATCGCTGCAACATTTATGCTCAATAACTGTTTCATTATTACAATAAATCTCCACGAAGTTTAAATGCTGTGGCAACTCTTTCAACTGAAACAACGAATGCTGCTGTTCTTAAATCTGTGCCATATTTATTTGATGCATCCCAAACAGAATCAAAAGCAATCTTCATTCTGGTATCTAATTCGTTTCTAAATCTTTCGATGGGCCATCTAAATTCTTGAATATTTTGGGTCCATTCAAAATAAGAACCCATCACACCACCTGCGTTTGCCAAAATATCTGGCACAACAACTACTCCTCTTTTTTGTAAAGCTTGATCTGCTTCCAAAGTTAAAGGTTGATTTGCGCCTTCCACAATTATTTTTGCTTGAATTTTTTCATGATTTTTTTCATTTATAACTCCACCTAATGCTGCAGGAATTAAAAGATCACAATCCATAGTCAAGATTTCATCACTTGCCACACTTTTGCCATCTGGAATATCTTTAACCTGTTTATATTTTTCAACTATTTCTTTGACATTAAATCCTTTGTCATTCATTTTTCCACCACTTACATCTGCAAGACCTACAACTTTCATTCCTGCTTCTTGCGCAGCTAGTGCTGCATAAATTCCCACATTTCCAAATCCTTGAATGGCAACTCTGATTTGATTTTTATCTTTCTTTAATTTTTCTAACGCACCAACTGCAACACCTATTACTCCTCGCCCTGTTGCTTCTTCTCTTCCTGGTGCTCCAAATAATCCAATAGGTTTTCCAGTAACTACAGCTGGTGAAAATCCATTAATTCTTTGATATTCATCCATAATCCAAGCCATGGTTTGAGCATTTGTACCCATATCAGGAGCTGGCACGTCTCTGTGTGGTCCCAAAATATTTACCATTGTTCTTGTCCAGCGTCTGGTTACTTCTTCTTTTTCTCTTACTGTCAAAGTGGTTGGATCAACGCTTACTCCACCTTTACCGCCACCAAATGGCACATCAACAAGGGCTGTTTTCCAAGTCATCAAACTAGCTAGTGCTCTTACTTCATCTAAATCAACTGATTGGTGATATCTAATTCCACCTTTTCTTGGACCTCTGGCTGAAGAATGTTGTACTCGATAACCCGTTAGAACATCTATGCCACCTGATTCTCTTCTTAGGGGAATAGAAATTATTAATTCACGTTCTGATGTGGAAAATGCTTCAATGAAATCTTTAGATAATTTAAGTAATTCACCTGCGCGATAAACATACGCATTTACTTCTGCAAGTGCACTAACGCCTTTGTTATGCATCTTTTTTTCCTTTTTCTTATATCTCTTATCTTAAGTCCAAACAGGCTCTTGAACCTCTTTAACGTTACCTTCCTGGTCTAAAAGAAAGAATCGATCAAAATTTTGCACAAACCATCTATCGTGGGTCACAGTTAGAACTGTTCCATCAAAAGCATCTAATGCTGCTTCTAAAGCTTCACTACTTGTTATATCTAAGTTATCTGTTGGTTCATCTAGTAATAAAAGAGTTGCACCAGATAGTTCTAATAGACAGATTTGAAATCTTGCTTGTTGACCACCAGATAATGTTAAAAACAATTGATCAGCTTGAGCCCCTAAACCATATCTAGATAAAGTGCCCACAGCTGCATTTATTTGTAAAGATTTTTCTTCCCACAAAATTTCAGTTAAAGTTTTTCTACTCCACTCAGGATGATCATGTGTTTGAGCAAACCAGCCAGGCACAACTCTGGAACCTAGTTTCCAATTTCCTGAAAATTTAACCGTTTCATCTCCTCCTAAAAGTCTTAAGAAGTGAGACTTACCTGTGCCATTTCCACCTAAGAATGCGACTCGTTCTCCATAAAAAAGTTCCATATCAAAAGGTTTAGTTAAATTAGTTAACTCTAAATCTTTACAAACAATAGCTCTTACAGCAGTTCTGCCACCTTTTAATCTCATTTTTAATTTTTGCGGTGGCGGTGGAGCTTGAGGAGCACCTGCTTCTTCAAACCTTTTTAATCTTGTTTGCATGGCTCGATATTTCGGAGCCATGGCTGGAGAAGATTTAGTTTGCATATGAAGAGTTTGAACTAAATCTTTTAATCTTTGGTGTTCTTCTTCCCAACGTTTAGTTAATTCTGCTAATCGATCATGTCTTTCTTGTCTTGCTTCGTAATAGGTACCAAAACCTTTACCGTGTACCCAAGCAGTTCCACCTTCAATAGTGATAATTCGATCAGCAGCTCTTGTTAAAAGAGTTCGATCATGGCTAATTAAAAGAATTGTTTTCATTGATTGCTTTAATTGGTCTTCTAACCAATTTTTTGCTGGCACATCTAGATAGTTATCTGGCTCATCAAGTAATAAAACTTGATCAGGTCCCCGAAGTAGTGCTTCCAAAATTAATCTTTTAGCTTGGCCTCCAGAAAGTGTTTTTAGTTCTCTAAATTTACATTTTTCATAATCCATTTTTATTGCTTCTTGACAGCACACATCCCATAAAGTTTCGTTCTCGTAACCTCCTGCATCTGCATATTCTGCTAAAGCATGGGCGTATTTCATTTGCACTTCTTCACTGTCATCTTCCATAAGTGCAAGTTCATATTTTTCAACTTCTTTTATTGCTTCTTGAATTCTTTTAGGAGAAACTACTTTTAAAGCATCAGCCACAGTGGCATTTAAGCCCAGGGATGCTAATGCTGTGTCATGTTCTTCAACTTTTTTTGCAGCCCCAGTTAAAAGTTGAGGCATAACTCCAAGACCGCCAGAAACTGAAGTGGAACCTTCATCAGCAATTAAAACTCCGGTAATGATTTTAAAAAGTGTTGATTTACCTGCTCCGTTATCGCCCACTAGCGCTGCAGTTATTCCTTCGCCCACACGAAAAGAAACATCATCAAAAAGTAAACGACCCGTTGGCAATCGGTAGGCAATACCGTTTACTTCAATTGCACCCAATTTTTATCCTTTTTTAAACACATAAAAAGGCTGGGCTAAAAAGCCCAGCCTTAATAATTTTATCTATTTCGATTTATGAACAACCACTTGTGTTGCCGCAACCTTCGCAGACAAAGCATGAACCTGCCATGCGCATTTTCACACCACAAGTCATACAAAGTGGAGCATCTGATTTTAATCCGGTTAGAGATTCTAGAACTTCCATGGAAGATCTAGCTTCAGAGTTTGATTTTGTTTTTTCCACTACTGGCAAAGTTGTGGTTGGCACAAAATCTGTAGCAATACTTTGACTTGGTGCATCATATGAGTCATTTACTGCTTTTTTTCTTTCTTCAGCAGTTTGAATTCCTAATGCACTTCTATGATCTTCTGGAAGATAATCAAGAGCTAATCTTCTAAAGATGTAATCCATTACAGATTGAGCCATGCGAATATCTTCATCATCTGTTAAGCCTGATGGTTCAAAACGCATGTTGGTGAACTTTTGAACGTATTGTTCTAGTGGCACACCGTATTGCAAACCAACTGAGACAGCAATTGAGAATGCATCCATAATTCCTGCCAAAGTTGAACCTTGTTTGCTCATCTTTAAGAAAACTTCGCCTAATCTTCCGTCTGGATAGGAAGATGTAGTCATGTAACCTTCAGCACCTGCTACGGCAAATGATGTAGTTACTGATTGACGAGATTTTGGTAGACGTTGTCTGGCTGGTTTGTTGGTGTTGGAAGGAGTAGAAGATGAATCTTCTTTACTCTTTGCATCACTTAATGGTTGACCAACTTTGCAATTGTCGCGATAGATTGCCAAAGCTTTCAAACCTTGTTTCCAACCTTGGTAATAAACTTCTTCAACTTCTTCAACAGTTGCGGTTGAAGGCATGTTTACTGTTTTAGAAATTGCACCAGATAAGAATGGTTGTGCTGCTGCCATCATGCGCACATGTCCCATTGGTGAAATTGATCTAACACCCATTGCACAATCGAAAACTGAATAATGCTCAGGTTTTAATCCTGGTGCATCAATTACGTTTCCATTTTCTGCAATGTATTCAACGATTGCTTCTACTGTTTCTTGGGTGTAGCCAAGACGATGTAGTGCTCTTGGAATTGTTTGGTTCACAATTTGCATTGAACCGCCGCCAACTAATTTTTTGAATTTAACTAGTGCTAAATCAGGTTCGATACCGGTGGTATCGCAATCCATCATCAAACCAATAGTTCCTGTTGGTGCTAGCACACTTGCTTGTGCGTTGCGGTAACCATTTTGTTCACCCAATTTGATTGCTTCTTGCCAAACTTCTGTTGCTAATTGATGAACTGAGCGATCTAGTTCGCTATCAATTTTTACTGCATCATTTGCTGCAGCATGTTTTCTGATTACACGTTTGTGTGCATCAGCATTTCTGGCATAACCAACATACGGTCCAACTACAGCTGCTAACTCTGCACTTCTCTTATAAGAAGTTCCAGTCATTAGAGAAGTAATTGATGCAGCTAATGCTCTTCCTGCATCAGAATCGTAGGCAAGTCCTAGTGCCATTAATAAAGCACCAAGGTTTGCATAACCAATTCCTAACTGGCGAAAATCTCTTGTGGTTTGGCCAATTGCAGGAGTTGGGAAATCTGCAAATGAGATTGAAATTTCCATAGCAGTGATCACAAATTCAACTGTTTTCTTGAATTTGTCTGCATCAAATGTGTCATCATCTTTCAAGAACTTCATCAAGTTTAATGATGCAAGGTTGCAAGAAGAATTATCTAAATGCATGTATTCAGAACATGGATTAGAAGCATTGATTCTTCCTGTTTCTGGACTGGTGTGCCAATCATTGATTGTGGTGTCATATTGGATACCAGGATCAGCGCAAGCCCATGCTGCTTCTGACATTCTTCTGAAAAGTTGTTTTGCATTTACTGTTTTTAAACTTCTACCATCTGCTCTGGCAGTTAAATTGAAGTCTTGATCATTTTCATAAGCTTTCATGAAATCATCAGAAACTCTGACAGAGTTATTTGCGTTTTGATATTGCACAGAAATGATGTCTTTGCCACCAAGATCCATATCAAATCCTGCATCTCTTAATGCACGGATTTTGTCTTCTTCACGAGCTTTTGTGTCAATGAATTCTTCAATATCTGGATGATCAATATCTAGTACAACCATTTTTGCTGCACGTCTAGTTGCACCACCTGATTTGATTGTTCCAGCTGATGCATCTGCTCCACGCATAAATGAAACTGGACCAGAAGCTGTTCCACCTGAAGAAAGTAATTCGTTTGCACCACGGATTCTAGAAAGATTTACCCCACTTCCAGATCCACCTTTGAAAATTACGCCTTCTTCTTTGTACCAGTTAAGAATTGAATCAATTGAATCTTCAACTGCCAAAATGAAACATGCACTTACTTGTTGTGGTGCACTTGTTCCAACGTTGAACCAAACTGGTGAGTTGAAAGAAAACACTTGATGTAACAACATGTAAGTAAGTTCTTCTTCAAATACTTTTGCATCATTATCTGATCCAAAATATCCGCCAGCTTTACCTGCTTTTGTGTATGTCAAAACTACGCGATCAATTAATTGTTTTAATGACCATTCACGATTGTCATGTCCAACAGCACCACGGAAATATTTTGTGGTCGCAATTGTTGATGCATTTACAGACCAGAAATCTGGAAATTCTGTACCTTTTTGTTCGAAAACAACTTCACCTGTTTTCCAGTTGTTTTGCACTACATCGCGGCGTTCCCATTTAACGTCGTCATATGGATGTACACCTTCTTTGGTGAATACTCGTTGCATTGAAAGTCCGCGAGCATTCTTGCGACCGGATTTGAAGGCACCGCTTAATGTATCTGTCATTTTCTTTTTTCCTTTTGTTTTAAAGTTTTAAATCTTTTTTGCTACTTCTCTGAGCCGTCCTCGACGCTTTTGTCATCGTTGTTGGCAATAGCGACGGCGACGTCCCCGAGTTCTCGAGCGGTGCGAAGTAATGAAATCTCTGATTCGAAATCTTCTAAAGATTCGAATGAGCGATACACACTTGCGAAACGCAAATAAGCAACTTCATCTAATTCACGAAGTGGAGCTAGTGTTGCAAGCCCTACTTCATGTGAATCAACTGCAGCTGCACCAGATGCGCGTACTGTTTCTTCAACTTTTTGTGCCAATAAAGCCAGATCATCTTCACTTACTGGTCTTCCTTGGCATGCTTTTCTTAAACCACTTACAACTTTGCTTCTTGAAAATGGTTCTACTACCCCACTTCTTTTCACAACACTTAAAGTTGCAACTTCCAAAGTGGTAAATCTTCTATCGCATTCAGGACATTGACGACGACGTCTGATAGCTGAACCATCGTCGTTAACTCTGGAATCAACAACTCTTGAATCTGAGTGGCGGCAAAAAGGACAGAACAATGCCCATACTCCTCTTCAAGTAGATGTGTATAACCCTGGTTTTCGCCCTGTGGATAACTGGCTTATGGCCTTCGTCTTTTGGGCTAATCTGCTGTGGAAAACTTGGGGTTAACCCCAACCTATGGACATTTCTGCCATTTCCACCACAAGATGTAGTGCTACATTAGTACTTCGCTCTGCGACATGCAACTACCGGGGGCATGTGTTTTGCGTTACCGGTGTGTCTGGAGTTACAGAAGTTACGTTTTCGCAGGTCAAAGCCTTATTGCTCTACTAAACCAGAGGAAATACTCGGCGTGTTGCATCAATGAGGGCGTGTTGAAAAGGAATTAATCACAAATTAATCCCAGAACTACTAACCAAAAGCGACATTAGGCATATAGGGTCTTGGCATGACAACTAATGGTTATTTAACAAAAACAAGTGTTAGACGCAGTTGGTATTTGTATGACTGGGCTAACTCTTCATTTTCAACAACAGTTATAACTTTATTTCTTGGACCATATTTAACTTCTATTGCAGAAAATGCAGCTGATGCTTCAGGAATGATTTCGTTGTGGGGAATCAGTATGAGACCTGGATCTTTATTTCCATACGTAATTAGTTTTTCAGTCTTTGCTCAAGTTTTTGTTTTACCAATTGTAGGAGCCATAGCAGATCGAATTAAAAGTAGAAATGGCTTTCTTGCAATATTTGCCTACCTTGGTGCATTCGCCACAATCTGTTTATATTTTGTCCAAGGTGAAAGTTTTGCACTCGGTGCATTTTTGTTAATTGTTGCAAATATTTCTTTTGGAGCAGCATTAGTGGTTGCTAATTCTTATATTCCAGATTTAGCATCTGCAGATAAAAGAGATGCTGTTTCTTCTCGTGGTTGGGCAATGGGTTATGCAGGTGGTGGTTTATTACTTCTTTTAAATCTTTATCTATATTCAAGTTATGAATCATTTGGAATAACGGAGGCAGAAGCTGTAAGAATTTCATTGACTTCAGCAGGTATTTGGTGGGCACTATTTACCATCATCACTGTAAGAGGTTTAAGAAGTTTAAACAGAAAAACAGGTGTAGTTGGAACAGAAGCTTTTTCAGTAGGTTTTCAAGAATTAAAAACTACTTTAAAAGATTTAAAGAAATATCCTGAAACTTTAAAATTTTTAATTGCTTATCTTTTTTATAATGATGGAATTCAAACAGTTATTGCAATTTCTGGAACTTATGCAATTTTAGAACTCAAACTTGAACAGTTATCTTTAGTTTTTGCCATAGTTATTGTGCAAATAACTGCACTTATTGGAGCATTGATTCTGGGAAAACTTTCAGAAAGTTATGGCACCAAAAAAACTATTCTTCTTTCATTAGTTATTTGGACGATAATGGTAATAATTACTTATTTTGCTCCTGTAGGGCAGGCAAATCCATATTTTGCAATTGCTGCAGGAATTGGTTTTGTTTTAGGTGGAAGCCAAGCTTTATCTAGATCTTTATATTCTCAAGTAATTCCAAGAGCTCAAGAAGCCCAATACTTTTCTTTCTACGAAATAAGTGAAAGAGGAACTAGCTGGTTAGGAACTTTTGCTTTCGGTGTTGCTTTTGGTTTAACAGGTTCTTATCGTCAAAGTGTTTTGTTAATTATTGCTTTCTTTATTATTGGCGGCCTGATTTTAATAAAGGTAAATATTCGTCAAGCCATTAAAGAATCAGGTAATCCGCAACCTAATAAGGTTTAAAGCCTTATTTTCCTAGCGTGGATCTAACCGCTTGAGCAACTGCAGGAGTTACTCCTGGATCAAAGACACTTGGCACAATAAATGACGCATTTAATTGCTCGTTTGAGACTCGATTGGCAATGGCATTGGCTGCTGCTATCAAAGTTTCTTCGGTGACATTTTTTGCTTGAGCATCAAGTAAGCCTCTAAAAATTCCAGGAAAAGCTAACACGTTATTTATTTGATTAGGAAAATCACTTCTGCCAGTTGCCACCACTTTGGCATGTTTTCTAGCCAATATTGGATCCACTTCAGGATTTGGATTAGCCAGAGCAAAAATGATTGAATCTTTATTCATTTGCTTTAAATCGTTTTCAGTCAAAATATCAGGAGCACTTACTCCAATAAAGACATCAGCATTTTTTAACGCTTGGGTAACTGTGCCTGAAAAATTGTTTTTATTGGTGTTTTCTATTAACCACTGGACATCTTCCCCATCTTTTACTCCACTATGAATTGGGCCTAAGTTATTAAAAACAATTAAATCTTTTAAGCCACTTTTTACTAACAACCTGGCAATGGCAGTACCAGCTGCTCCTGCACCTGTCATGACAACTTTTATCTCTGAGATCTTCTTATTTACTACTCTTAAAGCATTTGTTAAGGCAGCTAAAACCACAATTGCAGTTCCATGTTGGTCATCATGAAATACAGGTATATCTAATAATTCTCTCAATCTTTTTTCCACTTCAAAGCATCTAGGTGCTGAAATATCTTCCAGATTTATTCCACCATAAACAGGTGCTATTAATTGAACAGTTCTGACTATTTCATCCACATCTTGTGAATCAATACAAACTGGCCATGCATCAATATCGGCAAATCTTTTGAAAAGTGCCGCTTTTCCTTCCATCACAGGCAAAGCTGCAGCCGCTCCTAGATTTCCTAAACCTAAAACTGCAGAACCATCAGTTACTACAGCTACTGAGTTTCTTTTAATAGTTAATCTTCTTAAGTTTGTTGGATCTTCAGCTATTGCTTGAGAAATTCTTGCCACACCTGGAGTGTAAGCGCGAGATAAATCATCACGAGTCTTTAATGGAACTTTAGAATTTACTTCAAGTTTTCCACCTAAATGAATGAGAAAAGTTCGGTCAGAAAACTTTCTTACCTTTACACCATTTAATTTTGCAATTGAATCTGTGATCTTTTTAGCATGATCTTCATCTGTCGCATTACAAGTAACATCAACCACGATCGAGTTATAGGTGGATTCCACAACGTCAAGTGCTGTTAAAGCTGCTCCTGCTCCAGATACAGCTGCAGTTAAATCTCCCGTGGAATCAGTGGTTGCTGGAAGTTCAACACGAATTGTTACTGCATATCCAGGGGATGGAATTGACATGGTTTTACTCTAGTGCCTGACCTTTATTTACCTTTGGTTTAAATAATTAAGGGCTCACAAATGTGAGCCCTTAA
>JBJSWT010000171.1:0-2928 GCA_046086025.1 Actinomycetes bacterium | reverse complement strand
TAATAAATCCCAAGTTTTGGCATGAGTTCTGCAGTCATTCAAACCAACTTTTTTAACAATTTCAGTTTGTACAAGATTTGCAAATCTTTGTCCCATACTTGATTTTTGACCTAAAGATTCATTTCCAAAATAATAGGAAGCACATCCATTTGCATCGGGATTTTTTATAGCATCGGTATGAATACTTACCACTAAATCTGCATTGCTGTTATTTGCAAAAGTTGCTCTTTGTTGTTCATCTATTACTTCATTTGTTTTTGAAACTCTTGTTAATAAAACAGTTGTACCCAAAGCTGCTAATTTTCCTTCAACTTTTTTAGCTATATCACTTGAAATAAATTGTTCACTTAAATTGTGCCCCGTTAATCCAGGATCATCACCACCATGACCTGGATCAATTACGACAACTTTGTCACTAACACCTGTTCTTCTTGGTAAATGATGAAGTTCTTCTCTAAATTGTTCAGGACTTCCACCAACTACTACTCGATTTAATCTTTCTAAAGATTTGAAAACTTCTGGTCCACAAATTCCATCATTTGGTAGTCCCGTGCTTTTTTGAAATTCTTTTAAAGCACTTTCTGTATTTTTGCCAAAGATTCCATCAACTCGTCCTGAATCAAAACCTAAGTCAGTTAATTTTCTTTGCAAACTTGAAACATCATCACCATGAATTAAATGTCCAGGGGTAAAACGAAGAGTGCGATCCCCCAAAGACCATCTTGCTTCTTCTAATCTTCTAAAAGTTTCAGGTCCAACAATTCCATCAACAGTTATTCCTCTTGATTGTTGGAATTTTTTGATAGCTGCTTCTATTGATTCATCAATAAAATTTGAACTTTTTTCAATCGCGCCAATGCGAACTAACCGATCACAGATTTCTGCAACAGCAGGACCAGAATCGCCTTTTCGAAAAAGAGGTCTTTTTTCGTTCACAACCTTAAGTAAACAGGTTGGTTACAAATAGGCTGCAAGGTCTGCCAAAAGTGCTGGCTTTGGCTTTGCTCCCACGATGGTTTTTACTAATTGACCACCTTTATAAACATTCATGGTTGGAATGGAGGTAATTCCTAGTGCTTGGGCAACTTTTGGATTTTCATCAACGTTTAGTTTTCCAATGACAATTTTGCCTTCGTTTTCTTTGGCTATTTCTTCCAAAATAGGAGAAACCATTCGACATGGTCCACACCATTCTGCCCAGAAATCAACTAAAACAGGAGTGGTCGCATTTTTAATTTCTGAATCAAAAGTTGCATCGGTGAAAATTTTTGTGGCCATTTGTTTTTCCTTTTCTTATGCTGAAAATATTCCTTGACTTGCTAAGAAGCGTTCAGCATCTAACGCTGCTTGACAACCTGTTCCTGCAGCTGTGATTGCTTGTCGATAAACATGATCAACAAGATCTCCGCAGGCAAATACTCCTTCAATATTAGTTTTAGTTGAACCAGATTTAGTTAAGACATAACCATTTGGATCTAAATCAATTTGACCATTTAATAGTTCACTTCTTGGTTCGTGTCCAATTGCCACAAATAATCCTGTAATAGCAAGGTTTTTTTCTTGTCCAGTTACTGTGTCTTTTAATTTTAAGCCTGTTACTTTTTCTTCCCCTAAAATTTCTGCAACTTCTGAATTCCACACAAATTCAATTTTCTTATCATTCATTGCTCTTTGCTGCATAATTCTGCTTGCTCTTAATTCACTTCTTCTATGAATTAAATAAACTTTGGAAGCAAATCTAGTTAAGAAAGTTGCTTCTTCAACTGCAGAATCTCCTCCACCTACAACTGCGATTGCTTGTTCTTTAAAAAAGAATCCATCACATGTTGCACAATAAGAAACACCTCTACCACTTAAAGTGTCTTCTTTAGGTAAACCTAATTTTTTATATCCAGAACCAGTTGCAAGAATTACAGCTTTTGCTTGGTAAGTATTTCCATTTCCATCTTCAACAATTTTTATTTCTTTTGTTAAATCAACTTTTACAGCATCATCGGTAACAAATCTTGCCCCAAATTTTTCTGCTTGTGCTCTGATTTCTTCCATGAGAGCAGGTCCCATAATTCCATTTCTAAAACCTGGAAAGTTTTCAACTTCGGTGGTGTTCATTAAAGCACCACCTGCTGTCACAGATCCTTCTAAAACAATTGGAGAAAGTTGAGCTCTAGCTGCATAAATTGCAGCGGTATAGCCTGATGGGCCACTTCCAATAATTATTAAAGGTTCAACTTTACTCAATTTGTTCTCAATTCTTTAACACAAATTATTTACTTTTTACCTTACAAATCTTAGTCTTTCTTAAAACAACTACAACTTAAAGACTCGCATTAGTTTTGTAATCGCAATTGTTTGGCAAGTTTTTCATGAGCCCGATGACACCTACTCTTAATCGTGCCTGGGGCACACTTTAATTTCTTAGCCGCATCTTTAATTGTGAAACCTTCAAAATCTATTAAAAATACTACTTCTCTTTGATTTAAAGGCAAACTATTCAAGGCATTTAGTAAGTCAAGAGAAAAATCTTTCTGACTAATTTGGCTTTCGTTAACGATAAATTCATTTAGGTTTTCAAAACTTTGTACCGATTTTAAAGCTCTTAATTTATCAATTGCCGCATTTGAAACAATTTTATAAATCCAAGTAGTTACTGCACTTTCTCCTCTAAATTTATGGGCACTTTTCATAATTGAAATCATAGAATTTTGCACAACATCTTCTGCATCTTGATCATTTTTGGTAATTCGATATGCAACACTTTTCATTTTTGATTTATGTCTTAAAAATATTTCTGATAATGCATCTTTTTCACCACTTATAAATAAATCAAGTAAAGATTTATCATTTAATTCTTTATAATTTGAAACTTTTAAAAGTGTACTCACACACTTAAAAATATAAATTATTTAAATATTTTACTAGCGTAATTTG
>JBJSWT010000170.1:0-4253 GCA_046086025.1 Actinomycetes bacterium | reverse complement strand
TAATTGCCTTGAAGATAAACCACCCGGTTCTGGAGTTCCAGTTCCTGGAGCAGAACCAGGATCTACCACGTCGATATCAACGCTTAAAAATATTCCATCAACATCTTTAATTGATTCTTTAATTACTTCTTCAAGTACTACATCAAATCCTCTAGCCACAATTTCACTCATTTCATATGAGCGCATCTCTTGTTTTGCCATCCACTGCAAAATATCTTCTGGAGGCCAATAACCTCTTAAACCAATTTGAAAGAATTTATTTCCTTTAACTGCACCTGATTCAATTAGTCTTCTCATTGGTTGTCCATGTCCAACTAGTGAACCAAAAGCAATATCGCCGGTATCGGCATGAGCATCAAAATGTAAAACTGCTATTTTTCCCCAACCAATTGCTTTTGCAACACCGGTTGCATTTGGCCAAGTTACGGTGTGATCTCCACCAAGAATGACAGGAATTTTTTTATCTTTAGCAATTTTTTCTACAACTTTTTCTAATGCATCACAAGATTTTGTAACATCTCCCGAATACATTTCCACATCGCCAGCATCTTTCACAACGATGTCTTTAAGTGCATCCATTCTGGTTGCTAAATGTGGTCTTGAACCATCGTGTGGCAAATAATCAGTAGCTCTTATTGCTGATGGACCTAGTCTTGCACCAGATCGATAAGAAGTTCCACCATCAAATGGTGCTCCAACAATTACTACATCTGCATCTTGATAACTTTTTGAATCCGAATAATCACACTCTGGAATTCCTAGAAAAGTTATATTTGGACCAAACATTGCTCCGTAACGCATTAGTTTTGTGGAAATCCTAAATTAATTCCACCATGACTTGGATCCAGCCATCTGGAAGTTACAACTTTTCCTCTTGTGTAGAAATGCACTCCTTCAATTCCATGTGCATGGGAATCTCCAAATAGTGAATTTTTCCAACCTCCAAATGAGTAATAAGCAACAGGAACTGGAATTGGAACATTTACTCCGACCATTCCAACTTCAATTTCATTTTGAAATCTTCTTGCTGCTCCTCCATCATTTGTAAATATAGCTGTGCCATTTCCATAAGGATGATCATTTACAAGTTTTAAAGCTTCTTCATAACTTTTAACTCTAACAACGCTTAGTACTGGCCCAAATATTTCATCTGTATAAATTGTCATATTGGTTTTTACATGATCAAATAATGTTGGCCCTAGCCAATAACCATCTTTTGCTCCATCTGCTTGAACATTTCTGCCATCGACAACAGCAGTAGCGCCTTGTTGAATACCTGCTTCAATATATGAAGCAACTTTGTCACGATGTTGTTTAGTAACTAAAGGCCCCATGTCAGAATTTTTAGTTCCATCACCAGTAACTAATTTGCCCATTCGATCAACAATTCTTTTTATTAATTCATCAGCAACTGGTTCAACTGCTACAACTACTGAAATTGCCATGCAACGTTCACCTGCTGAACCAAAACCTGCATTGATTGCGGCATCTGCCGTTAAATCTAAATCAGCATCAGGTAAAACCACCATGTGATTTTTTGCTCCACCTAAAGCTTGAACACGTTTACCATGCTTAGTTCCGTTTTCGTAAACATATTTAGCAATTGGAGTAGAACCCACGAATGAAACTGCTTTAACTTTTGGGCTTTCTAATAAACGATCCACTGCAACCTTGTCACCATTAATTACGTTAAAAACTCCATCTGGAAGTCCTGCTTCTTTCCATAATTTTGCTAACCAAATTGCAGCACTAGGATCTTTTTCACTTGGTTTTAAAACAAAAGTATTTCCAGCAGCTATTGCAACTGGGAAAAACCACATTGGAACCATGGCAGGAAAATTGAATGGCGTAATACCTGCAACTACGCCCAAAGGTTGACGAATGGAATAAACGTCAACTCCACTACTTACTCCTTCGCTAAATCCACCTTTTAAAAGATGTGGGATTCCGCATGCAAATTCCACTACTTCTTGACCACGCGTTACTTCACCAAGTGCATCAGAGATTACTTTTCCATGTTCACTGGTAATAATTTTTGCTAATTCTTCTTTTTTTTCATTTAATAATTCTCTAAATTTAAAAATAATTTGTGCACGTTTAGTTAATGAAGTGTCTCGCCATTCAGGAAATGCATTATGAGCAGAATTTATTGCTTCATCGATGGTGGCAATATCTGCAAAATCAACTTCACCAGTTTTTAAACCAGTGGCAGGATTAAAAACATCACCTTTTTTATCAGTTTTGCCATTCCAGGATTTTCCATTTATCCAATGGGTGATTTGATAAGTCACTTTTTTCTCCTAAAAATATCTGGTTCAAGACTAATCAAGAGTCAAACCCAAGTCCAAGCCAGTCGAGCAATTTAAGCCAAAGATTTCTTTTTCCACCATTTTTATCTGCTCTATCTAATGACCATCTGGTTAAACCAATCACCAAACTCTTGAAAGGTTCAGGTGGAAAAGGCATTGGTTTAGTTCTAACCATTGCCAATTTAGTTCTATTAGTTTTTCTGCCATAAACCAAATCCAACAAAGTTAAAGCAGCAAATCTAGACGAACCAACACCTAAACCAGTAAAACCTGCAGCGTAAGCAACTCTTCCTCTAAAAGCTGTTCCCCAAAAAGGTGCAAATCTTGAACAAGTATCAATTGCTCCACCCCATTTGTGTGAAAAACCGATTCCTCTTAAAAGTGGAAATGTTCTGTAAAGATGTTCTGCCAACATGGCAAAAGATTCATCCGATTGTTCTAATTCTTTACTTACTTCATTTCCGTAATGATAAACCGCGTCATATCCACCCCAAAGCATTCTGCCATCTTTGGTCATTCGAAAATAATGGAATTGATTAAATGCATCACTGCAACCAAATGGTTCATCCCAACCAATTGCTTCTTTTTGCTCTGCACTTAAGGGTTCTGTAACTAAAACATAATCATAAACAGGTGCAATCATTCTGTTTACTTTTTTAATTAGAGATGGAAATGCGCCAGTTGCTAAAATTACTTTCTTAGCTTTAACACTTCCTAATGCAGTTTTCACTTTCACAAAACTTACACTTGGATCAAGTTCAATAACTGGTGAATTTTCATAAATCTTCACTCCTAGTTTGAGTGCGATTTTTCTAAGTCCCCAGGCAAGTTTTGCCGGATTTACTAAAGCACAATCTGCATCAAGCATTGCACCCTTATAAAGAGGTGATTGAACATATTTTGAGAATTCTTGCTGGTTAAAAAATGTGAAATCTTCACCATATCTTTTTGCTGTATCAACCATTTCTCTTAATTCATCTGCATGCTCTTGAGTTATAGCGACATCAAATTCACCAAACCATTCAAAATCTGCGTCAATTGAATATTGTTTAATAAATTGTTCTATTTCATCTAAGTTTTGATGCCCTAGCGCTACAAGCTCTTTTAACTCAGATTCCCATCTGGAAAAACCATTTGGAAAACCATGAGTTAAGGATGCAGAAACAAAACCACCATTTCTACCAGCTGCGCCATCACCAATTCTTAAAGAATCGATAAGAACAATATCTAAATTAGGTTGTTGTAATTTCGCATTAATAGCTGACCATAAGCCAGTAAATCCCCCACCAACAACTACTAATGCAGCTGAAATATCTTGAGCAAGAGCAGGTGCAGCCTTTGGTCTTGATCTTGAATCTAACCAAAATGATTTAGGTTTTGCTTTTGCTACAGCTTCTTTTGCTTCTTGTGAAGTAACTTTTCCGTAAGGAAAATTCTCCCCAATAAATGCGACTGCTGTTGCAGTCATAATAAAACACCTCGCGTGAAATAAGTATTAATTAAAATAGAACCATTTAGTTCTATTTTTTGTCGAATTAATTAAGAAGTTTTACTTCTATAAATAAATCGGCGTGATTACGGATCGCCTACGGCACAACATGGCCGTGCTTCGCGTCCGGATCTCACCCCTAACTTTGAACTTTTAACCAAGTGCGATGAACACTATTACAAGTCTACATAAAATAGACAATAAATCAATTTTTAACAAAACAAATAACCTTGTGGGGCAAAATTCACTTTATTTCGAATAATTGGTTGTAAAGAAGTCAATTTCTATTTGTATGAATACTTATAAACAGTCGTTCCGTTGTCAAATTGAATAAGTGAACTTCTGTAAATTTTTTTTCGCTGTTTCTCATTTAAATATAACTCTATCAAATAGGCAGTATCAGGCACTTGATTAGCAAACCAGAATGTATTTTCTTCCAAGAGAGCATCATAAAT
>JBJSWT010000169.1:0-11635 GCA_046086025.1 Actinomycetes bacterium | reverse complement strand
TTTTCTTAACAATTTTTTTGATGAAAAGCCTAAACATATAAGTGGATTTTTACAAAAAAATTTATCTTTAAATTCAATTGTGACAAACCTAAGACGTTTAGCGGAAAATGAAAATGGACAAACTGAGTTTAAAAAAGCACTCGCTCAAAGACTTTACAAGATAAACCAAACCAAAGATATCTTTAATCGTCCCGTAAGTGCAAATAGTAATCCACATAATTGGTGGGCTACTTTTTCAAGTAATGATGACTTTTACGAAATAATAAAAGAAAAATCTTTTATAAAACTATCGGCTTCAAGTTTAGCTACTCTTAGAGACTGTAGTTTGAAATGGTTTTTAGAGAGAAAAGCAGGTGCAACTTTATTAAGGCAAAACTCTGCCAGTATTGGTTCCATAATCCATGCGATTGCTCAAGGTTTAACCAATGAAGAAATAGATCCAAATCTAGAGAGTCTAAAAAAGGAATTAGACAAAGTTTGGTATCAATTGAACTTTGAATCCGAATGGCTCAATAAAAGAGAATATGAAAATACTTTAGAAATTTTGCAAAATTTATTGAGTTGGCATTTAAAAAGAAATGATAAAAAAGTATTAGGGGCTGAAGTCTATTTCAATTTTGAAATATATTTTGAAGAAATTGATGCCACTGCACAAGTTAGTGGTTTTATTGACAGATTAGAAGCTGATATTGATGAAATATCTAATATTCACATTATTGATTTTAAAACTTCAAAAAATAATTTAACAAAAAATGAGGCTGGTCAAGATCCACAACTAGGGATTTATCGATTAGCTGTACAAGAAAAATCAATAAAATTAGAATTAGCTGAAAATGCTGTAGATAAAAGTGCTGATTTAGTTTATCTTCGACTTCAAAACAAATCTGGAGTAATTGAAAGAGAAAGTTATGATGTTGAACAAAGTAATATTAAAGAAACTATTAAAAATGCTCTGCTTGTAATAAAAGACCAAAATTACAAAGCCACTCCAAATCCAATGTGTCGAACCTGTAACTTTAAAAGAATGTGTCCTGCCCAACCTGAAGGCAGAGGTGTTATTGAATGAAAATTTCTTTTACTAAAGAACAGCTTCAAGCGATAAGAGCTCCATTAGAGCCATCATTAGTTTTAGCAGGCGCCGGAACTGGGAAAACAAGTGTTATGGCAGAAAGAGCTATTTGGTTAATTGAAAATGAAAACATTTCACCTAACGAAATTTTAGGTTTAACTTTTACTAACAAGGCTGCCTTGGAATTAAAAACAAGAATAAAGAATAAGTTAGCAAAAAAAGTTGAATTTCTAGAACCAACAGTTTCTACCTATCACTCATTTGCCCTGGATATTTTGAGAGATTATGGTTTAAGTATTGGAGTTGATTCAGATCTACAATTAATAAGTGAAACTTCAAGAATTTCACTAGCGTATCAAACTTTATTAAATACCGATTTTGAGATCAACTATTTAGATACAAGTCCAAGAAGAATTGCTCAACAAATTGTACTTTTAGACAATCAAATGGCAGAACATAATTTGGAAAAAACCCAAATAATTGAATATTCAAACAAACTTTTTACAGAAATACTTGAAACAAAACCTAGAGTCGATTTACTTAATTTAGAAAAAACTTTAAGACAACGTATAGAACTTGCTAATTTAGTTGAAGAATTTAGATTACAAAAACTTGAATCTGGATTTATTGATTTTTCTGACCAAATGAGGTTTGTTTATCAACTTGTTAAAAATAATGCAAATATTAAAGAAGAATTACGGCAAAATTTTAAGGCCGTCTTACTTGATGAGTATCAAGATACTTCAGTAATTCAGCGCATGATTTTAGTTGAAGTTTTTGGTGATGCGCATCCTGTGACTGCAGTGGGAGATCCCTTACAAGCCATTTATGGCTGGAGGGGAGCATCGGTGTCTAATATCGATAATTTTACCAATCATTTTTGTTTAAAAGATGGGACTAAATCAAAAATATTTAATTTAACTTCAAATTTTAGAAGTGGAATAAAAATTCTTGAGCACGCAAATAGTATTTCCAAAAGTTTAAGAGATATACATAACGCTATAAATATTTTAGTTGCAGACAAAGAAGATGTTGGTGTGGTAAAAGTTGGTTTATTTGAAACTAGCAAAGAAGAAGCTTTAGAAATTGTAAAACAAATTAAAGATTTAATATTTGAAAAGAAAGTAAACTATGAAGATATTGTGATTTTGAGTAGAAATACGAAAGAACTTTTGCCAATTTATGATTTATTGATAAAGAATGAAATTCCTGCAGCTTTTTCTGGAAAGCAAGATCTCATAGATGTTCCAGAAGTAAGTGAAGTCTTGTCTTATTTAAGAATTTTAGAAGATCCTACACATAATCCATCTTTAGTCAGAATTTTATCTGGTCCAAGATTTGAAATAAGTCCTAGAGATTTATCTTTATTAGCAGATCAAGCAAAAACTTTAGTAAAGGATTTTGCAGGAAGAAAAAATAGTCGTAGTTTTGAAGAAAGTTTAAAAGATTCACTATCAGGAATAGATGTAGCTGAGTTAGCAGTTTTATCAGATGCGCTTAAAGAACCAGGAAATTTTAATTACAGTAATTGGGCAAAAGAGGTTTTTAAAAAACTTCATGAAGAATTAGAGTATTTGCGAAAATTTATAACAGAACCTCTTTCTGACTTCTTATATCGAATCATGACTAAAACAGGACTTTTAAATGAAGTTTTGTGCACAAATAATTTCATGACTCAGTCAAGATTTGAAGCATTAATGCAATTACAAAAAATTGCCCAAGTTTTTCAAGAATCAAATGCCCATGCCGTGGTTCGTCAATTCATAGAGTTTTTGGATGATGCAGATGATTTAAATTCTGGAATTGAATTTGAAAATATTAATAACAGTAATTCGATTTCTTTAATGACTATTCATAGTGCAAAAGGGTTAGAATTTCCATACGTATTTATTACTGCTTTGACTGAGAAAATTTTTCCAAGCAATAAAGGGTCAAATTGGATAACTAATCCCTCTTTGATTCCATTTGAAATTCGCCAAGACCAAGAAGTTTTAGTTAAAAATTTTAAAACTACAAGTAAGGAATTCAAAATTTATGAGCAAGATTGCAAAAATTTGCAAGAATTAGAAGAGCGAAGATTGATGTATGTTGCTTTAACTAGAGCTGAGAAACAATTAGTTGTTACAGGACATTGGTGGGGTCCAACACAAAAAAATGTCCAAGGACCATCAATTTTCTTAAAAGAATTACATCAAGTTTTACAAAATGGTCATGGAGAAATATTAAAGTGGCACATGCAGGTCTCTGAAAATAATCCCAATATGGAAAATAAGTTAAGTTTTACTTGGCCCAAACCTCTTGATGAAAGAAAAAGACTTGGCAGAAGAGATCTTGCTAATTTAGTATTAAATCCTGAAATATTTGATGAATCAAAATTATCTACAGAGCAGCATCAATTTTTGAAGCAAATTGATCAAGAAATTGAAGTTTTAATTAAAAGTGTGCAAGATGAAAATTTGAAAATTCGAAAAGTGCCAATTCCAGAATATTTAAATGTGACTAAGTCGATTAGGTTAATCAGAGATTCAAAAGATTTTGCTGCAAATCTATTACGACCAATGCCACATAAACCAATAGATCAATCTCGACGTGGTACGCAATTTCATTATTGGGTGGAAAAGTTTTTTGCTAAACCTGCCCTTTTTGACACACTTGATATAGAAGGATCTGCAGATCAAAGTTATATAGATGATCAAGCTTTAGAAATAATGAAGCAAGCATTTATTGATTCGACTTGGGCAAAATTAGAACCTCTTGCTTTAGAGTGGCCTTTTGAAATATCAATTGAGGGAAGATCTTTGCGCGGAAGAATAGATGCCGTATTTAAAGATGGTGAGGATATTTTATTAATTGATTGGAAGACAGGACAAATAGATAAATCCGATAATTTACAACTTGGTTGGTACAGGCATGCTTGGTGGAAATCACATGGCACAGATCCAAGCAAACTCAAAGCTGGATTTGTGTATGTGCCAAGCATGGTTTTTAAACCTGAATTAAACCCATTTGCTGTTGATGATGAGGTGTTTAAGTTCAAAAAATTAGATTTAAAGTAGGCAAAATGTTTAATTTTAATTCATATGAAAGGATATCTTTATGGCTAAATTAACAATGTATTCAACGCAGTGGTGTGGTTATTGTCAAAGATTAAAAGCGCAATTAAAACGAGAAAATATAGATTTTGATGAAGTAGATATAGAGCAAGATGAAAATGCGGCAAATTTAGTAGAGAAAGTTAATGGCGGTAACAGAACTGTTCCCACCATAGTTTACGAAGATGGTTCAGCTGTTACAAATCCTTCATTAATTCAAGTAAAGGAAAAGCTAGGACTTTAAATGCCTAGCAAAAAACTTTCATTTGATGAATTAGATGATGCCCAACAAGCAATCGTCAATACTCTTA
The DNA here is from genome assembly GCA_046086025.1 of Actinomycetes bacterium. Classification (GTDB taxonomy): domain Bacteria; phylum Actinomycetota; class Actinomycetes; order S36-B12; family UBA5976; genus ATZT02. The sequence continues at coordinate 7,163 of JBJSWT010000169.1, read as the reverse complement.
ATGGTCCAGTTGTAATTTATGCCGGTGCAGGTAGTGGAAAAACTCGAGCACTAACTCATCGAATAGCAAATGGTGTTTCAAATAATGTTTATGATCCAGAAAAAGTTCTAGCACTTTCCTTTACAACTAGAGCAGCAGATGAAATGGCATTGCGCTTAAGTGCCATGGGAATAAGAAATATAGCAACAAGAACTTTTCACTCAGCTGCTTTAAGACAACTTAAATATTTCTGGCCAGATGCAATTGGTGGCCAAATGCCAGTAATTGTTGAAAATAAATTTAAAGTCATAAATTTAGCGTTACCTGAAACAAAGAATAGAAATAAAGAATTTATCTCAGCAATTGAAAGTGCTAAGGTCAATCGTTTGGATCCAGATGCTTTAACTAATTTGGATTATGCAAATGCCTATCAAAAATATATCGATTATTTAGATAAACATAATTTGATTGATTTTGAAGACGTTTTAATGCTTTTGATAGCGATTCTTGAGGACAGGCCCGATTTATTAGCAGAAGTACACAGGGCTTACGAGTGGTTTAGTGTCGATGAGTATCAAGACGTAAATCCATTGCAACAGTCATTGCTGGATTTGTGGCTGGGTGAAAATGACAATATTTGCGTTGTGGGAGATGTTTGCCAGACTATCTACTCTTTTGCTGGAGCTAAAAACAAATACTTACAAGAATTTACTGATAAATTTCCCGAGGCTTCAGTTTTTAAATTAAATAGAAACTATAGATCAAGTGGTGAAATAGTCGAATTTGCCAACAATTTACTGGCTCAAATGCCAAATCAAAAATCTAATGTGGGCCAATTATTTGCAACCAGAAACCAAGTAGAGAAAGTATCAGTTACTTCATATGTAAGCGAACAAGAAGAAGCCCAATTTATAGTTGATGAAATATCTAAGATGATTGAAAATGGTACTAAATTAAAAGATATTGCAGTGCTTTCAAGAACAAATGCTCAATTAGAAAAAGTAGCAATTAAATTAGAAGAAAATAATATTAACTATTCAATTCAAACTTCGGAAAAATATAGTTTGAGAACTAGGTTAGAAGAAAAAGTTACTCTTGCAAGCATTCACGCTACTAAAGGTTTGGAGTGGGAAAATTTATTTTTGATGGGCGTAAGTGATGATCTTATTCCTTTTGTACAAGCAGATGGTCCAGAGGAAATTTTAGAAGAACTTAGACTTTTTTATGTTGCAGTAACAAGAGCTAAAAATAAATTATTCATTACATGGTCAAAAAATAGAGACATTGATGGAAAAGAAAGAATTATTTCAAGATTTATTAATCATTCCAAACCAACTCTTGAAAATGTAGCTGATACTACAAACTATTTAATTAATAAAGTATCAAAACCATCTGAACGAGATTTGATTAAATGTAAATTGTGTAAAAAACCTTTAGTTTCTGGTGCCGAAGTTATCCTTAAGCGATGTAAAAATTGTCCAGGAAATATTCCAAACGAGTATTTAGAAGCTGCTTTTGAATGGCGAAAAGAAATGGCCATACAAGAATCTATTCCCGAGTTCTTAGTTTTTAGTAATGCGACCTTGGAAGCATTTACTGAATATATTTATGAGGCAAAAAATGAAGAGGATTATTTATCCATTCCAGGAGTGGATGTGGAAAAATATAATAAATATTTTGATGATTTAAGCACTATTCTTGCCCAAGTTGAACCAAAACAAGAAAAACTTGTTGCTGTGGATAAAAATTCTGTTGTGGATAAGTAATATAAAGATTTTTAAAAAATGTTTTAATACCTAAAACTGTAGTTTTAGGAGAGCATTTGAGATTATCAATCAATCCAGAAATCGATGTCATTTGGCTAAGTAATACCGCGCTACAAGTAAGTAATGCTGCAGGTCAATCTTTTCAAATAACAGATTTACCACTTGAAATAAAAGATGTTTATGCAGAAATTGATGGAGTTAAACAACTTTCAGATATTTTAATAAAACTTGGAGTAGATGAAAGAATTCATAACGATGTAAATGAGTCGATTCTTTTACTAATTGAGCAAAAAGTGTTTATAAATCAAACGTATTTAAATAAAAAATTTGAAACTTTAAGAAATAGTTATGTATTGATTAAAGGTTTAAATACAACGGTGTATCAAATAGCACACCTTTTAGCTTCAAATGGGGTGGGAAGAATAGTTATAGAGGATCTAATAAAAAGTCCTCAAACTGTATCTTTAGCTGATATTAATGTCTTTAGTCCTAGAGCAAAGGATATTGGAACTTCATTATCCAAGTGTGTTAAAAATTCTTTAGCTTATTTTGATATTAAATTGGATAAACCGGATAGAAATCTTTCTCCTGATCTAATTATTCTTTGTGACGAAATACCTGAATTTGATTTACATGAAATAATTATTAAGCAGATTCCTTATTTGTATGTAAGAAAAACAAATGACTTTATTCACGTGGGTCCATTTACTATTCCTGATGCCAAATTGTGTCTTAAGTGTCAGCAAATCTTGAAAATAAAGCAAAAGCTTTCGTTTTTTAATTTTAATAAAAAGCGAATTCGACAAATTGATAATAATCCTGCCTTAACCACTTTGGCGAGTTCTCTTGCGGTAACTTCTGCTATTTCTTATCTTTCAAAAGAATTAAATAATAAGTTTCCAATTCTTACAAATGTGGTGTGTGAATTAGATCCAGTTGGTCCAACTATTTCTTTTAAACAAATTAGACAAAATCAAAATTGTGAATGTAATTGGCTAGCAGCTTAAAAAGAAAGCAAATTGCCCTTGAACCTTTCGATTCAAGGGCAATGAAGACGTGAGATGTCTTTAGGCTTTGCCGAGGATGCGGGTCACTTTGGTGCCGCAGGTTGGGCAAATTCCTTTGGCCATGCGGCGGCCATTGGTTTCATGAACTTCTCCAGTGAACTGGCGCTTGGCTTTGCACTTCACGCAGTACGCTTCGCCTGTGTATGACTCTCCGGCCATGTAAATCCTCCTTGCGAACGTGGGGGATGAAATTCCCTCACCCTTTAACCCTAAGCGCATGAGCGTGGTTATGAGGCACTTTTGAGCGTGCCACGCCGTAATTTTGAGCACAAAGCCCTCACGAATGGGTATTTAGTGTCCCAGGAGATTAAAAGTGAAAAGATAACTAAAAATTGAAACCGCTGGGCCACATCTTGGTTATAAAGCTCTATGCACTTTCCCCAGATACACAAAACTTAAGAAAGAAGTTATCCCAGCGGTGTCAGTAAACCTGAATTTATGCAGAATCCAGCAAGGCGTCAAATGCTCTTGTAGATGAATATGTGGATTACTTGTTGATTATCTGTTTAAAGTGGTGAATAAATTGGGGATAAGAGTGTGAACTATTTTCTAGCCTTAAAAGAAATAAGCCTTTGAACAGCACTTTTATATAAGAGTGTTTGTGGATAAAAAATAGTTTTACCAATTAGCGTTAATTACATGAAAAAAGACTTAAATTTACCCGATCACGTTGAAATTAGAAGATCTCGAAAAAGAAAACGGACTATTTCAGCTGCTCGCGAGGGCAATAAAACAATTCTTAATGTTCCCTACAGAATGAGTTTAAAAGACATTGAAGAGTTAGCAAAAGATTTAATCAACAGAATTGATAAAAAAGATCCAAGGGCTCATCTTTCTGATTCTGAATTATTCGAAAGAAGTAAAGAACTCTCAGCAAAGTATTTATTTTCAAAAGCTGAAGCGAAATCAGTTACTTGGTCAACACGTCTTAGCTCAACCTGGGGAATTTGTACACCCATTCATGCTGAAATAAAAATTACTTCAAGACTAATTGGCATGCCCCAATATGTTTTAGATTATGTATTACTTCACGAACTAGTTCATTTAATAATTAATGATCACGGAAAAGAATTTGATGCCTTTATTAAAACTTATGAATTTAAAGAAAAAGCCGAAGGTTATTTAGATGCACTAGATGAATTACCCTCATCATTTTGGTCATCAGATTCTTTAGGAGCTTCACCTAATGTTTCAAGTGAAGAAATATCTAAAGGTTTTTGAATATTGTTGAAAAATTCAGGATTTTGTAAATCTTCAATACTTGGTAATAAATCAGGGTGATTCCACAATTTGTCTCTTTGCTCAATCCCATTAATTTCTGTTTGTTTATTCCAGAATGTAAATGCCTCTCTCATTAACTTAGGTCTTAACTCCAAACCAATAAGTGCACCAAAGGTTTTTTCTGCAGGTCCACCTTCTGCTCTTCTTCTGTTCATGGCTTCTTGAAGTGAATTTAAACTAGGCAATCTATTTGAACTTGCTTTGTTTACAACTTCCAGAATCCAACCTTCAATTAAAGCTAATAATCTTTCAGTCCTTTTTAAAGCTGCAAGTTGTGATTCATTTAATTCTGGTTCAAAGATTCCTTGGGAAATAAGTTCTTGAATTGATTCAGGATTGCTTGGATCTATTTGTGTCATTAAATCATTTATTTTGTTGTTACTTACACTAATTTGTGATGAATACTCTTCCACTGCATTTAAAAGAGTTGGAGATAACCAGGTGGCACTTGAAAAAAGTCTGCTTGCGGCTGATTCTCTTAATGCGATATAAACAAAAAAATCAGATTCAGGAACTGAAAGTCCTTTAGCAAAATCTTTTATATTTCGAGGAAGTAAAGATGGAGTTGAAGTATCTCCTAAAGGTAAACCAATATCTGTTAAACATAAAACTTCACTTGATAATGCAGATAATCCATTACTTACTTGCATTGAAAACATTGCTGCAGACATTGGTTTTAAAGAATCAAGTAATGGTTTTAGCATCGCTTGTTGTGATTCATCCATTCCTGGAATATTTGGTAAAACATTAATCATGCTGCCTTGAACACGTTGGGCAACTGGTTCAACAATTTTTTTCCAAGTTGGAACTGTTGCTTGTATCCATTCACTTCGACACCAAGCATTGGCACTTGTTGATTTAGCAGAAAAACTACAAACAGAATTTAGCCAATTTTGAGCAAGTTCAATATTGTTGGTAACTTCTTTTTTTTCTGTTTCGCTAACACTTGGATCTCCAGCTTGGACAACGTTGGTCCTTGCCATGTTGACAGCAGCATCCCAACCCACTGGGGCGTTGCCAGAATTTTGCAACATTTGCCCAAGTTGGCTAAGTATTTTTCCTATCTCTGATGGATCTATCGGAAACCTCACAATATAAATAGTTAACTACTTAATCAATTATCTCGCCACAGGTCGTAATGTTGAACTATGCAGGCACTTTTATGGTTATTAATTCCAGTATTCGTAGGTTTGATCACCACCATCTACTTAGCAATCAAATATCGACCATCAAGGCCTGCCAATGCCCATAAAGGAATGTCGGGACTTTTGGAGTTTAGAAAAGCCATGAATAGACCATTACCAAAACCAAAAAAGAAAAATAAGTGAAAATTAATAACAAGTTTAGATTTCAAATAATTTTAATTGCAATTATTGCATTACTTTTATTAATTCCAGTTCCATTTATAAGAATTGCTCCAGGTCCTCTTTTTAACACAATTGGAACAGAACGAGAAAAAGATGTCATAACAATAATTGGGACTAAAACTTATGAATCGAAAGGTGAATTAAATTTCACTACTGTTTCAGAAACGGGTGGACCATTTGGTCGTTTGGTATTAATTGATGCCATCTCTTCTTGGATAGATCCAACTGAAGCAGTTGTTCCAGCATCAGATTTATATCCTGAAAATGAAGATCCAGAAATTATTAAAAAAAGAAATGAAAAAGCATTTTCGAATTCACAGTCTGATGCAATAGCTGCTGCATTGACGTATCTAAATATCCCTGTTCCAATCAAAGTTGTAGTTGATAGCGTTGTAGTTGATTCACCAAGTGATGGAAAAATTGAACCAGGAGATGTTGTTGTAAGCGTTAATGGTAAAAAAGTTCAAACTGCTACTGATGTAGTTAAATTTGTTCAAGAGAATAAGCCAAAAGATTTAATTAAAATACAACTTATAAGACAAACAAATGAAAAAGAAGTTGAAATTATTGCACAAGAATTAAAGTCAGATAAATCAAAAGCTTCGATTGGAATTTCAATCGGACCTGGTATTGATCCTCCTTACAAATTTAATTTTGGAATTTCAGAAGTAGGTGGTCCAAGTGCTGGGTTAATGCTTTCTCTAGGAATAGTTGATGAATTAACTCTTGATGATTTAACAAAAGGTTTTAATATTTCTGGAACGGGAACAATAAATTATCTAGGCCAAGTAGGACCAATTGGTGGCATAAGACAAAAACTTGAAGGAGCAGTTGCGGGAGGAAGTAACTTGTTTTTAGCACCTAAAGAAAATTGTGATGAGGTGCTTTCAAAAAATTATAAAAACATGCCTGTTGTTGCAGTCACTAATTTAAAAGGTGCAATTGAGGCAATAAATACCTTCACCAAGCAAAAAAACGCTGAGGGATTGCCCAATTGTGAAATTTCTAAATAGTTTTGCTAAATCTCTTGGGGGAAATTAACCCCGATTGGACGAATGATTACTTATTTCGTATTGTCGAAATATGACTTTTTCTCGGCCAGATTTCACTTTTAACAGACCCAGAGGCAAAAGTTCTTATTTACTAATTTCACTAGGTGCTCTTTTTATAGCGCTTTTATCAATATCTGGTTATTACACTGATTGGCTTTGGTACAGATCTGTAAATGCTTCACAAGTTTATTTGTCAGTGATAGCTTGGCGTATTGGTTTATTTGTAGTTTTTGCAGCAATAACAGGATTTGTAATTTGGTTGAATGTTTATCTTGCCTATAAATATCGCCCAATGTATGCATCAGTTACTTCAGATCAATTATCTTTACAACGATATAGAGAAGCCCTTGATCCTATTAGAAAAACAGTTTTTACAATTGGACCTATTCTTTTAGGATTCTTAGCTGGTGGATCTGCGTCGGCAGAGTGGAGAAATTGGTTTCAATGGATTAACTCGACTGAATTTGGTACAAAGGATCCACACTTTGGTATAGATATTAGTTTTTATGTTTTTGATTACCCTCTATTAAGAAGTTTAGTTACATTTGGGATTTCAACAATTGTTATTTCTGGAATTGCAAGTGGAATTATTCATTACATTTATGGCGGCATAACTTTACAATCTCCAACACAAAAAGCAACTAAGTTTGC
>JBJSWT010000168.1:0-2745 GCA_046086025.1 Actinomycetes bacterium | reverse complement strand
GAAATTCAAGCCGGTCAACACCATGCCCACGAAGCGCTTGAACAAGCCCAAAGTTTTGGTGTTGAACCAGGCAAAGAAGAGATTGTTTCTTCAAGCAAACACTAAGTATTAATCTTTAAAACCCGCCAATAGTCAAATTGGCGGGTTTTTTGTTTTTATGATTAACTGAAAAAGAGAATATGAATATTTCCTTAACAATCTGGCTTTTAACAGTTGGCGCCATTATTGCTTTGATTTTGGTTGATTTGTTTACCGTGAGTGCAAAACCTCATGACGTGATGTTTAAAGAAGCTGCATCTTGGTCAATATTTTACGTAGCAGTTGCCGTAGCTTTTGGTGTTTGGATTTGGTTAGATTTTGGCAGTCAAAGCGGAACAGAATATTTCGCTGCTTACTTAGTTGAAAAATCATTATCGGTAGATAATCTTTTTGTTTTTGCAATTATTCTTACTCAGTTTGCAGTTCCAAGTATTTATCAACAAAGAGTATTACTTATTGGTGTCATCTTGGCTTTAGTTTTAAGAGCCATATTTATCGCTGTCGGAGCAGCTGCTCTTGCAGCATTTGCCTTCACTTTCGTAATCTTTGGTGCAATTTTGATTTACACAGGTATTGGCTTATTTAGACATTGGAATGAAGATCCAAATCCTGATGATAATTTCTTAGTCAAGCAAGTAAGAAAATTTACCCCAATAACAAGTGAATACCATGGAACTAAATTGTTTGTAAGAATTGATGGCAAAAGATTTGCAACCCCAATGTTTCTGGTAATGATTGCCATTGCCTCAACAGATTTGCTTTTTGCACTGGATTCAATACCTGCCACATTTGGAGTAACACAAGAACCATTTTTAGTTTTTGCTGCCAATGCTTTTGCCTTACTTGGGCTAAGAGCTCTTTATTTCCTACTAAAAGGTTTATTAGATCGATTGATTTATCTATCGATTGGTTTGGCTGCGATTTTGGTATTTATCGGTGGAAAACTAATTCTTACCTATATTCACGAAATCAATACTTCTATTCCTAAAGTTCCAACTGGAATCAGCTTAGGTGTAATTGCTTTAATTTTAACTGTTGCGATTGTGGCAAGTTTAATAAAATCAAAACAAGATCCAACTTTGAAAGCTCACGCAGGAACTGTAAGAGCACCAAAGAAAGAAGAAGTAGAAAAGAAATAATTATTAAAAGTTAGTGGCCCTGACAAATTTGTTCAGGTGGAACACCTCGAAGTGCAGATTCGACATGTTCACCACAGCCTCTATAGGTGAACTTGCCACAAATCTCGCAAACTACTTTGCTACAAATTTTTAAACCCCTAAATAGTAACTAATTAGTAGTTTAGTGCTTTCACAAAATGAATTGCTAAATAGCAATTACTTAACTTGGAATTCTTAAAACTTGACCTGCATAAAGGCTAGATCCGTCTAAAACATTCAAGTTTTTAATGTCTTCAATAACTGCTCGCGGGTCAGCTTCCGGATTTACCCGCGAGGCAATAGTCCATAGTGTTTCGCCAGGTGAAACCACTATTAATTGACTCTTGTTGCCTGCTTGATCAAGGCTTGCTTTGGCTGATGAGGTTAAAGAAGGTGCCGCAAAGGCTGTAATAGCGATTAAAGTCGCCAAAATGACCACAAATCGTCCTCGTTTGGTCAAACGTAAAGTAGGAGTTGATACTTGAGCTAGAGTTGCCATATTGCCCTTCTTTCGAACATTTGTTCGATTATTGCATATACTTACGACATTTGGCAAGTTTTTTCGAACAGGTGTTTGAAACATTTGTTCGAATAGGCTAACCTTTAGGTATGACAAATAAACCTGATACAGAAGTAGCTCAAATTAACCCAGATGGCGATGGCCTAACTGAACGCCAAAGAAAGATTTTGAACGTCATCCAAGACGCTGTCAAAGATAGAGGTTTTCCTCCTACAGTGCGTGAAATTGCCGATCTAGTAGGTCTTGCCTCCCCTGCTTCTGTGGCACATCAACTTTCAGCCCTAGAAAGAAAAGGTTTCATTAAACGCGATCCAAATTCCCCAAGAGCAATAGATCTAACACTTCCAAACAAATCCGGTGTGGCAATTGATGGATTAGTGGGCGGTATTGACGGTGAACAATCTCCAGAGGCGGCATTTGTGCCACTCGTAGGTCGAATAGCAGCTGGTGGACCAATTTTGGCAGAAGAATCAATAGAAGCCATTTATCCACTTCCAAAAGAATTAGTTGGTAATGGTGAATTGTTTATGTTAGAAGTTGTGGGAGATTCAATGATTGATGCTGCAATTTGTCATGGTGACAAAGTTGTTATCAAAAAACAAGATGATGCTCAAAATGGTGAAATTGTGGCAGCACTTTTAGGTGATGAAGCAACTGTGAAAACTTTGAAAAGAAAAGATGGACATGTGTGGTTAATGCCAGCAAATCCAAATTACGAACCAATCAATGGAGATCATGCCAAAATTCTTGGTCGAGTTGTGACAGTAATGAGAAAGATTTAGTTAACACCTAAATAAGTATTTAACTTTACGCAATAGTAGCCTCAATTTTATAATGGAAAAATTTGATTGCGTAATTTTAGGTGGTGGCCATAATGGGCTTACCTCCGCTACATATTTATCTAAAGCAGGACTTAAAGTTTTAGTGCTCGAAGCCCTTGATGAAGTTGGTGGAGCTGCTGTTTCTGTAAAAGCCTTTAAAGGAATGGATGCAAATCTTTCCCGTTACTCTTATCTAGTTTCTTTAATG
>JBJSWT010000167.1:0-864 GCA_046086025.1 Actinomycetes bacterium | reverse complement strand
GCTTAAATATTTAAGCGCCTCTTATTTTTTACGCATTTTTAAGAAAAATGTAATTGCTACACCAATTGCTGCACCTAAAGATAACCATTGCAACCATGAAATATCTGAGTTTGATTCAGAAGTTGGAGCACTTATTGGCACGGGAGATTCAATTTCTTCTTCAATAATTTGATCTTCAACAATGGATAATTGATAAACTAGTTCACCATCTAATGGATGACCATCACTTGCGACAGTTTTGTAGGCAATTGAAAAACTAGAACCAGTTATATCTTGGGGAATCGTAATAAAAAGATTTGCTTCCTCTATTCGAATACTTGCTTCAACACTTCCAGATTCTGAAGTAATGGAAGCAAAAGTTCCATCCTTAATTACAGGTTCTGTAAAACTTAATTTAACTTCAGTTGGTAAAACTGTCAGTGTTTGATTTGTATCAGGTTCAACACTTACAACTTCGGTGTGGGCATTACTTGGTGCTATAAACAAAAAAAACGAAATAGTTGAAACCACTAAAACTTTTAATAATTTAATCATTAAATCCTCCAAGTACATTTAACTCTTATGGATTCAAAAATGCCATGGCAGTATTGTGTGAAATAGGCGACAAAAGGAAAAAATGAGAGCAATTGAGTGGGTTGATGACCACTTAAGATTATTGGATCAAACCAAAATTCCTCACAAAATTGAGTTTATTGAAGTATTAAGAGTTGATCAATTAATAGATGCAATCGTTTCTTTAGCGGTAAGAGGTGCTCCTGCTTTAGGTGCAACTGGTGCATATGGAGTGGTAACAGCCCTTGATCAAGCTAAAAAAGAAAATTGGGATGAAAAGGAATTAGTTAAACAAATTTTAAGAATTAGAAA
>JBJSWT010000166.1:0-1845 GCA_046086025.1 Actinomycetes bacterium | reverse complement strand
TTGATGTTCTATCTTTTGCAGGGATGGTGTCGATTCCATGTTGCTCGACTTCCATTGCCCTTGGTTGTTTGGCCATTAACGTCCTCCCATATTGGCTTGAAAAAAGATTAGTCCTAAAAAGGACAAATATTAAGACTATTTATTACTTTTTTATTCCGTAATTTCGGGTTTTGTGAGGACTCTAGGTTTTAAATTCAAACTTCTGACGTGTTTTGCGATTTCTCCAAGTGAGGTAATCCAAACATCTGAATGAGAGAGCGCATATTGAATAAGCACTTCTAAAGAAAAAGCTCTACTTGGTCTTCCTGTTAAAAACGGATGATTGGTGAGAATAAAAATTCCACCTTCTCTTCTTAAACCATCAAATTCAAGTTGCCACATTTCTCTAGCTTTTAAAGGTGATTCAATTAATCCCACACCAGTTATATCTGGCAAGAATGCATATTGTTCCCAATCATCTAATGCCCATTGCACTGGTAATTCAACTAAAGATTTATCTTTCACTGCTAATTCATAAGGATGATCTGCATCCATTAAAGAAGTGTCATACAAGAAACCATAATCAACTAACAATTCTGGAGTTTTCCAAGATAATTCCCAAAACGGTGCCCGATAACCAATTGGAGTAACTCCTGCTACTTTTTGTAAACTTTCAATTCCGCGTTCTATGTATTGAATTTCTTGTTCAACAGTTGCAGCAGCTGGTTGTTCGTGCATATCACCATGATGTGCAATTTCATGTCCTGCAGCCACAATATTTTTAATAACTGTGGGATATCTTCTTGCCGTATAACCTGGAACAAAAAAAGTTGATTGAACTTGATTTCTTTCTAAAATTTCTAAAATTCTTTTTACCCCAGCAAGTGGTCCATAAGATTGATGTGACATAACTGTCATTTGATTTGCAGTTGAAGGTTTGAAATTTAAAATTACTGATTCTGCATCAATATCAAATGAAAATGAAGCAGCAGCTTTTTTGCCACTAGGCCACTGAATAGGAACTGCACCAACAGCTTCGGTCATGCTCTACTCCTAATTTCGCCACCATTTGCATTCACAATTTGTCCAACCATGGCATTTTGTTCTGGATCTAAAAGAAACGATACGACGCTTGCTATTTCGAAAGATTCACCGACTCTAGCTAGTGGAATATTTTCAGCATACATTTCTAAAACTTTTTCAAGTTTGAGATTTAAATTCTTTGCATCAACTTCTAGCTGTGGAGTATTGATAACTCCAGGTGCTATTCCATTTACATTTACTCCCATTGGAGCAAGCTCTCTACCTAATGATTTAACTAATGAAATAAGTCCTGCTTTACTCGCAGAATATGCAGAAGCCTCTTTCCAACCAGTTAATCCCCAGTAACTACTGGTGATAACAACTTTTCCTTTTGACTTTAATAAATACGGCAGAGATTCTCTTACCAAAACATAGGTGCCTAATAAGTTTGTTTCGACAACTTTCCACCAGTCTTTATCATCCTGATCTTCAAATTTGGCCATAGATATATAAGCGTGCTGAGCAACTAAAGCATCTAATTTTGGAGTTGTTTTTAAAGTTTCGTTTAAAGCACTTGATATTTCATCTAAATTACTTAAATCACAAATCATTAATTTTGCATCAAGATCTTTCGCAATTTTTTCAAAATTAGCATCACTATTTTTATCATTCAAAATTAAATCAGCGCCTTCTTGCTTTAATTTTTTAGCGATTGCTAAGCCCATTCCTTGTTTAGCCCCAGTGATCAAAACTGTTTTGCCACTTAATTTCATTTAAATCACAGCCCCTGCATTTGGGCTAATAATTTCGCCACTAAAAAAAGTTCCTTCGGTGGCTAGAAAA
>JBJSWT010000165.1:0-945 GCA_046086025.1 Actinomycetes bacterium | reverse complement strand
GAAGAAATTATTGTTGCCTCATATCAAGCAGCTTCTGGTGCAGGAAAACCTGGAGTTGATACTTTGCAAGATCAAATCAGCAAAGTTGCTGGAAAAGATTTAGGATCAACTGCCAAAGATATTTCAAATGAAATAGATGATTTGGGACCATTCCCAAAACCATTAGCAATGAATGTAATTCCTTGGGCAGGATCTTTAAAAGAAAATGATTTCACCAGTGAAGAATTAAAAGTTAAAAATGAATCAAGAAAAATTTTAGGTTTACCTAAATTAAGAGTAACTGCAACATGTGTCAGAGTTCCTGTTGTTACAACTCATTCATTAGCTGTGCATGCTGTATTTAAAAACAATGTAAATGTTTCAGAAGCAAGAGAAATCTTAAGAACTGCACCAGGTGTTGAAGTCTTAGATGATCCAAAGAATCTAGTTTTTCCAACTCCTGCAGAAGTTGTAGGAACTGACCCAACTTGGGTGGGACGCCTTAGACAGGACCCAGAAGCCCCAAAAACCCTTGATTTCTTCGTCTGTGGAGACAATTTAAGAAAAGGTGCTGCCCTTAATACTTTGCAGATTGCCGAACGCTACGTAGCAAGTCTCGCCTAAACTCTTATTCATGGGTCAACCCAAAGTAAGTGTTGTACTAGTTAACTTTCGTGGAGTTAATGACACTTTAAATGCAATAGAAAGTATTAAAAATTCCAACTATCCAAAAGATTTACTAGAAATAGTAGTTGTTGATAATGCTTCAAATGATGATTCGGTTGAAAAATTAAATGAGTTAAAAAATCAAATAAAATTAGTTATTTCTGAAAAAAATTTAGGTTTTGCTGGGGGTGTTAATTTAGGTGTTAAAAATTCAAGTGGAGAAATAATTGGTCTTCTTAATAATGATGCCAAATGTGATCCTAATTGGATAACTTCTGCAGTTAACACACTGTTAGAAGA
>JBJSWT010000164.1:0-1741 GCA_046086025.1 Actinomycetes bacterium | reverse complement strand
AACTAAAGCAATACCTGCAATTAGGGCAAAAAGTCCCATGATGACATGACGGCGTTCCCCTGGGGCAATCGTTAGTCCAGAGCGTCTTAAGGTTGAGGCAAATTTTGGATCTTCTGCATAAAGAGCTTTTTCCATTTGTTCAAGCAGTTTTTGCTCACGGTCAGATAAGGCCATAGTTAAAGATCACCACTTCCCCGACTATTAATACTTCCTAATTTAAGAATACGACTTTTGTGCCTAAGTGCAATATTCAGGACCGACACCCTCGAAATTAATCCAAAAAGGTCCCTAAGGACTAGAAGTTTGCTCGCAGTGCCTTAGTAAGTAGTACGAAAATCGAAGTTAACCCCAAAACAAAGGCCAAACCAAGGTAGGTGGACTGTAATCCAATTTGCTCTACCGCGACACCTGTTAAAACCATGCCAATGGGAGGAGCGGCATAAAAGGCAGACAACTGAAGCCCAAAAACTCGACCATGTTCTGATTCTGTGACTCTATTTTGAATAAGGGAAGTCATTAATGGATTAAATGGTCCCCAAAAAAGTCCTAGAAAAAACCCAGCAATGACCATAATCCAAGTGGGCGGAAGTAACGCCATAGGCACCATGCTAAGTGAACTACCAATAAAAGTAATTCGGATCAAACTTTTTTTACTTATTCGAGCAGAAATAAATCCATACCCAAAAGATCCAAAGGTTGATCCTGCAGCTAGCGCAGATATCACAACGCCTAATTGAGCAGGTTTACCTAGATTTTCAAAATAAGTAGGCAAAAGAATTGACTCTGTTGGTAAATAAATGGCTGCAAGAATTAATACTGAAATAGTAATAGTTCTTAGCAATTTATCTTTCCACAAAACTTTAAACCCTTGACTGAAATTATTATTTTTAACTTTTTCTTGATTTATATGAACTTTTTTATTATCAATTTTTAAAAGCAGAATTGAAATTGCGGCTACAATAAAAAGTAAAGAAGCAAATGTGAATGAATTTATGACTCCAACAGTGGCAATCAACCAAGCACCAATTGCTGGACCAAAAACCCAACCTACTCCAAAAACACCTTCATGTATCCCGTTTAACTTCTCTTGATTCATCCCACTTTGTTGAGCTGTATCTATTAATAAAGTTTTTCTAGCTGTGTAACCTGCTGGATCAAATACAGCACCGATTAAGGCCAAAATCAAAATTAAACTATTTGTTAATTCGAATTGCCAAGCAACAATAGGAAAAGCGATAACAGAAATAGCTGAAAGAACATCTGCGCTAATACTTACAGTCTTTCGACCAAGATGATCTACAAACCATCCACTTATTGGTGAAATTATTAGTGCTGGAATTGCAGATAAGGCTACAACTAAACCTGCAAAAGATGGTGAATCAGATTTTTCTAAAATCAACCATGGAATTGAAATAGTTACTATGGCATTACTTACTCCTGAAGAAAAGTTTGATAATTGAAGTAAGAAAACTTTTATCATTTAAAAAGTTTATCCGTTTGTTTTTTGAGTGAATTATTCAAGTAATCTGGCAGGTTTAATAGCCTCATCCCCAAATCGGGCATTGGCCTTATCGCTTGCCTTGTCGATCTCTCTCCAACCTTTTTCGTTTTCTCCTAGTAATAATTGTCGATTTGCTTGGTCTTCTTCCACCAGTTTTTCTACTCTTACTCCAACAAGACGCACCCTAACTTGATCAAGTTTTAAACCTTCAAAAAGTGATTTAGCAACTTCATATATTTC
>JBJSWT010000163.1:0-9542 GCA_046086025.1 Actinomycetes bacterium | reverse complement strand
ATTGTCTTATCTTTTTGGTGTTGGCTTAGGCCACGTACTTCAACCAACTGTCATAGCAGTTCAAAATGCTGTGGCGAAAAGAGATTTAGGAGTTGCTACTTCTTCAGTAACTTTATTTAGACAAATGGGGGCAACTGTGGGAACTGCAGCATTTATCTCAACTTTGTTTGGAAAAGTTGGTAATGAAACTCAAGCTGCATTTCAAAGTTCAGTTACAAATCCGGAATACCAAAAAGCACTTATGGATCCAAACAATGCTTCAACTGTGCAACAATTGCAAGCTTTGCAAACAGGTCAAGCAACATTTGATGACACATCTTGGCTAGCCTCTGCAAATAGGACTTTGATTCATCCTATTTTGGAAGGTTTTGCCAATTCGATGTCTCATGTATTTTTAATTGGAGCAATTGTTGTTTCTGCTTCGATAATTTTTGCAATCCTTACTCCAAATAATAAATTAAGTGAACGTGGAGATTCTGCTCCAGTTTCACATTAATTAAATGGAATATTTAATTCAAGGATTACTTCTAGGACTAGGTGTTGGTTTAGCACCTGGTCCTTTACTTGCTCTAGTTATTTCAGCTTCCTTAAGAGGCGGGACATCTCACGGCTTAAGAGTTGCTTTTTCTCCACTTATTACAGATTTACCCATAATCGTGGTTTCTCTATTTATCTTGCGACAAATTAATAACTCAGCTCTTGGTTTTTTAAGTATTGTAGGAGCAATTGTTTTATTTTATTTTGCTTATGAATCTTGGATAGCTGGAAAAAATAATCCCCAAGATTTTATAAATAAAGATAAGTCAATAGGCTCAACAAAAACTACGTTATTCAAAGCAATTTTGACTAATTTTATAAATCCATCTGCTTGGTTATTTTGGATGACTGCAGGTGGAACATTATTAGTTAATGGTTGGAATCAAAGTTTTATTGATGCTGCTGGTTTTCTAGTTGGCTTTTATCTTTTACTTATCGGAAGTAAAGTTTTACTTGCTTTTGGGATTGGTTCAACTAGAAATAAAATGCCATCTTGGTTATATAAATTACTGGTAAGAATTGCTTCAGTATTGCTACTAGTGCTTGGAATTGAACTAATTCGTTCTAGTTTGAATTACTTCTAAAACTCTTTCTTTTCTTATTCTTATCGTTAAATCTATTTTTTCTATTTCTGCCTTGATTTCTGCTTCTATTTCGGTTTCTATTTTTATTTCGATCTCGATTAAAACTTCTTTCTTTATCTTTATGTTTTTCAACAGGGGCTACCCAAGCAACACCACTTGGCTTTTTAGCACCAGTAATTTCTCTTAATTCAGGACTTGTTGGTTTAATTCTGACAAATTTTGGATTAATTCCAACATGGGTCATTAATTTTCTAATTGTGTTTTGTTGTTTTAAATTACATAAGGTAACAACGTGACCAGATTCTCCTGCTCTTGCTGTTCTTCCTGCTCTGTGTAAATAGTCTTTTGCTTTTTGTGGTGGATCAATATGAACTACTAGTGAAATATCTTCAACGTGAATTCCTCTTGCAGCCACATCAGTTGCAACTAAAGTATTAACAAGTCCTGATTTAAATTTGGCTAATGTTTTAGTTCTAACAGCTTGTGATTTACCACCATGCAAAGATCCAACAGGAATTCCTTGCGCAGCTAAGCGTGTAGATAATTTATCTGCTCCGTGTTGAGTTTTAACAAACATAATTGTTTTGCCATCACGTGCTGCAATATTTGCCACAATTTCATCTTTATCATTTGGATGAATTACTAACACATGATGTGACATCGTGGAGACACTTGCTTTATCCGAATCAACTGAATGAACAATGGGATTATGTAAATATTTTTTAACTAAAACATCAACATCTCTATCTAGGGTTGCAGAAAAAAGTAATCTTTGGCCTTTCTTTTTACAAGCATCCAAAATTGCTTTCATATCTGGCAAGAAACCCATATCTGCCATTTGATCTGCTTCATCTAAAACCACAATTTCTTCTTCATCTAAAACAACTTGTTCTTTTCCATTAAATCCATTAATCTTCCAGGAGTTGAAACCAAAATTGGCACGGCTTTTCTTAAAGCTTGAATTTGTGCGCCATAAGGCATTCCACCTGCAACTAATCGTGAACTTAAATGTACCGATGGTGCTAAAGAATTAATAACATCATTTATTTGCATCGCTAATTCTCTTGTAGGAGACAAAATTATTGCTAAAGGATGATGTGCTCTGGCTTTTCTATTAGCAAGTTTAGTTAATACTGCTAAACCAAAAGCTAAGGTTTTTCCAGACCCAGTTTGTCCTCTACCTAAAACATCTTTTCCACTTATTGCATCTGGTAAAGCTTTTACTTGAATAGGAAATGGTTCAATAATTCCCATTTTATTTAAAGTTTTAACTAGCGCAGGATTTACTCCCAATTTATTAAATGTCAAATTATTTACTTTACTTAAATTCTTTTACTCGTAATTTGAGCAAACATACTAGAAATTATTGCAATTAAAATTGCACCAAAAAATGCGGTCCAAAATCCTTGAATACTTAAAGAATCTGTTAATCGGTCTGTTATTAAAAGCATTGCCGTATTAACAACTAAAAGTGATAATCCTAAAGTTAAAAACGCAAGTGGCATGGTTAAAACTTTTAACAAGGTTCCTAAAGTGGCATTAATTACTGCTAAAACTAAAGCGATTATGAGATAGTTTTTTAACCCGCCAGTAACTTCGATTCCTGGTATCAACATGGTGGTTATCCAAACCCCAATTGCAATTCCTACGATTCTAAACAAAAATTTCATATGACTTAATTATCTCACATCAACTCTCAAGTGTTATGTAATGATTAAATGGATGTGAGTAAACTTTTCAAAAGCAGAGGATAAATGAACAATAATTCGCCTAAAATAAAACCACTTGAAACCTCTGGAATTTTTCAAGTGACTTTAGGAACAATTCTTTTCTTTTTAGCGACCATCATAATTTTTGTAAATCCTTCAATAACAGGAAATATTGATTCAACTCAAGCTTTAAGAGTGACAATTTTAGGATTTTTCTTGGGCTTATTAGGTTTAAGAATTTTATTTAGACGACAAAAAAGACTAAAGAAAACTAGTTAGAACTTTCTTCTTCAAGTTCTGCTTCATCAATAAGATCATTTTCAGTATCTAGATCTTCAACTTCCAAATCTGCTATTTCTTCTTCTGCTTCAACTTCCATTTGATCATCAAGATTTTCATCATCCAAAACTGTTTCTCCAGTTGGAATTGAATGAAGAGTTGCCACAATTTCACTGTGCCCACCACAACCATGATCTAGTGAAACAACTTTTCCATCTTCAACAGAAAACTTATTAGTGCAAACGCCAAACATCTGGCCTAATGAACCAGAAAGTGAAACATAAAATCCACAAGTAAAACATTGTTCTGTAACTGCTTCTGCAATTGCTGCATTTGGTCCACGATCTGCGTTATGCCAACGTTCTGCTGTTTGATCTTTGCCAAATACTGATAAAACTCTTTCTCGAGCAAATCCAATTTCAAAACCTTGTGGAGTTAATGTTTCTTCAAATAAATCTTCTACTCCAGAAAAACCTGGAACTAATCTTTCATCAGTTTTAGGTGTTGGTAATACATCTCCAACTCCAATATCTCCTGGTTCAACTCTTTGTTCCCAAGGAATCCAAGCTTTTGCAAGGAGAGCACCATCTCCAGGTATTAAAACAATTTCAGAAACTGTCACATTGCTATCTTCAGCACTTGCTGCAAGTGTTACTGCCCAATACCAACCTGCATATGCTTTATCAACACATTTAAATTTATGAGTTAAAACATTTTCATCTTCTGCAACAAAACCTAAATATTCACCAACTCTTGCTTCTGTGATTTCTTCAACTAATTGTTCGCGAGCAAAATCTTTAGCTTTATTTAATTTATTTTCCAAAGTAGTTGCCACGATTAGTGTTTCAACAATTCTTTATAGTTAGGCGTCTAAATCGTTTGCAACAGCTCTTAAAACTGCAGCAATTTTACTTGCAGAAGAATCATCTGGATAACGACCTCTGCGCAATTGATTTGAAACACCATCCAACAATTTGATTACATCTTCTAAAGTTGCAGCCATATCATCTGTATCTTTTCTGCCAGCTTTAGCCAAACTTGGTGGAGTTTCTAAAATTTTTACTTGTAAAGCTTGTGTGCCACGTCTTCCTTCGGCAACACCAAATTCAACACGAGTTCCAGGTTTTGGAATAACACCATCAGGCAATGCTGTTACGTGAACGAAAACATCTTCGCCTTCATCGGTTTCTAAAAATCCGAAACCTTTTTCCACGTCGTACCATTTAACTTTTCCTGTTGGCACGAGCAATCACCTCTAATTAATTAGTAGTTTCTTCTTTACGACCTGTTTTAGTCGTAATCTCTAGGGTAGCGAATCCGATTTCTACCTCATAACTCCGCGTATACAACATAGAAACAAACGGGCTGGCCAAAACCCCTGCTAACTTACTTCGGTAAACTTGTCCGGATGTCTCCAAAAACTGCCGCAAGCCCTAAGGCGACTAAATCTAAAGACGACAAAAAAACTTCCAAAGTAACTGCCCAAGATCCTGGCACTTTGGTTGATGCACTTCGCATCCAAGACGAACACTCTTTACGTTTAATGCTGATTCAACGCCCAGATTTAGTACATCCAGTCCCAACTGACATGGCAAAACTTGCTGCAAGAGCTGCTACTAATTCATCTGTCACCAGAGTGCTTGATCGTTTAGATGCTTGGACTGTTGGAGTTGCAGAAATAATTTCTGTTCTTGATGAAGTATTTACTAAAAAAGATTTACAAAATGTTTTGAATAATAATGAAAAAATTGATGAAGCTTTAGATAAATTAAAACTTTTAGCAATTATTTGGGGTAACGATGAAGGAATGCGTTGTGTTCCAGTATTAAAAGAAGTAGTAGCACCACATCCTGCCGGTTTTGGTCCAACTTTTATTCATGAAAGACCAGATCTTGATGCTTTAGCAAGTAAAGAGCGTTTAACTCAAATTATTGAAAAAGGTCCAAGTGATACTCAAAAAGTATTAGATGAACTTTTATGGGGACCACCTGTTATTACTCTTTCAAAATTAAATAGAGATGCAGGAATTACTAGTGCTAAAAATGGTCATGAATACTTAATGGCTCATGGAGTTTTAGTCGCAACTGCTCGCGATGCTCTAACTTTGCCAAGAGAAATTGCCACAGTTTTAAGACATCCAAATTATTTGCCTGAAGAATTATCAAATAAAAAAGAAATTAAATCAAAAGTACAAAGAGATCCTCAACAAGTAGATCGAGCCGCAGGTGGTGCTGGTTTACAGTTTGTGCAATTAGTAGAAGAACTTCTTGATAACTGGGGTGAAACTCCACCACAAGTTTTAAGAAACGGTGGTCTTGCACAAAGAGATTTAACTATTGCTTCAAAGATTTGTAATGAAGATGAAAATATTGCAGCCCTTTTAGCTGAAGTTGCATACTCTGCAGGATTATTAGCTGCAGGAGATGAAAAAGAACAAGTTTGGTTACCAACACCTGCCTTTGATGTTTGGCGCACTAAAAAAGTTGAACAACGTTGGGCAATCTTGGCCGAAGCATGGTTAACCACAACCAGAGTTGCATCTTTAGTTGGAAAAGTTGGCGAAATAAGAATCAATGCTTTATCACCAGAAGTTGATAAACCTTTAGCGCCAGAAATTAGGTCATTAGTTCTTGATGCAATGTCATCTTTAACTCCAGGTTCTGAACCAGATCCTGAATCAATCATTGAATTTGTTTCTTGGCTTCGCCCTAGAAAAGAAAAAGAAGAAATAGAAGTTTTAGTAAATGCAATCTTGCAAGAGGCAAATGTGATTGGAATTAGAGGTTTAGGTGTTCTTGCCACAACTGGAAGAGCATTAGGAGAAATGCGTTACACAATGCCATCTCCTGAAGCAAGAACCGCAGCAGCAAGAGCAGCAGTTGCTGATCCAAAAGGTTATGCAGTTAAACCAGATCAAATGTTAGTTTCAGCAATCTCACCACTTTTACCTGATGCAATTTCTAATTTTGTTTTACAAGCAGATTTAACTGCAGTAATCCCAGGACCTCCCGCTGCTGAAGTTGCTTCTGAATTAAGAGTTATGGCATATCAAGAATCACGTGGCGCTGCCCAAGTTTATAGATTTACAGAAACTTCATTACAAAGAGCAATGCAACGAGGTTATTCTGCAGAAAAAATTCTTGAATTCTTAAAAAAATATTCCACAACAGAAGTTCCCCAACCTTTGGAATATTTAATTAATGATTTAGTTAGAAAACTTGGTGATATTAAACCAATTGATGAACCACTTGATGATGCAGTTCCAGCACCTAATGAAAGAAGATCAATTGTCAAAGTAAGACCAAGACCAGCTCCAGATGGTGCACCACCAGATGCAGCACTTTTAGCAGCAGCTATCAAAGCATTAAAAGCTGGAGAAAATCCAAAAGCAAAACCAGAGGTTGCAACAAAAACTCCAGAAAAAATGCCTGCCACAGATGCAGCAAAACTTTTAAGAGAAGTTGTTGATCAAGTTATTGCTGGAACTAAATCAAGTGATGCAGTTTTAACCATTACTTATATTGACACGCATGGAATAAGTTCTGATCGTTTAGTTGAACCAATTAGATTTGAAGGTGGCTTATTAACCGGATTTGATTTAACAGATTCGCGAATAAGAGATTATGCAATTTCTCGAATTGCAGGAGTGGCAAAAGGTAAAAAATAATGACTGATGGTCCATTAATTGTTCAAAGTGATAAAACTCTTCTTTTAGAAATTGATCACGAATTAGCTCAAGAAGCAAGAAGAGCAATTGCACCTTTTGCTGAATTAGAAAGATCTCCCGAACACGTTCACACTTACAGAATTACTCCTCTTGGATTATGGAATGCAAGAGCTGCAGGATTAGATGCAGAAAGTGTGGTTGACACTCTCCTTAAATATTCAAGATATGCAGTGCCTCACGGCTTATTAGTTGACGTTGCAGAATTAATGGATCGTTATGGTCGTTTAAGTCTTAAAAAAGATCCAGCACATGGATTAATCCTTCATTGTGAAGATCTTCCTGTAATGGAAGAAATATTAAGAAGTAAAAGAATTCAACCATTAGTTGGTCAAAGAATTGATGATCAAAATATTGTGGTTCATCCATCAGAGCGTGGACAATTAAAACAACAATTATTAAAACTTGGCTGGCCTGCAGAAGATTATGCAGGTTATGTAGATGGTGATGCTCACGCAATTGAATTAGTTCAAAAAGGTTGGGAATTAAGAAATTATCAAGATATTGCTGCTGAATCTTTTGTTCATGGTGGATCTGGAGTAGTAGTACTTCCTTGCGGTGCTGGAAAAACAATTGTGGGAGCAAGTGCCATGGCAAGACTAAAAACCACCACCTTAATTCTTGTTACAAATACAGTTTCAGCAAGACAATGGCGAAGTGAATTATTAAAAAGAACTACTTTGACAGAAGAAGAAATTGGTGAATATTCAGGAGCTAAAAAAGAAATTAGACCTGTCACAATTGCTACCTATCAAGTTCTAACCACAAAAAGAAAAGGTACTTACGCTCATCTTGAATTATTTGATGCTAAAAATTGGGGCTTGATTATTTATGATGAAGTTCATTTACTTCCAGCACCAGTGTTTAGATTTACAGCAGATATTCAATCTCGTAGAAGATTAGGTTTAACTGCAACTTTAGTTAGAGAAGATGGCAGAGAAGATGATGTCTTTTCTTTAATTGGTCCAAAAAGATTTGATGCACCTTGGAAAGATATGGCAGATCAAGGTTGGATTGCACCAGCTGATTGCGTTGAAGTAAGAGTTACTTTGCCAGAACATGAAAGATTAACTTATGCAACTGCTGAACGAGAAGATAAATATCGTTTAGCATCAACTACTTTGTCAAAAAATAATGTTGTTGAAACTTTAGTCGCAAAGCACAGTGATGATCGTGTGTTAGTTATTGGACAATACTTAGATCAATTAGCAGAACTTGGTCAACACTTAGGTGCTCCAGTAGTTGATGGGTCTACCCCAATTAAAGAAAGAGAAAAACTTTTTGAAAGTTTTCGTTCAGGTGATTTAAAAGTATTGGTGGTAAGTAAAGTTGCAAACTTTTCTCTTGATCTTCCTGAAGCAGGAGTTGCAATTCAGGTTTCTGGTTCTTTTGGTTCAAGGCAAGAAGAAGCTCAAAGACTTGGTCGAGTTTTAAGACCAAAAGCAGATGGTAGAACCGCAAGATTTTATGCCGTAGTTTCTAGAGACACAATTGACGCAGATTTTGCAGCACATCGCCAAAGGTTCTTAGCCGAACAAGGTTATGCCTATCGAATAGTTGATGCTTCTGATGTTTTATCTGGAAATGATCCAAAAACAAATTAAATTTAAAGTAATTAATCGTTAATTTGATTGTTCAATCATTTCAAATATTCATAACTGATTAGAATTAACACATGCCTGAAAACTCTTCCCAAGATTCTTATGCGCTTATGCGCTCTGAAATTCATCATTTGGGAGTCTTGCTTGGCCAATCATTAACTAGACAAGAAGGAAATCAGTTATTTGAATTAGTTGAAAAAATTAGAGGTTTATCAAAAGACAATCCACTAGAAGTTGCCCAAATCTTAGGCAGAATTGATTTAGATTCCGCAATTAAATTAGCTAGAGCTTTCAGTGTTTATTTTCATTTAGCAAATATCACTGAGCAGTTTTTTAGATCAAAAGATCGTGCAAGTGAACGACAACTTAATGGCAGCTGGCTTTCCCAAATGGCTGAAAAAATAAAAAAATCAGATATTGATTCAACAACTGTTGCTGATGCTTTCAAAAATTTACATGTTAGACCTGTTTTTACAGCTCATCCAACAGAAGCATCAAGGCGAAGTGTGCTTTTAAAGTTAAAAAGAATTGCTGAATTGTTAAATGAAAAATATTCAAATGGATCAATTACAACTATTACCGATGATCAATTCTCAGAAATTATTGATCTACTTTGGCAAACAGATGAATTAAGACTTGAACGCCCTGAAGTGTTAGATGAGGCAAGAAATGCGATGAACTACCTTGATGATGCTGCCCTTGGCGCATTACCTGAAGTTTTACAGGAATTAAACCGTGTAGCAAGAGAATTAAAAGTAGATGCTGACTTAAATCCAACTGATACTCCTTTGGAATTTGGTTCATGGATTGGTGGAGACCGAGATGGAAATCCATTTGTAACTCCTGAAGTAACAACTAATGTTTTAACACTTCAAAGAGGACATGCGATTAGAGATTTACAAGAAATTATTAAACGATTAGCTGAAGATTTATCAATCTCTGATCGAATTTCTCCAGCAGATGATGATTTATGGAATTTTGTCGAAAAAGATTTAACAACACTAACTGATCTTGATTCAAGAATGAAACGAATTAACGCAGAAGAGCCTTATCGATTAAAGCTTTCTGCAATAAGTCATAGATTAGAAAAAACTAGACAAAGATTTGC
>JBJSWT010000162.1:0-3075 GCA_046086025.1 Actinomycetes bacterium | reverse complement strand
TGACTCAAAAGAAAAATTATCGTGGTGTTGAAGATCATGTTCCAGTATTTGCAATTTCGATTGCAGCTGAATTAAGTGGATTACATCCTCAAACACTTCGCCAATACGACAAATTAGGAATCGTTTCACCTTCTCGTCAAGGAGGTTCCCGAAGACTTTATTCGCGTATTGATATTGCCAAATTAAAATACGTTGCTCAATTAACTGCTGAAGGAGTTAATTTGGAAGGAGTAAAAAGAATACTTCTATTAGAAAATCACATAAGAGCATTAGAAGCAAAGCTTGCAAGTGGAATTAGACCAGTTAATTCAACTGATGTCGAATTGTGGAAATCAAGAAGAGTACAAAGAGGTTAAGAAAGTGCAATACACAAATAAAACCAACGAAATATTAGGAAATAGTGTTAAAAAAGCTGCCACATTAGGAAATCCCAATGTGGAACCAATTCACTTACTAAATGCTTTATTAGAAAATAATGAAGAAAGTATTCACATTAATTTATTAAAAAATTTAAATGTAGATATTAATAAATTAAGAAGTAACGTTATTACTGCTTTAAATAAATTACCTCAAGCATCAGGTTCAAGTGTTTCTACACCACAATTATCAAGAAGTACTTATCAAATTTTGCAAGATGGCGAACAAATTGCTACAAATAAAGGGGATGAATTTTTATCCACTGAATCTTTACTTATTGCAATCAGTAAATCTAAAAATGAAGTAAGTAATTTATTAACTGAACTAGAAATTACAAGTGCCAAGCTAGAAGAGCAATTAAATTTAATTATGGGAGATAAAAAAATTACTTCTCAAAATCCTGAAGATACATTCCAAGCGTTAGAAAAATTTGGTGTGGATTTAACTAATCGTGCACGAGAAGGAAAATTAGATCCAGTAATTGGTAGAGATCAAGAAATAAGACGAGTTATTCAAGTTTTATCTAGAAGAACAAAAAATAATCCAGTATTAATCGGGGAGCCTGGTGTTGGGAAAACTGCAGTAGTGGAAGGACTTGCTCAAAGAATTGTGGCAGGAGACGTGCCAGATCAATTAAAAGAAAAGAAATTAATTTCTTTAGATTTGGCAGGAATGATTGCTGGGGCAAAATATCGCGGCGAATTTGAAGAAAGATTGAAATCAGTTCTTGAAGAAATAAAAAATTCTGGTGGACAAATTATTACTTTCATAGATGAAATGCACACCGTAGTTGGTGCAGGTGCAACTGGTGAAGGTGCCATGGACGCAGGCAACATGTTAAAACCTATGTTGGCTCGTGGAGAATTACGCATGATTGGTGCTACAACACTGGATGAATTCAGAGAAAGAATTGAAAAAGATCCAGCACTTGAAAGAAGATTCCAACAAGTATTTGTGGGAGAACCAAGTGTAGAAGACACTATTTCTATTCTTCGAGGACTTAAAGAACGTTACGAAGCTCACCATAAAGTTTCCATTGCAGATAATGCGATTGTGGCAGCAGCAACTTTATCTAACAGATATATAACTTCCAGATTTTTACCAGATAAAGCAATTGACTTAATTGATGAATCTGCTTCTAGATTAAGAATGGAAATTGATTCAAGTCCAGAAGAGCTTGATCAACTTCAACGACAAGTTGATCGATTAATGATGGAAGAGTTTGCTTTAGCAAATGAAGAAGATGCTGCTAGTAAAGATCGATTAGGAAAATTACGCGAAGAATTAACAGATAATAAAAAGAAACTTCAAGAATTAAGAACTAAATGGCAACAAGAAAGAAGTTCATTAGATCGCGTTGGTGAATTAACAAAACAAATTGATGCCACTAGAACTGAAATTGAAAAAGCACAACGAGAAGGTGATTTAGAAAAAGCTTCAAAATTGATGTATGGCCAAATGCGTGAATTAGAGAACCAATTAGCAAAAGCAAGAGAAGATGCCACAAAATCTTCACAAATGGTTGCAGAAGAAGTAACAGCAGCAGAAGTTGCTGAAGTTGTAGCAAATTGGACTGGAATTCCTGTTGGCAAATTATTAGAAGGCGAAAGTTCAAAGTTACTTAATTTAGAAAATGAATTAAGTAAAAGAGTTGTAGGTCAAAATAAAGCTTTAACTGTAGTTTCTGATGCCATAAGAAGATCTCGCGCAGGAATTTCTGATCCAAATAGACCAACTGGATCATTTTTATTCTTAGGACCAACTGGAGTTGGAAAAACTGAATTAGCAAAAGCTTTAGCAGAATTTTTATTTGATGATGAAAAAGCAATTGTGCGAATTGATATGAGTGAGTATCAAGAAAAACATTCGGTTTCTCGTTTAGTCGGTGCACCTCCTGGTTATGTCGGCTATGACCAAGGTGGTCAATTAACAGAAAGTATTCGAAGAAGACCATATTCCGTGGTTTTACTAGATGAAGTTGAAAAAGCTCATCCAGAAGTTTTTGATGTGTTGTTACAAGTTTTTGATGATGGAAGACTTACCGATGGTCAAGGAAGAACTGTTGATTTTAGAAACACAATTTTAATTATGACTTCTAATCTTGGTTCAAACTTTTTAGTTGATCCATTACTTGATAAAAAACAAAAAGAAGAAGCAGTATTAGGTGTAGTTAGACAGATGTTTAAACCAGAATTTTTAAACAGACTTGATGACATAGTTATGTTTGATTCTTTAGATAGAGATCAGTTAGCAAGTATTGTAAAAATTCAACTTGAATTGTTAAACAATAGATTAAAAGACCGAAGAATTAATCTTGAAGTAACTGAAAAAGCTCAATCTTGGCTTGTGGTAAATGGCTATGATCCACTTTATGGAGCAAGACCTTTAAGAAGATTAATTCAAACTGCTATTGGGGATCGTTTATCAAAAGCAATTCTAGGTGGAGAAGTAAAAGATGGTGACACCATTACTTTTGATGCAACAGACTCTTCGAAAGAATTAACTCTTAAAACAAAATAACTTGTACCAAATTAGGAACAAGTAAGGAAATATTTTAAATATCTAACTCGTCCCACGAGTATCAATTACTCGAGGGACGAATATGAGGAAGAAAAATAAATATTATTTATTCTTAGTAATTCCTATTTTTGTAGCACT
>JBJSWT010000161.1:0-13864 GCA_046086025.1 Actinomycetes bacterium | reverse complement strand
TTTGGCATACATTGAGTAAAGGCAATATTTTTTGAATAATTCTTTGTCGCACGACGAATCAAATCTGGAAGGTGAGAAATATCTGTTTGCGCTAATTGCGGACTTACCCCTGTTGGGTATTTAGCTAACCAAGGTTGCTTTATCATTGTCTCTCTTTCACCAAAAGAAGGTTTTAAACATACTAGCCAGATTTCAGTATCGAAACTAGGGCAAAATTAATTTTTATTCGCGAACAGGCAATTAGGCTATTTATATAGATAGAGATTTACTTATCTATTGAGCATAAAAATATTTACTGCAAAAGTGCCCTCGGTGGGACTCGAACCCACACTTGACAGATTTTAAATAAACTTCTTGTTTCTATTTGCCAGTATTTCGGCAAGGTTTGTCAGGATTTGGTGGCTCACCAGGTTTACATTCAGGCAAGTTTGCCATGTCAACAGGTTGACTTGGATTACCTTGTTGATTTTGACCTGGCTGTTGAAATTCTGAACTAATTGAATCCACGGGAACATTTGAATTTGCTTTTGCAAGATTTAAATATCCGCCTATTTCATTGCTAAACATTCCATAAATCATATAAACGTTTCCATCTCGAGCAGTGAATATTTCAGGATCCCCTGGAATTGCAGCAGGAATGGAGAAGGCTAAATATTCTTTAGTGAAATTTAAACCATCACTGCTCACAATTGCAGTTATGCCTGATGCAGTTTGAGTTCTATCACCTTGACCATAAAGTGTCACACCACCTGATTCATTAATCATGGCGTATGGATGCTTGTTATTACCTTTTAGATCTCCAGTAGTTTTCGCACCAGAGACTGGACCAACAAATTCCCAGTTTAAAGAATCTGCAGATTTAGCCACATAGTAACCATCTTTACTTATTGGAGCGCCTGGTTTTTCTAGTTCAGAAAAATAACCCAAATAGGTGTCACCTAATTTAACAACACTTAATGCACCTGGTTCAAATCCAATATCTTTTTTAGAAATTCTAAATCCCTGTTCTTCTTCAAATTTCACACCATCTTTAGAAATAGCAGACTTAATACCATCGCCAGTTACAAAATAAAGACGAAGAGATCCGTCTTGAAGTTTTAAAACTCTAGGTTGTCCCCAAGCAGAACTTGTTACAGGTTCATTCAAAGTCCAAGTTTTAAAATCACCAGAACTAGTTGCAGATAAAATTCCTTTTTCTTGCCCAAAGAAGTAAATTTTTACTGTGCCATCATCAAGACTAACTGCAGTAGCATCAGCTACTGGTAAACCTTTTTTAACTCCTACCATTTCTGGGGTAAGAATTTTTTCAGCGTAAATATCAAAAGATAATGCCCCGGTTATAGTTTTTTCTTCAGGTGCTGCGGATTCACTATTATTTTCGTTTGGAAGCGATTCTGAAGTTGCATTCGAACTTCCACACGAAGCAAGTAACAAAGTTGGAAAAAGTAGTGCCAGAATAATCAACTTTTTCATCAAGTCCTCAATTCAAAATAATTCAAGACGCTCAATACTCTGGAAAGTATACGTCATTTGATACTTATTAATAAGTGCCCTCGGTGGGACTCGAACCCACACTTGACAGATTTTAAGTCTGCTGCCTCTGCCGATTGGGCTACGAGGGCAATAGGTACAGATTACTTTCAGGTTGAAATCAGTTTACGAGCAGAGCCAAATACTGAATCAAACATGCTTTCTGTAAGTCTGCCAGTAAAGGTATTTTGTTGACTTGGGTGGTAGCTACCCAAAAGAGTTATTTGTTGCTCATTTTTTTGAAAAACTATTTTTGCTCCATGAAAGAATTTGGATTTTGTTTTAGCTTTAAAACCTTGATCTTTTAATATTTCTAAGGTTTGTTTCCAAGCAAAACTTCCTAAAGCAATGACTACTTTTAAATTACTTTCAATTAATCGCCATTCAATATCTAACCAATTTTTACAATTATCACGTTCTTTTATAGTTGGCTTATTATCCGGTGGAGCACATCTTACTGCAGTTAAAACTCTGGCATTGATTAGTTTTAGTCCATCTTTTTTATTTATAGATTCTGGTTTGTTTGCAAATCCTTGTTTATGCATTGCTTTATATAACCAATCACCACTTCGATCTCCGGTAAAAATACGACCTGTTCTATTTGCACCATGTGCTCCGGGTGCAAGACCTACCACTAATAGTTTTGGTTTTAAATCACCAAAACCTGGGACTGGTTTTCCCCAATAAGTTTCATTTTCATAAGATTTTCTTTTTTCTTTAGCAACTTTTCTAGTCCACTTAACAAGTCTTGGACATTTTTGGCAATCACATATTTCTTTTTCTAACTTTGTTAAATTATTTATTGAACTTGCGACCAAGCCACACCGTCCAAAATATCTCTTTCACTTGCAATTAAAGTTTTTGAACCCAGTGCTTTCATTACTTCGTCTAAAACTATTGCACCAGCTGTTATAACTTCAATTCTTCCTTCATGCATATAAGGAAGTGCTTTTCTTTCTTCAATAGAAAGGTTAACAAAATCTTTTGCAGTTTGACTAATTTGTTCTGCAGTAATTGATGCTCCATGCAAAATATCTGGATCATATTTTGTTAAACCTAAAGCATGTGCTGCAACTGTAGTCACAGTTCCTGCGACACCTACAACTGTTTTAGCTTTTGTCCAATCTACTTTTTCTTTAGCTTTAGCTAATTCTTTTCTCACATCACTTCTGATTGCTTCTTCTTGTTCTTTTGTGGGATTTCCTCCAGGAGTATGTCTTTCTGTCATTCGAACACATCCCACATTCATGGAATAGGCTCCTTCAATTTCTTTATCCCCTATAACTAATTCAGTGGAACCTCCACCTAAATCAATAATTAAAAATGGTGCAGGATGTTTACTTCTTAAAGATTTAGTTGCACCATCAAAAGATAATTTTGCTTCTAATGTTCCAGGAATTACTTCTGGAACAACTTTTAAGCGATCAATTACTCCTTTTATAAACATGGCTTTATTTAATGCATCTCTTGTTGCTGAAGTTGCCACAAACTTTAGATTCTCTACTTTATGTTTTTTTAATATTTCTTCGTATTCATCAATTGCCTTGAAAGTTCTTTCTAGGGCACGAGGAGAAAAAGCTTTGGTTTTATCTACTCCTTCGCCAAGTCTTACGATTCTCATTTCTCTAACTACATCTTGATCAGTATTTTTTTCTTTATCAATATCTGTAATAAGTAAACGAATTGAATTAGTGCCACAATCTATTGCTGCAACTCGTTTCATGAATTAACCTCGATACACGATTTTTTATACCAATTACCTAACTTTTCCAAAGCATCATCGCCAACAGGATTTATCCCTTTACCTACTGCTAGAGAATGAGCAACTAGTGCGTGTAAACATTTAACTCTATTAGGCATTCCTCCTGCAGAAATATCTCTTATTTCTTCATTTACTCCATATTTGTTTCTTCTATTTAGATAATCAAGATGAGCTAACTTATATTTATCTGCAAAATCTTTATCTGTATTTAATCTTTCTTCATATTCTTTCATCAAACCTGATGCTTCTAATGTGCCAATTAGTGAATTAAGTGTTGCACAAGTTAAGTAAAAATGAGTAGGAAAAGGTTCTCCATCTTCTAATTCTGGTTTACTTGAAACCACACTGGGATTCCCACACACACATCTTTTACTTACTTCGATTAAACCTCTAGGGGTTCTATTTAATTGAAGAGTTATTGCATCTATATCTTTCTGGTCCACACTCATTTAGGTGCATTCGGTCTAATAATTAGAGTTTCATTTGCATCATATTTTTTAACTCCGGTGTCTGCTTCAAGCCAAGAATCATAAAGATTTAAATACCAAGGTTGTGCTGGTATTGATTCTCCTGACCATGCAGAAACACTAGGTGCAGTAGTTACAGGTTGAGGATTTCCATCAAGACCAATCACATTAAAAACAATTTCTCCTGGCAAAACATAATGCAGACGAGCTCTTGCTTGAGCTGCCACAAAATTTGGATCTTGCCATTTTGCTTGCACATCTTTAAGCATTTGAACTTGTTTTTCACTTTGAGCAACTTGTATTTTTAAAGCTTCAATTCTTGCTCTTTGCGCAACTAAATCTCTAATAGGAGAAGCAAGCATCAAGATAAGAATTATTACTGCAGATAAAAGAACCACGAGTCTTCCATTAATGGAAGGTCTTTGAATTCGTGGTTGTTTCATACCTTCTAATTAACTACTTTAGAAGCGTGGAAATGCGGAACGACCCGCATAAACTGCAGAAGTTCCCAACTCATTTTCAATTCTTAATAGTTGGTTGTATTTAGCAACTCTTTCACCTCTTGCAGGAGCACCAGTTTTAATTTGGCCACCTTCAGTTGCAACTGCTAAATCTGAAATTGTGGTGTCTTCAGTTTCACCAGATCTATGGCTCATCATGGTTGCATATTTGTTAGTTTGAGCAAGTTTTACTGCATCAAGAGTTTCAGTTAAAGAACCAATTTGGTTAACTTTTACTAAAAGTGCATTTGCTGTTTTTTCATCAATTCCTCTTTGTAATCTAGTTGGATTTGTTACAAACAAATCATCACCAACTAATTGAATTTTATTTCCGATTACATCTGTTAAATGTTTCCAACCTGCCCAATCTTCTTCACTCATTCCATCTTCAATTGAAACAAGTGGATAATCTTTCACAAGACTTGCGTAATATGAAGCCATCCATTCAGAAGTTCTAGATTCTCCTTCGAATGAATATTTTCCATCTTTAAAAAATTCAGTAGCTGCGACATCTAGTGCTAAAGCAATTTCTTCTCCAGCTTTAAATCCAGCTTTTTGAATTGCTTCTAAAATTAAATCAAGTGCTGCTCTATTGTTTGGCAATTGTGGAGCAAATCCACCTTCATCACCTAAACCTGTAGCAAGTTTTTTACTTTTTAAAACAGATTTCAATGCATGATAAACCTCTGTGCCACTTCTTAAAGCATCAGAAAAAGATTTGAAACCAATTGGGGCAATCATGAATTCCTGAATTTCAACATCAGTGTCAGCATGTGCTCCACCATTTAAAATATTCATCATCGGTACTGGCAAAGTTTTAGCATCTTTATTTAAATATCTCCACAAAGAAACTTTTTCTCTTTGCGCAGCAGCTCTTGCTGCTGCTAAAGAAACACCAAGAATGGCATTTGCTCCAAGTTTTGATTTTGTTGGTGTGCCGTCTAAATCAAGCATGATTTTGTCGATTGCTCTTTGATCTTTTGGATCTTTACCTTTTAAAGCAGGATTAATAATGTCTTTTACTGCAGCTACTGCTTTTAATACACCTTTACCTGAATATCTTTTATCTCCATCACGTAATTCATGAGCTTCAAATGCTCCAGTTGATGCACCAGATGGAACCGCTGCGCGAGAGTGAGTGCCATCAGTTAAAACTATTTCTACTTCTACTGTTGGATTTCCACGAGAATCAAGAATTTCTCTAGCAAAAACTAAATCGATTACAGACACTATCTCTCCCATATTTTTGTGATTTTTCAGTCCCAATCCTATCTTTCAACTGGTGTAGTCATTAAAAGTGTGTAAATCTATAAGCATGCTTGCACCCGAATTAACCTTTGGTGAACCAAATACAAATTCAAATGATCAAGGCTACTTTGGTCCAGGAACAATTACTTGGAAAATTCATGCCGATGTTATGGCTGTAATTGGAGGAGTAAGAGCGTTATTTTTACAAGCTTTAGAACCAAAAGCATTTGGTGGTGTGCAAGCTCATTCTCGTTACAGAGAAGAACCTTTTGGAAGATTATTAAGAACAGCTGAATATATCGGAGTAATTTCTTTTGGCACAAAAGAAGAAGCAGATAGAGCAGCAGCCAAAGTTAGAGCAATGCATAGAGCACTTAATCTTGATCAACCTGAACTTCTTTTATGGGTGCACAATGGTTTTACTGATTCATTATTAAATATTGCTTTACGTTCTGGCATGAAATTAAGTCAAGAAGATCAAGACAGATATGTAACAGAACAACTTATTGCAGCCAAATTAATTGGTTTAGATCCAAAAATTTGTCCAAAAACTGTTCAAGAATTAAAACAGTATTACCAAGATAAAAGAAGTTATTTAGTTGCAGATAAAAAGGTAAGAGAAGCTGCCCGTTTTATTTTTCTTCCACCCATGCATGGTTTCTTTAGATACTTAACGCCTTCCCAATTTATGTGGGCAATTGTGGCAAGTTTATCTTTTGCATCCCTACCAAGATGGGTTAGGAAAATGTATGGAGATTCCTGGAGAGGTTCAACTTTAGCTGGTCCATGGTTTGTTGATTACACCACAAATTTGACTTTACAAATTATTAGAAGAGTTTTACTTAAACTTCCTGATAAAGCTAAAAAAGGACCGCATGTAACTGCTGCTCAGATAAGACTGAAACAAGAAATTAAATTAACTTTCTAATTCTTTTCTGTAATTAGTGATTGCTTTTCTTAATGAGGTTTCAGCATCAATCCCTTTTTCATGACACTTGGCCACAAAAGATAACAGAAATTGTCCTACTTTTTCTTCATCTGCTATTTCATGTTCGACTAGCTTTACTGAATCAATAATCTTTACTTGCTTTAGATTTTTATCAAAGTTTTCAACTCGATTAATTAGTTTTTCTGCATGCATAAGTGCAGGTAATGCTTTTGGTAAACCTTCTGTGACACTAGTTCTGTTTTTTTCTTTCTTTTTTATCACTTCCCAATTATCTTTTACATAGTTTGAAGTTATTTTTGAATCACTTTCAAAAACGTGGGGATGTCTTTTAATTAATTTATTTTTTATAATTTCGGCAACATCATCAATATTAAATGGATCAGTTTTGTGTTCTTGACCTATTTTTGAATGAAATACCACTTGTAGTAAAACATCACCTAATTCTTCTTTTATTGCTTCTCTATTATTTTCTTCAACAGCTTCAGCAAATTCATATGCTTCTTCAATTAAATATTCAATTAAAGATTCATGTGTTTGTTCTAAATCCCAAGGGCAACCATCAACGGAGCGAAGAATGTCCATTAACTCAATTAATCCAGCCACACCAGTTTTTGTTGGTGGATTTTTATTTGGCATTAATTAACGCCCAGGTGCAACATCTTCAGGTAAGCCAAATGCTGGTTCACTGAATTCGTTTGCCGGAGGTGCTATTGAACCATCTTCTGGAATCCATTTACCAAATCTTGGATTAATTTTTACATTCTTTTGACTAGCTTTTAAAATTACGTATTCTTCACCTTTAAATCTTTGATTATCAATTGTGCTATCTGGCGCTAAAACTTTTCCAATAGCATCTAATGCTCTATTTTGACTTAAAACTTCCTTAATCAATAATGGTGGCACATTTCTAGATCCCGCAAAAACAGCTAATGCATCTGATCCACCAGTTTGTTTTTCGAGGGCATCGTAATCTTTTGCAACTAAACTTTGATCAACAATTGCTCCAGTTTCTGTCACAGCTTGAGAAATTATTTGGCCAATAATTAATCGAGCTAAAACTCCCCGGCTTTGTGAAGTGCCTTGATCATTATTTTCAATAGGCACGACTTTTCTTAAATCATTTAAGTAAAAACTTAATTCTTCTTCAGTAATTCGATAATCACCAACATAAGCAGCAGTACCTGGATTTTGTTGGCCGCAAGCTACAAGAATGGTTGAAAAAATAAGTAAAATAGAAGTTTTTATAATCTTCTTCACAATTATCCTTTCAATTCATCTTCAAATAAGTCATTAATTAAGTTTGTGACCCAATCAATTATTTCTTCGTTCTTTAATACTTGACCATTAACAAGTGCTGTTGTTGGTGCAGGTACCAAAATACTGCGTACCGTGGCTCTAACTTGAGTTCCAGGGTAGTTCCTATTAATTCTAATAATTCTAGAATCTGGCAAATCAAGTGGTGAAATTCTTATTGATCTTGCCTGTTGCACAATTTCACTTACCCCTACTTTTCTTGCTAAAACTCTTAATTTAGAAACTTTCAATAAAATTTCGACAGGTTTTGTGAATTTTCCAAAGCGATCAAGTAGCTCTTCCTCGATCTCATTTACTTCTTGTTCTGTTTTTGCATCAGCTAATCTTCGATAAATTTGCATACGTAATTTTTCTTCTTTTATGTAACTTGTTGGAAGATGTGCATCAAGTGTTAATTCAATTTTTATTTCGGTATCAGTTTTTAATTCTTCACCTTTAGCAGAAGCCAAAGCTTCACCCACTAAGCGAACATATAAATCAAATCCAACTTCAGCAATATGACCTGATTGTTCACCTCCCAAAATATTTCCTGCTCCTCTAATTTCTAAATCTTTTAAAGCCACTGCCATTCCTGAACCTAGATCTGTGTGTTGAGCAATTGTGGCTAAACGATCATATGCATTTTCAGTTAAAGGTTTATCTTCTGGGAAAAAGAAATATGCATATGCTCTTTCTCTTCCTCTGCCAACTCTTCCTCTTATTTGATGTAGTTGGGATAAACCGAATCGATCTGCTCTATCAACAATTAATGTGTTTGCATTGGGAATATCTAAACCTGATTCAACAATTGTGGTAGAAATCAACACATCATATTTTTGAGCCCAGAAATCCAAAATAACTTGTTCTAATTCATGTTCATTCATTTGTCCATGAGCAATAGCAAATCTTGCTTCTGGAACTAAATCTTTTAAATCTTCATAAACTTTGTCAATTGAGGCAACTCTGTTATGAACATAAAAAACTTGGCCTTCGCGTAAAAGTTCTCTTCTAATTGCTGCAACAATTTGTTTTTTATCAGATTGACCTACAAATGTTAAAACAGGAAGTCTTTCTTCAGGTGGAGTTTGAATAACAGACATTTCTCTGATACCCGTAATAGCCATTTCTAAAGTTCTTGGAATTGGTGTAGCAGACATTGTTAAAAAGTCCACATTTGTTCTTAATGCTTTTAAGTGTTCTTTATGTTCAACCCCAAATCGTTGTTCTTCATCTACTATGACTAAACCTAAATCTTTAAATCTCACATCGGAAGTTAACAAGCGATGAGTACCGATGACTACATCAACAGTTCCTTCCCGGATTCCTTCTAATGTTTCATTTATTTCTTTAGTGCTTTGAAATCTAGAAAGAGGTTTTATTTTGATAGGAAATGGAGCAAATCTTTCAGAAAATGTTGCAAAATGTTGCTGAACTAACAATGTCGTTGGAACCAATATTGCAACTTGTTTTCCATCTTGAGTTGCTTTAAATGCAGCTCTTACTGCAATTTCGGTTTTTCCATACCCCACATCTCCTGCAATAACTCGATCCATGGGAACACTTTTTTCCATATCTTTTTTAACTTCTTCAATGCAAGAAAGTTGATCAGGAGTTTCAACGTAAGCAAAGGCATCTTCTAGTTCTCTTTGCCAAGGAGTATCTGGGGAAAAAGCAAAACCTTTAGCAGCTTGTCTTGCTGCATAAAGTCTTATTAATTCTGCAGCAATTTGTTTAACTGCTTTTCTAGCTCTTCCTTTTGTTTTTTCCCAATCAATTCCACCTAATCGATTTAAAGTTGGAATTTCTGCACCAATAAATTTTGTGATTTGATCTAATTGATCAGTAGGCACAAACAAACGATCTTTAGGTTGTCCTCTCTTAGAAGATGCGTATTCAATAACTAAATATTCTCTAGTTGCATTTCCAATTGTTCGACTAGTCATTTCCACATATTTTCCAACGCCA
The DNA here is from genome assembly GCA_046086025.1 of Actinomycetes bacterium. Classification (GTDB taxonomy): domain Bacteria; phylum Actinomycetota; class Actinomycetes; order S36-B12; family UBA5976; genus ATZT02. The sequence goes on along the minus strand of JBJSWT010000161.1, from coordinate 4,150 downwards.
TGTTGTTCATGAACTACGTAATCTCCAGGTGTTAAGGACAAAACATCAATACTGTTTTTTCTTTTCGAAGGTAATTTTGAGACATCTTTCATACTGCTCTTAGCACCAACAATGTCAGTGTCTGTAATTAATATAAATTTTTGTTCAGGTAATGAAAAACCATGATTTAAATCAGAAACAATCAAATTAACAACATTTTTTGTTAATTCATCACTTGTGATTTTTGCAGCAATATCTGCATTTGAAAACTGTTCTAGATATCTTTGAATTGATCCTGATCCAGCTGAAGTAATTACTACTTGCCAACCCAGAGTTAATTTGTTTCTTATTTCAGTTATTAAATTGACAAAATCTCCCCTAAAGCCTTCAATAACTTTTGCTTTTAAATCAAGGGCTTCAAAAGCTAAATCATCAACGTGACCAATAAATGGGCTAACTTGCCACCACTTCAAATCGTTTTTTAAGGCATTTTTTTCAATTGTTTCTAGATCTCTAAATCCACCGTGCAAGATTTCTTGAGGTACTTCTGCTCCAGTTGTTGCATTAGACCAAGCTGCGTTAAGAAATTCATCAGCTGTTTTTAAAACTTCTTGGGCTCTAGTTTTAATTTTTTCTGCATCACTTAGTAACACAATGCTTTGAGATTTAAATAAATCAGTAAATAGAGAAAGCGGACCAAGGGGAATAAACTCTTCATTTAAATATGGCTCTTTACAAGCAGGAGCCCATAATCCATAAGTTGCAAAATCCAAACTTCTTTGATCAGCTACTGAAAAATTTCTTATTTCTTCAACTTCATCACCAAAAAAATCAACTCTTAAAGGATGTTCTGTGCCTGGAATAAAAATATCTAGAATTCCACCACGAACTGCAAACTCTCCTCTTTTTTCAACAATTTCAACTCTTTCATAACCTAAATCAACTAATTGAGTAATAGCTTTTGTTAAATCAATCGAATCACCTGGTTTAAGTGCTAGAGGTTCTAAATCTTGTAAATTTTTTAATATTGGTTGCATTAATGATCTAATTGGGGCAACAACAACATCTAGTTTTCTTGCTGGGAAATAATTATTATCAGGATGACTTAATCTTCTAATTACAGCTAAACGCTGACCCACTATGTCTTTAGTTGGTTCAATTTTTTCGTGAGGCAAAGTCTCCCAGGAAGGAAAATTTGCCACTGAAATTTCCTTATTCCATAAACTCAATTCATGAACTAATCGATCTGCTTCTTTAGTGTTTGAAGTAACAGCAAGAATTATTGAATCAGAATTATTAACTAAATGATTTGTAATAAATGAAAAAATAGTATTTGGGGCAGCAATCTTAAAAGTAGTTTCAGTTGATATTGCCTTGGTTAAGTCTTGCCAAACAGGATTTTTGCTAATTTCTTTAACTAATTGATTTAAGCTCATGAAATTGCCTGTAAAACATCCTTAAATAACTCTTTTTTACTCACAATTACATTTTCAACTCTTAAATTTTCTTTATTTAGTTCTAATGGATTTCCTGAAATATCACTAACAATTAATCCTGCTTTATCTGCAACTGCTAAAGGAGCGGCAATATCCCATTCATAAAAACCAGTGGTGTGAACATAAAAGTCTGCATTTCCTTCTAATATTTCAACAACTTTTGCCCCAACTGAACCCACACTTTTTACTTCTAAGCCGCCATAATTTGTATCAAAAAATTCAATTAATTTTGGCATTTCCATTGGTGGTCTTGATCCTGAAACTAATAATCTAGGAATTTTATTTGATTGTGGAATATGTAAATTGTCATTTGAAGTGTAAATCTTTTTTGTTTCAGGAATTCCCACTACAGCTATAGAAATATTACTTAAATCTTTTGACTCTTTTTCCCATAATGCAATATGAATCGCATAATCTTTTCGATTGTTAGCAAAATAAAATGTGCCATCTAATGGATCAATTATCCAGCATCTTTGAGCCTTTAATCTTTCTTTTGGATCTAATCCTTCTTCACTTAACACCACATCATTTGGTCTATATTTAGCAAACTCTTTCATTAAGAAATCATGAGAATATTTATCAGCACTTTTGCCATATTCTTTTCTATTTATCAAATCTTTTGGAACAGGATTATCTTTCTTAAATTCATCTAAAACATCCATTACTAGTTCGGCTAGTTCAATTGCAAAATCTAAATCTGATTCTTCCTGCATGATTAACCGTTATTTAAATTCTGAGCTTGGCTAACTCCGTAATTAACAACATCAGAAATTGCTTTATTGCCCATATTTAAAAATTCTGTTAATTTAGATTTTTCAAAAAAATTAAATGGTTTTAAAACAAAATCTGCTGGATCCATTTCTCCTGGAGGTCTACCGATTCCTAAACGAATTCTTATATATTCCCCAGAATCTAAAGAATTTCTAATTGACTTTAAACCATTGTGGCCATTATCTCCGCCACCTTGTTTTATGCGGATATCTCCATATTCCAGATCTAATTCATCGTGTAAGACGATTAAATTGTCTAATTCAATTTTGAAGAAATTCATAATTGCTGAAACTGGGCCACCAGATTCATTCATATAACAAGTAAGTGTTGTAAAAATTACTTTGTTCAAGCCTAATTTAGTTTCACAAATATTAGCGTTAAGTTTTTTAGTTAGTTTTAGATTTTCACCTAATTCATTAACGCCATGTTCAATAACCATGGCGCCAATATTGTGACGAGTGGATTGATAACTTTTTCCAGGATTACCTAAACCAACGACTAACCAGTTAGTGTTAGTCATCATTTAGCCTTACTGTTATAAGTTTTTTTACCTTAATTATTTCTTTGCTTTATCTGCTTCAGGTTCTTTTGTTTCAGCAGCAGGTGCAGCAGCTTCGGTGCCTGCAGCAGGAGCAGCAGCACCTTCAGTTGTTGCAGCAGCAGCAACTGGAGCAACTTCGCCAAGATCCATTTTGGATTTGGCAGCAAGTTCAAGACGAGCTGCTAATTGTTCTGCAGCAACTTCATCTGCTCTTGCAGCAAGATCTAATCTTTCTTTTTGTTCTTTGTCATTTAATACAACTAAATCAACATGTTTGTAAATTGGTTTAATTGGATCTTTTTGAATTTGTCGTGGTGCTACTACAAATTTCTTGCCATCTAATTCTAAATTGATTGTTGCGTAAGGAACTCTTAACGCAAGGGATGCATCGTGTTGGTCAAGGGAAACGTGAATTGGATCTTGACCATTTCCATAAACAACTGCTGGTAAACGATTTGCTTGACGATCTCTACGGGAAGCACCTTTACCGAATTTATCTCGTTTTTGTGCTGCTAGTGAAAATACTGTTTGTTTATCTTTTGACATTTTTAATCGAACCTTTCCGTCGATCACGGTGACTTGTTATCACCCTCGCCGAATTGCGTAAGCAAAACTTTACTAAAGCACTAATTGATACTTAGAAGTAAGGGGCTTTTTCTAGAAGAGAGAAGGTTGTCTTTCATCAAAAAGACTGGTTACAGAACCCTCTCTAAATACTTCTCGAACAGCATCTGCAATAAGTGGTGCAATTGGCAAAATCGTTAATTTGTTAAATCTAGCTTCTGCAACTATTGGCAAAGTATCTGTGACTACTACTTCAGAAATTCTTGATTGTTGTAATTTTTCAGCAGCTTTACCTGACAAAATTCCATGAGTTGCAGTTACTATGACATCTTTTGCACCGTTATCAAATAGTGTTTCTGCAGCTTTGGCAATAGTTCCACCTGTGTCAATCATGTCATCGACTAGCACACAAACTCTTCCCTTAACTTCACCCACAACTTCAAACATTTTTACTTCATTAGGCACATCTGGATCTCTACGTTTATGAATGATTGCTAATGGAGAACCTAAAATATCTGTCCAACGCTCAGCAACTCTTACACGTCCTGAGTCTGGGGAAACAACTGTGATGTCATTTCTATCAACTTTGGATTGAACATGGTTTGCCAAAATCTTTATTGCAAATAAGTGATCCACTGGGCCATCAAAGAATCCTTGAATTTGTGCGGTATGTAAATCAACTGTCATGATGCGATCTGCACCAGCTGTTTTTAAAAGATCTGCCATTAAACGAGCAGAGATTGGTTCTCTACCTCTATGTTTTTTATCTTGTCTGGCATAACCGTAATAAGGCATGATC
>JBJSWT010000160.1:0-1006 GCA_046086025.1 Actinomycetes bacterium | reverse complement strand
TATTTGTGGGAAGAAGTGCTTGGAGTAAAGATGGATTTAGAAATGTCTTTGAAAAAGCTTATTCTGGCTACAAATCTAAGTTCTAAAATTTAAAATTATGTTTGTTACCGCTCGCGTATTTTCTTTAAATCATCAAACACCTAGAGAAAACGGCATAAAAGCTGCTAAAGAAGCTCTTTCTTTAGGTAGAGCAATTGTCATTCCTACTGATACAAGTTATGCCATAGCTGTAAGAGCTATGGATGAAAAGGCAGTAAATTTGTTGTGGAAGATAAAAAACCAAACTCCAAAAACTCCATTAACAATATTTGTTTCTAATATTGGTTTATTACATAAGTTTTGTGCAGGAATTACTGATGACAATAAAGCTAAATTCTTAAATTTTTGGCCAGGATCACTAACAATAATCAATAAGGGCTTAAATAATTTATTGTGGAATAAATCCATTATTCCAAATGTTGTTTCAGTAAGAATGCCACTTCATCCTGTGGTCACAGAAATTCTTGGGGAAGAAGAAATAGTAGCAACTACTAGTCCAAATAAAGCAGGATCAGCAATTGGCACAAATATTACAGATATTAAAGCACAATTTGGAAATGATATTTCGGTTTATTTAGATGCAGGAACTCTAAATCCAAGTTCTTTATCTTCAATTCTTGATTTAACAACAGAACTTCCTGTGTTAGTTAGAGAAGGAAGTGTATCCATGGATGAAATTTCTAAAGTTTATCCAAATGTAGTTAAAGAGATTGAAGAATCAACGGGGAATAAAGAGCAAGAATCCAGCAATCAAAGTTGAAATAAGAGCAGCATATTCAAATGCTCTTTGATTTAATTTCTTCATAATTTTTTGCCCAAATAATGCTCCTAAAATAACAAAGGGTGCTAAATATAAAGCAAGTTTTAAAGTCTCTAAGGTAACGATTCCTAAATGAGTATTAAAGGGAATTTTTGAAGTATTAATGATAAAAAATAACCAGCTATTTGTCCCCACAAATGTTTGCAT
>JBJSWT010000159.1:0-24711 GCA_046086025.1 Actinomycetes bacterium | reverse complement strand
GTCAGTTATGAGTTGAGAGTTGTCTACCTTGATGCTGGAGAAAGAATAAATGCACCATGTGGAACCACTGATAATGGAACAGTGATTGCCTTTGCGAGAGCAGTTTCCACTCCACAAAATTCCACTCAATTCTTACCACTTGCTACTACTTGGAATAATCCAGCAAATTCTGAATTTCGAATAGTTTGTGCTTTCAGCACATATACAGTAAAGAATTCTCAGGGCGTCATAAGTAATTTAAAGAGTCCAATCTCATATGCAACAATTCTTCCAACTCCAAGTTCAACTCCATCTGCTTCACCATCTCTTTCAGTAACTCCAACAGTTACGCCGACAACAATCACAGAAAAAGAGAAACCAAGTGGATCAAAACCTAGTGTTTCTGGAACACCTATATTTGGTACTAAATTCAAAATTTCCATCAAGTCATGGGATATGAAAGGCAATGAATTTGTATCTAGATCAATTTATTTATACATATGTAATGATTCAGAATGTAAAGACGTAGCTAACAGTTTTCCAGTAGTTGAAACAGGAACGATTAATTATGATGTAGCAAAAACTTTAACTATGTCAAAAGTTGTGGGTAAGGCTGGACAATATGTGAAAGCCATCGACACTGTTTATTATCCGGCACCTTCTACAAATGAATCTGGAGAAGATAACCTAGTTGAATTATCAAGTTCTATCAAGAAAATCGAGTTAGCAAGCACAGTCTCAGTATCAACTAAACCAAGCGCTGAACCTTCTGTAGTTGAAACTGCAAACGAAATTGTTAGTGAGGTGCCAAGCATTGAACCAACCCAAAGTTCAAAGGAGAGTATCGAAGTCAACAATTCCGAGAATTCAGTTAATTTGTCCTCGATTGTCCTCTTATTCGCCGGATTAATTTTAATCTTATTAATTGCAATATTTTTCATCTTAAAAGTGAGAAAAAAGAAGGCGTAGCCTCCTAGTTTTCTAGATGTTAAAAAGTAAGTAGGCTTTACTTATGTCTGTGGATACTCCCGTTGTTCTTGTTGTGCAGAATGAACAAGATGCACCTATTGGTTATTTAGAAGATTGGCTAAAAGAGCGCGGTGTTGCTATTGAAGTGATTTATCCATTTAAAGGTGAACTTGTTCCAACTTCACCAAGTGGATATGAAGGTGTAATAGTTTTAGGTGGATCTCGTGGAGTTCATGATGAAGATCAATGGCCTTGGCTAAAACAAGTTAAAGAATTATTAAGAAATGTTATTAAAGAACAAACTCCAACTTTGGGAGTTTGCTTAGGTGGTCAATTATTAGCTGATGCCAATGGTGGAAAAGTTGGAAGAACCAATAAACCAGAAATTGGTGTTGGTTTTGTTGAATTTTTACCAGAAGCAAAAGAAGATTGTGTTTTATCAAGTGTAGTTAATGCTCCAGTTTCTATACCTGTTCCTCAATATCATCAAGATGCAATATTGGAATTGCCAAAAGAAGCAAAGTTATTAGTCACAAGTGATGATTGTGATGTGCAAGCTTTTGTTTTAGGTAAAAATGCTTGGGGATTGCAATTTCATCCAGAAACTGACTGGAACATTATGAGTGACTGGTTATTAAGTGAAGATGAGGTTAGAAGAACTTTAGGTATAACTGATGATTCAGTTGAAAAACAATTCCAAGAATATGGACAAAAAATGAAAGACACTTGGAAATCTCTAGGGCTTGCTTTTGCTGACACTGTTGTTGATTACGCAGGTAAAACTAAGAAATGAGTGAGCGTCCGGTAAGTGAAACCGGCAATTTAATTCGTTCAGGGTTTCTAGATATAGATAAAACTAAAGAATTACTATCTTCTTTAAAATTTGCCACACCTAAAGATGTTTTACTTGATGAATTTAGTCAAGTTGCAAATCCTGATGAGGCACTTCTCCTATTAGTCAGAATTTTGGAGAAAAACAATCAGAAATTCAACAAAACCATTGAAGATGATTTAATTCGAATTAGATTATTAAAAGTTTTAGGAAGTTCAACTGGTTTAGGTGAATTCTTAATAAATCATCCAGAAGATGTTGAAGTATTAGCAAAAGATACCGCAATAAACCTAGCTTTTACAAAAGAGGAATTAATAAATAATTTTAAGAACGCCATAAAATCTGGCAGATCAAATTTAGTTAGAGAATACAAAAAATTTCTACTTAGTCTTGCCTCCCGTGACTTATGTAGTAACTGGCCATTAAAAGAAGTAGCTCAAGAATTATCAGATGCAGCAGATGCCATATTGGAATCATCATTACAACAAATTCTTAGTCAAAGTGAATCAAATAAATTTGATTTATCAGTAATTGCTATGGGTAAAGCAGGTGGGCAAGAATTAAATTATGTTTCAGATGTTGACGTAATTTTTATAGCTGAACCTAAAACCGGTGTTGACGAATCTGAAGCTTTACAACTTGCAACAAAAGTATGTTCTAATTTAATGCAATTTATTTCCACCACCAATGATGGTGGCGCTATTTGGGAACTTGATGCTGCATTAAGACCTGAAGGAAAAGCTGGAGCTTTAGTTAGAACTTTGGAACAACATGTTTCCTATTACCAAAAATGGGCACATACTTGGGAATTCCAAGCATTATTAAAAGCAAGATTTAGTGCTGGAAATAAAGAATTAGCAGATAAATATCTCGATGAAATTTCTAAATTTGTTTGGACAGCAGCAAGTAAAGAAAATTTTGTTGAAGATGTGCAGAAAATGAGAAAAAAAGTTGAAGAAAATGTTGACAATAAAGTTGGAGAACGTGAATTAAAACTAGCTCCTGGTGGACTTAGAGATGTTGAATTTGCAGTCCAACTGTTGCAATTAGTTCATGGCAGATCTGATGTGATGGTTAGAAGTCCAAATACATTGCAAGCACTTGATCAATTAGCAATGTGGGGCTATATCGGCAGGGAAGATTCAGCCACTTTTTCTAACGCTTACACATTCTTAAGAACTTTAGAACACAGAATTCAATTACAAAAATTATCTAGAACTCATATTTTGCCTAAAGAAGAAAAAGATTTAAGAGTCTTGGGAAGATCTTTAGGCCTTATGCAAGATTCCAGTCAAGATTTAGAAAAACAATGGAGAAAATACAAGTTAGAGGTAAGAAGAATTCATGAAAAGCTTTTCTATAGACCTCTTCTAAACGCGGTAGCAAGACTTGATGCTGGAAATGCTCGATTAACGCTAAGCGAAGCATCATCTCGTTTAAATGCCCTTGGATATAAAGATCCAGAATCAGCACTTAGACATATCGAGAGTTTGACTACAGGAGTATCTAGAAAAACAGTCATTCAAAAAACACTTTTGCCAGTGTTACTTTCTTGGTTTGCAGATGGTCCAGATCCAGATAATGCACTTTTATCTTTTAGAAGGCTTAGTGATGCACTTGGAAGTACTCCTTGGTTTTTAAGACTTTTAAGGGATGAATCAGCAGCTGCTGAACTTATGGCAAAAATTTTATCTTCAAGTCGATATGCCACTGATTTATTAATGAGTGCTCCAGAAGCAGTTTCAATGCTTGGAAATCTTGAAGAACTAACTCCTAGAACTAAAGAACAATATGAAACTGAAATGAAATCTGTCATTTCAAGACATGAGACAGCAGAAAATATAGTTGCTGCAGCAAGAGCATTTAGAAGAAGAGAATTGCTAAGAACAGCTACAGCAGATTTATCAAAAAGAGTTACCACTGAAGAAGTAGGACTTTCCTTAAGTAATGTGTATGCAGTTGTGATCGAGACTGCTTTACAAAGTGCAATTAAAGATATTGAAAATGAAAGAAATTCAAAAGTTCCCACTCGAATGTGCATAATTGCTATGGGAAGATTTGGCGGTTTTGAATTAGGTTATGCAAGTGATGCAGATGTCATGTTTGTACATGAGCCATTAAAAGATTCTGATCCACAAGATGCAGAAAAAACTGCACTTGAAATAGCAAATAAAGTAAGAACTTTATTGATGCAACCTTCTCCAGACCCATCTCTTGAAATTGATGCAGATTTAAGACCAGAAGGAAAAAATGGTCCATTAGTGAGAACTCTGGATTCATACATCACTTATTACCAAAAATGGTCTGCTCCTTGGGAAGCTCAAGCTTTACTTCGCGCACTTCCTGTTGCAGGAGATATTGAAGTTGGTAACAAATTAATGAAATCAATAAATCCAATTAGATATCCAGAAAATGGTGTCAGTGACGAAAATTTACGAGAAATGAGAAGAATTAAAGCTCGCATGGAATCAGAAAGATTACCTAGGGGGGCAGATGTAAACATGAACACAAAACTTGGCCGAGGAGGTTTAAGTGATGTGGAATGGGTAGTGCAACTTCTCCAAATGCAAAATGGTCACAAAATTAAACTTTTACAAAATACTTCAACACTTTCTACTTTAAAACAATTAGAAAAAGAAAATCTCATCACTTCTCAAGATGCATTGAGTTTAAAAGATGCCTGGATATTGGCAACAGAAGTTAGAAATGCTCAAATGCTTGCAAAAGCTAAAGCAAGTGATCAAATCCCAACAGACATCAATGAAATCAACGCTATTGCTTATGTAATAAATAAGCATTCATCAAGTGAATTTATTGAAGAATATAGAAAGATAACAAGACGTGCTAGATCTGTCATGGAAAGACTTTTTTACGGCGAGTAATTATCTATTTAAAGATTTTAAATATTGGTTATAGTCATCAATTTCTTTATCAGTTACTCTTTTAGCTTGTTTTTCATCCCTTGATGCCCATTGATAAACCAAGATTAATAAAACAACTATTGTGGGGATTTCGCCAAATCCCCAGGCAATGCCACCACCTAATTGTTGATCAGTAATTGGGTTTTCTAGCCAACTTGGTTTAATTTCACTAAACCATCCACCACCTAAACTTGTTTGAGAAGAATAAGTAATAAAGCCAAAGATTCCATGAAAAACTGCTGCTGCAAAAACTATGCCAAGTTTTAAAACATCTGGAATATTTCTAGGGGCTGGATCTTTTCCAATAATGAGCCAGAAGAATAAATAGCCTGCTAAAACAAAGTGAGCATCCATAAATAAATGCCCTAAATGACTTCGCATTAATACTGTTAGTAGAGGACTAAAATACAAAGCCCAAGTGCCTGCTGCAAATATAAAAAATGCAATTATGGGATGACTTGCAACTTTTAAATACTTTGAATTAATAATTGCCACTATCCACTCACGTAAGTTTCTAACATTTGGATCATTTGTTGGTTTTAAAACTCTTAATGTAAGTGTTAGGGGGGCAGCTAAAGGAAGAAGTATTGGAACCACCATGGCAAGAATCATGTGCACAGTCATATGGGCTGAAAACAATAAAATTGCGTATCTACCAAGCATGGTATTTGTTACATATATTGCAAGAAGAATTCCAATGCTCCAAAAAATAACTCTAGAAATTGGCCACTTATCTCCACGCTTGATTAGTTTTACATAGCCAACTAAATAAGTGATGAGAGCAAAAAGTCCTATAAATAAGGTAAAAGGTTCAACACTAAAAGTTGTAAGAGCATAAGACCATTCAAATTTTGGAGGTTCAGGAAGTCCTGTGACAGATTCAATTAAGTTAAACGCAGCATTTCCTGTCCTTGGAAAAGCAGTAGATGCAAGTGCTACAGAAACACCAAAAATAAACAAAAGGATTGATATTTCTAATGTCAACAATTTTGAAATATTGGTATTTAATCTAGTTCTTATTCTTAAGGCTGTGATCAAAGCTAGAGCAAAAAGAATATTTTTAATCAAAACAATTTGGCCATAAGAAGTAGTAAGTAATTCACTGAAACTATTAAGTCTTGTTGCAGCATTTACCACACCAGAGATTGCTAAACCAACCACAGAAATATTTGCTATATAGCTGAATTTATGAATTGCATTCAACTTCGTTTTTTCAGTGTTTGATTTATTTAAATAAATTATTCCAATTCCAACAAGTCCAATAATCCAAAGGCTAGTAAAAATCCCATGAAAAAAACCAGCAGTTATTGCCCAATTATGTGTTGAGATCCCACCGCCATGCGATAAAAGTGTTGGTAAAGAAAGAGAAATTATAGATAAAAATGCCACTAAACCAGATTTATCAAGACTTGGTTTTAAAAGAAGTATAAAAGAAAAAAGAGCAACCAAAGAGATTAAAAGTAACGCTCTAACATTTGAAACATCCCATCCATAGGTTGCAATAACATTCAAATTTGCAGCAAGTGAAAGTGGTTGTGATAAAGATTGAGCAAGACTAAATACAGCTGCAGCAAAACTAATGCCAGATAAGCCTAAAAAGAAACTTCTTGCAATATTTGAATTCTTACCTTCAAACTTAGTAAAAATTCCATCACTAAATAAAAGTGCAGTAGCAGCAATTGCCAAGGCATAAGTGTAGGAAACCAACACTGGTCTTAGCCAATAAACAATTGGACCAGAATCAGGGATTAATGCAGCTGGTGTTACCCAAATATTAGATGTGATTAAAAATGTAAATAAAACACCTATAACAGGAACTTTTAACAAAACTAGATTTGAAATCTTCATCTTAAAACTTAATTTATCTAATCAATAGTTTGAACTATTTACTTTTACTAAATTTACCCACAATTTTTAACCAAATTGCAACTGAATAACCAATTAGAACCCCAAACAGAATAGTTCCTAAGCCAACAGTTCCACCTAAGAGCCAACCAATTGTTAAAACAGTTATTTCAATAAATAAACGCACTCTGCCAACTGGAATATCAGTTAGTAGATGAATTCTTGTCATAAGACCATCTCTTGGACCTGGTCCCATATGACAAGTTAGGTAAAAACCACTTCCTAAACCAACGATGGCAATTCCGACAAGTATTTGTAAAACTTGCCAGAAATTAGTCTCAGGATGTGGCAAAACATTTAACATCACTTCTATGGAAAGAGAAATTATAATGATGTTTAAAACGGTTCCCAAACCTATTTTTTGTTTTAGAGGAATCCAAAGAGATAACACAAAAACACCTGTGAAAAAAGTTGCCCAACCAATACTTAAACCACTTTGAACTGATACTCCTTGCGCAAATACAGTCCAAGGAGAAACTCCTGCTCCTGCTGCTATTAGGAAAGCTTCACCGGTACCAAAAAGCCAAAGTCCAAGTACTAAAAAAAATAAAGTTGCAGGTTTTGCTTTCCAATAACTATTGGATCGCCACGAAGTATGTGGAATTGTTTTTGAAGGAACCAACCATTTCGGGATAAATTTTTTCAATTTAATCCAGAAATCAACAATTCGTTTAAGTCTTTTCTAGTTCTAGGACTTAATTCTCTTTCTTTCAACTCTTTGCTCAATTCATCAGGACTAGTAATTTTTCCAACGGCCACCAATACTAGTGGAACGATTGAGTCATCCAAATTAAATATTGATTTTAGTTTTGATTTACTAAAACCTGCCATTTGATGGGCATAAAGACCAAGAGAGTGAATTTGAAAAGTTATTGAACTTACCGCTAAACCTGCATCAAAAATTTCATCATTTGTTACTGGATTTCCATAAGCTGCAACCAAGATCATGGCACTTGCATTTGGTGCCCATTCCAAATTAAATCCAGTTAAAGTTGAAACAAAAGCATCAAAGTTTTTATCTCCTCTTTTTCCGGCTAAGAATCTCCAAGGTTGAGAATTTTTTGAAGAAGGAGCCCATCTAGCTGCTTCTAAAATAGATTCAACTTCTTCATCACTAATTTGATGATTCTTATCGAAAGATCTTGTGCTCCAGCGATTTTTAATAACATCATGAAGTTTTGCATCTGTGCTGGCTGGTTTGTGCGGAATCGACATAAATAGAATTATTCTCTAATGTTTAAAAACGCGCGACTTAGGGTTGAAAAAGGTGTCATTAGAACTTTCAATGCCCGTAGAGGTCGAATAAGTCAAAAACAAATAGAAGTTTTAGATAAATTTTTTCCGGAATTTGAAATGCCAGACTCTATATGGAATTTTCAAGATCTATTTGGCAAAAAGGAAATAATTTATGAAATTGGATGTGGAGCAGGCGATACTACGATTGCTTTAGCTAAAAATAATCCAGAAAAAATAGTAATTGCAGTAGAGGTGCATAGACCAAGTATTACTCAATTAGTAGAAAAAATTAAAAAAGAAAATATTCAAAATATAAGACTTGCTTTTTCTGATGCTATCCAAGTATTAAAAGACAGAGTCCCTGATAATTCTTTAAGTGAAATTCATGCCTACTTTCCAGATCCATGGCCAAAGAAAAGACATCACAAAAGAAGATTATTCAGAGAAGAGCTAATTGAGTTAATGTTTCAAAAACTGCAAGAAAATGGACTTATCCACACTGCTACAGATTGGTTTGAATATGGGCAAGAAATTATGGAAAAATTACCTAATGCCCAAATTATTCCTCATCCTGAGTGGAGACCTTATACAAAATATGAGAAAAAAGGATTGAATGCGAAGAGGATTATTACCGAAATCACATCAATTAAGAAGTAAATATTAAGATTTAATTAAGAAATATTAGATTTAATTGAAGATGCACACAAGATATTTTGATGTTATTTTTAATGAAAGAATAAGGTAAAGGGACTAATGCGAAATCGCAAATTTTTAATCATAATTCCAATCATTGCTTTATTAATTGGAGGAATCTACTTTTATACAAATGCAACCAAGGTAGAAACTCAAAATTATCTAACTGAAAAAGCAGGACCTGCCATTATTGAAAATAGCGTTTCAACAACTGGTTCGATTGTTGATGAATACACATTTAACATCAACGCTGATGCACCATCAACTTTAACAAAAATTGCTGGAACTGCTACTACAAGTTCAGGTACTCCTACCTCATTAACCGATACTTGGGTGGTTTCAAAAATTAATAACGAAGAAGGTAAAAATGTTTCAAAAAATGAAACAATTGTCACCTTAAAAAATTATGAAGGCCAAACTCAATTAATTAAATCCCCAGAAAAAGCACGAGTTCGATCAGTAAATGCTGTTAAAGGAAGTCCAGTAGCAGGAACTGTTGCCACAATTGGCACTGGCAGACTATTAGTTTCTGTTGAAGTTACAGAGACTCAGTCAACCCAATTAAGTGTTGGTTTACCAATTGCTCTTGCTATAAATAGCTCTGACACTTTGACATCAGGGGCAATAACTTCAATCAAATCAACTCCGACCATTTCTGACTCAACTCCTACTTACACCGTTTTAATTAATCCAACACCAAATACTTTGCCCGCAACTGCTCGTGCAGGAATGACAGTAACTGTAGATGTAACACCAGTTGGAGAAGATCGAATTCGAATAACAAGTGCTGAATTGATTGATGAATTTACTTATGACATTGATGTTAACAATAAAGTAACTTTGTCTTCGAAGAATGGAATTGATTTGTCAGGAAGTATTTCCAATACTTCAAATACTGCAACTAAACAATGGACTGTAACAAAATTGAATATTCTTCCAGGTTCAGTAGTTGCAAAAGATGAAATAATTGCTGAATTAAAAAACTTTGATGGCACAACTAGAAAAGTTAAATCACCAAGTGATGGAACAATTAGAGAAGTATTTACTGCTCCTAATGCCATAGTGGCTGGTGCAATTGCCTCTCTTGGTTCAGGTGAAGTTATTGCTGCAATCAAAGTCAGTGAATATGACATTCCAAATGTGAAATTAGATCAGGTTGTGGAATTAAAACTAGGTTCTGCAACTGAGGTAAATAATGGAAAAGTAACCCAAATTGGTCAAGTAGCAACAGTGGATAACAACGGAGTCTCACAATTTAGTGTTTTTGCAAAACCAGATCAGCTAAATCAATCATGGCGTATTGGAATGAGTGTGACAGCAAAAATTATTTTGCAAAGTAAAGAAGTTGCTATTGCTGTACCTTTGCAAGCTATTCAAAGAAAAGGTCAAGAACAATTTGTTCAAGTACTAAACGATAAAAATGAACCAATTGACAAAGTAGTAAAAACTGGAGTCTCTGGAACTCAACTGGTTGAGATATTAAGTGGAATATCTGTTGGTGAAGAAGTCATCTTAGGTAAAGCCTCTGTTGACGGAAAATTACCAGTTTCAGAAGATCCATTTAGGGAACAAAGAGAACAACAAAGATCCAACGGAGCTCGAAACAACTAACAATGACCACAGTTGTTGAGATGAAAAATGTCGCCAAGTATTTTGGCGAAGGTTCATCAAAAGTAAAAGCATTAGACGGCGTTGACTTAACTATTAATGAAGGCGAATTTGTAGCAATAGTTGGACCTTCTGGTTCAGGTAAATCAACCATGATGAATTTAATTGGTTGTTTAGATAGACCCACAAGTGGAAAAGTAAAAATAGCTGGGGAAGACCTATCAAAGTTAAATGATAAAAAATTGACCTCATTAAGAAATTTAGCTATTGGGTTTGTTTTTCAATCTTTCTTTTTACTTCCTAAAACTGATGCTTTAGATAACGTGGCCACTCCACTTTTTTAAAGAGGAATTTCTTCTAAAGAAGCTAGAAAAAAAGCTATGCAAATGCTTTCAAAGTTAGGTTTGGCAGATAGACATTCGCATCAGTCCACTGAATTATCAGGTGGTCAACAACAACGTGTGGCAATTGCAAGAGCGTTAGTGACTGAACCTTCACTAATTTTGGCGGATGAACCAACAGGTGCACTTGATTCAAATACTGGTAAACAAGTTATGGATTTATTTCAAGATTTAAACAAAGAAGGCAAAACAATAGTTTTAATTACCCATGATTTAGACATTGCTTCAAAAGCGAAAAGAAGAATTACATTAAAAGATGGAAAAGTAGTAAGCGATGATGGAGTTAAGCGATGATTTTAATTGCGGCTCGATTGGCGCTTGCTCGAATTCTTGCAACGAAGACAAGATCTGGATTGACCATGCTTGGCATCATCATTGGCGTGATGTCTCTGATAGCACTAGTTTCTGTTGCTCAAGGCGCAACATCTGGAATTCAAGATCAATTTAAAGGTTTGGGAGCCAGAAACTTAACTATTACTGGTACCACTAATCAATCAATCACAATTGATGATGCAAAAGCTATTGCCTCACAACCTGGAATAGATATAGTCACAGAAACAGTAAGTGGACGAGCAACATTAAGTTCTGAATTTGATTCAACAAGAGCACAAATTGTGGGAGTGGACTCTGATTATGTAACAGTAGTTGATCCAGATATTTTTGTGGGATCATTTTTGCCAAGTACAAAAGATGTAAAAGATTCAAGATTAATAGTTTTAAGTTCTTCAATTGCTGAAGATTTAAAACTTGATGCTTATTCAATTAATACCAACATTGTGGTAGGAAATACAGAATTTACAATTGTTGGAATTCTAGATGACGCTGATGGGTTTGGAACACAAGGAAGTGCATATGTTCCAATTGATACTGCTTTTAAATATTTTGCTGTTCCTCCATATTTAAGTTCAATTACTGTGCAAACTACAAGTGAAGAAATAGTAGATCAAGTTACAAGCAATTTAACGAGATTACTACTTTCGCGACATAACATCACAGGAGAGCGCGAAGCAGATTTTGTAATAACTGATGCAAGTCAAATTCTTGACGCTATTGGAACAGTTCAACAATTCTTATCATTATTACTTGGTGGAATTGCATCAATTAGTTTGGTTGTGGGCGGTATTGGAATTATGAATATTATGTTGGTTTCTGTTCGGGAAAGAACTAGAGAGATAGGTATTAGAAGAGCAATAGGTGCTCAACAATCACAAATCTTGACTCAATTTCTTATTGAAGCAATCGTGCTTTCACTTTTAGGTGGAATTATTGGTGTGATTATTGGGGAAGTTGTGGCGTACTTCTTAGCCCAACTTGGTGAATGGAATTTTGTGTTAAGCCCAACAATAATTTTGGCTTCCTTAGGTTTTTCAATGTTTGTAGGAGTTGTATTTGGGGTTTGGCCAGCACGAACAGCTTCAAAATTAAAACCAGTTGAGGCATTGCGTTTTGAATAAAACTTGTCATCTGACAAGATATTTTCTGTGGCCGAATTAGTTTTTTTCTCAGGAACAATGGATAGTGGTAAATCCACTCTTGCTTTGCAAACTCATCATAATCATTCAAGTGCTGGAAGACGTGGTCTTGTTTTTACTAGAAAAGATCGGGCAGGTGAAGCAACACTTAGTTCAAGACTTGGGCTAAAAGCCCAAGCAATTGAAGTAAGTACAGAAACTAATTTCTTAAGACTTATGACTCAAGCACTTTCTCGGGGAGAAACAGTTGACTATTTAATATGTGATGAAGCTCAGTTTTATGAAACAGAACAAATAGAACAACTTGCTCGCGTGGTTGATGATTTTGGAATTGATGTTTTCACTTTTGGAATCACAACCGATTTTCGAACAGAACTTTTTCCAGGAGCACAAAGACTTTTAGAATTAGCTGATCGAGTAAACATCTTGCAAGTTGAAGCTCTTTGCTGGTGTGGCAAAAAAGCTACACATCAAGCAAGAATCGTCAATGGAGTTATGGTCACAATCGGAGAACAAGTGGTTGTAGGAGATGCAGGTCCAAATGCTAAACCAGATGAAATCATTTATGAAGTTTTGTGCAGGAAACATCACATGAGAAAAGTGACTTCAAAACAAGCAAAGCAAGAACATATGTCCAAATCTGCTTTGCCTTTTGAGGATAATTTTGGCTAATAAAACACTAACTATTCCACGTCAATTCAATGAAGTGTTTGTGGAAAAGAATTTTCGAATACTTTTTGCTGCTCGTTTCATTTCAAATGTGGGAAATGGAATTGGGCCAATTGCCTTAGCTTTTGGAGTTCTATCTCTTCCTGGAGCAAATGCTGCATCTTTAAGTTTAGTGATGTTTGCAAGAACCCTTCCTTTAATTTTGTTTGTCTTATTTGGTGGAGTAATAGCTGATAGATATGGCAGAGCAAAAATTGTTAGTTACTCTGACATTTTGTTAAGTCTTTTTGTTTTATTTGAGGCATATTTGTTTATTTCCGGATCAGCTACTGTTTCTTGGTTAGTTTTGCTAGGGCTTGTGACAGGAATACTTCATGCTTTATGGTTTCCAGCATTTCCTGGAATCATGCCCCAAGTTATGCCTGAAAAGAAATTACAAAGTGCAAATTCAATAAATGCTTTAGGAGTAAATTCAGCAAATGTTTTGGGTTATTCACTAGGTGGAATTTTAGTAACTTTAGTAGGACCAGGAATTGCTATAGCAATAGATGGTCTAACTTTTTTAGTCGCAGGATCATTAATTTATCTATTAATTAGATTTGATAAACCAAACCAAGTAACTGATGAGGATACAGTTTTGCTAGATATAAAACTTGGTTGGAAAGAAGTTCGAAAACGAACTTGGATTATTGCTTGTGTTTCTGCTTACTCATTAATAGTTATGGTTTATGAACCTTTACTTGCGGTGATGGGTCCTTATCAAGCAAAAACTCTTTTGGAAGGTGCTTCTTCTTGGGCTTTTATTGCAGGAGCTCACTCTTTAGGAATGATGTTGGGAGTGATTTTGGCTATGAAGCTAAGACCAAGACATCCTTTATTTGTAGGGATGATTTTTTCAGCCACTTTAGCTCTTTGGACCCTATCGATGTCATTTAATCTTCCAATTATTTATATAGCTTTAGCGGCCCTTCTAACAGGAATTAGTTTTGATTTATTCTTTGTTTTTTGGATTACAACCTTACAAACTAAAATTCCTAAAAAGTCTTTATCAAGAGTTTTATCTTATGATGCATTTGGTTCATTCTTATTAGGACCAATTGGTTTAATTGCAGCAGGACCACTTATTGAATTAATTGGAATTAAAGAATTATTAGCAATTTGCACTGTAATTATTATTGTTGCAGTTTCATTAAGTTTAACTAATAAATCTGTTAGAAAATTAGAATTAAATAAATAATTTATTAATTATATAATAATTTAAAGATTTTATAATTTTTAAGCAAGATTAATGCAATTCCCTCAAGACACGCCGAACCCAATATTTATTAATAATTCAATCAGGTAGATTAAATATTAATTAATAGGAGTTGGTTTTTAAATGAAAGCGCTCGTAATCGGAGCGGGTGGAGTTGGTCGAGCAATCGCCAACATTGCAGCAAGAAGACAATTTTTAACAAGCATGGTTATTGCTGATCGTTCATTGGAACGCGCTCAACAAGCAATAAAAAGAATCGATGATGATCGATTCGATGCCACAGAAGTTAATGCTGCAGAGTTGGAAGATGTTAGAGAATTAATTCGTGAAGTAAAACCCGATGTAGTGATTAATGCGGTAGATCCAAGATTTGTTATGCCAATATTTTTAGCTTGCGAAATTGAGAACACTAACTACATGGATATGGCAATGTCATTATCAAGACCACATCCTAAATACCCACATAAAGAAGTGGGCGTAAAACTTGGGGATGAACAATTTGCAAGAGACTGGAACTGGCAAGAAAGAGATATTTGGGCAGTTGTAGGAATTGGTATTGAGCCAGGTTTAAGTGATGTTTTGGCCAAATATGCTGATGAGGAACTGTTTAGCAAAATCGATTCGATCACCGTTTTAGATGGATCAAACTTGATCGTTGATGGTGAATCTTTTGCTCCGTCTTTTTCAATTTGGACAACAATCGAAGAGTGTTTGAATCCACCACTTGTTTGGGAAGACGGCAAAGGTTGGTTCACTACTAAACCTTTCTCAGAACCAGAAGTTTTTGATTTCCCAGAAGGAATTGGTCCTGTGGAATGTGTCAACGTTGAACACGAAGAGGTAGTTTTGATGCCTCAAAAAATAGATGCCAAAAAAGTGAACTTCAAATACGGACTTGGAAAAGAGTTTATTTCAGTTTTAAAGACCATCAACAAACTTGGACTTGATAAAAAAGAAAATGTTGATGTTCAAGGAGTTTCAGTTTCACCTCGTGATCTTTTAACAGCTTCATTGCCTGATCCTGCAAAATTGGGCGAAAGAATGAAAGGTAAAAGTTGCGCTGGTGTTTTAGTAAAAGGTTTAGATAAACAAGGAAATCCAAAAGCAACTTATCTTTATCATGTTGTTGATAATGAATGGTCAATGAAAGAATATGGAGATCAAGCAGTTGTTTGGCAAACTGCTTTTAATCCAGTTGTAGCAATGGAATTAATTCATGAAGGTGTTTGGAAACCACAAGGTGTTATGGGACCAGAATGGTTTAGTCCAAAACCATATTTAGACAAAGTTAACGAATATGGTGCTCCTTGGAAGTCAAGAGAAGAAAAAATTTAAGTTCTAATAAAAAATAAATGGCCCTGACTTTATAGGGCCCTTTATTTTTAATTTACTTTTATTGTGGAATTAAGGTTCCAGAAAATATTTGCCAAGCAAGTAATGATTTTGCTACAAGACTTAGCACAATATAAGCTCTTTCTCCTCTTAAATAATCTTTCCATTTACCTTTTCCGCGATATTGCAAATATTGCACTAGGGCAAATGAGTTAAAGAAAACAAAGAGAGAAATAATGATTCCATACACAAAACCTGGAATTTGTACTTCAGATGGCGCATTTGGTCCAATGACTAAAATAACAATTGCTAACCAAGGCACAATTCCTGCAATACATCCAAAGATAAATGGTAAGAAATCACCATCTTTTGGTTGAGTGTATTTTTCTTGTAACCAACCAAATAAAATCATGGAAGCATTTACTCCAAAAATTCCCAGAAGTGCTACAAAATCTGAAATACCACTTACCTGAGCAATCAAAATAATCATCACTGAAGATGAAATTGAATATTCCACCCAACGAAATATATTTTGATTTTTAGCTAAACCTTTGATGTATTTAGGAAAACCTGCACCACTTGCCACTATAAAATGTGCTAAAGCAGATAGTCCTAAAAACAATGCCACAGTTAATCCAACAGGTGTGTTGAACAACACCACAGGATCTCCAAGAAGTGTTCCTGGAGGACCAGCTAAGTAAGAAGCTGTCACTGGAATTGAAAAATCATTTGATAGAAGTAAAACTAAAAACATTTGAAGCAAGTGAAATACACCTGCAACTAAGTTAAAAGTTTTAAGTCTTGTTGCTTTTTGGCCTGTAATTTTTGCCATTAAAAATCCCTTCTCCTACTTTTCAGAGTACCTCGAAAATTTATAAATAAAGATGATATTTGGATGATTTTTACTATATTTCAAATTTTTGTGAGGGTTTTGGAATAACAGGTTTCCATTTGAGTTCAGATTCGAGTCTTTGCGCAAAAATTACTGATGATTCAAGTTCCCCATGAACTATAAAAACATTTTGTGGAGTTCTACCTTTTTTAAACCATTCAATTAATTCTGAACCATCAGCATGAACCGAAAAACCTTCTACTTTAACTATTTCAGCTTTTACTTCAACCATTCCACCATGCATTTTGATTTGTTCTGCGCCTGTCACTAAAGCATGACCACGCGTTCCCACTGCTTGATATCCAACTAATAAAACCGTGTGAATTGGATTAGGCAACATATTCTTTAAATGATGCACAACTCGACCACCAGTTGCCATACCTGAAGCAGAAACAATAATGCAAGAGTGTTCTGGATTATTTAACTTCATAGATTCTTCAACTGTTTTCATTTCTTTAATTGTTTGTGGATCAAATGGATCTTGATTTTTATAATCTGCGATAAACGACAATCTAATTTCTGTATCTGAGCGACTTACCGCACTTCGGTAATGCTTGAGTGAACTTAAAGCCATAGGAGAATCAACAAAAATAGGTACTCTTGGAATTAACTGTTGATCCATTAATTCTTTTAATTTGATTAATATAACTTCGGTTCTATCTACTGCAAAAGCAGGAATCAAAATTGATCCACCACGTTTAATTGTTTTATTTATAGCTTTTGTGAAATCTTCAATAGGGCTTTCATGAACTCTTGCTCCATATGTTGATTCGGTTATCAATGCTGAAATTTCAACATCTGGAATTGGGTCAGGTGAAACTAGTATTGGATGTTGATTTCTTCCTAAATCTGCTGTGAATAATAAATTCTTTCCTCCAATCTGGAGCAAAATGAATGCAGCACCCAGAATATGTCCTGCTGGATAAAAAGTTAAAAAAACATCTTTTAATATTTCCGTTTTATTTCTAAATCTAATTGTTTTGAATTTAGATAAAGTTTTATCAACGTCGTTTTCATCATATAAAGGTTTTGGAGGATTGTGTTTTGAGAATCCTTTTTTCCAAGCATATTTCGCATCTTCCATTTGTATTCTTGCTGAATCATTTAAAATGACTTCGGCAAGTTTCAAAGTATTTTCGGTGGCATATATATTTTTATTAAATCCCGCTTTTACTAAAAGGGGTACATATCCACAGTGATCAAGGTGGGCATGAGAAATAACCACGGCATCAATTGATTTGGGTTCTACTGGAAATTGATCCCAATTTTTGAGTCTTAATTCTTTTAATCCTTGGAAAAGTCCTGCTTCAACCAATACTTTTTTATCTTCAAATTCAACTAAGAATCTAGATCCTGTGACAGTTTCTGCAGCCCCAAGAAAAGTTATAGCGACCTTTGACATATTTAATCAGCCTAGGGGATAAATTAACATTGTGAAACTTTCAACGAGGCAAGTTAATAGGTCTTTATTTGTTATCTCGTTGATTTCTTTAAGTTTTGGATTTCTAGTACCTTTTTTGGGTTATCTAAATTTACAATCTTTTATTTGGGCAATTGGTGGTCTTGCTGGATTAATTCCTGCAACTAAATGGGTTATAGATGAATTCAAAAATAAAAATATGGGTTCAGATATTTTGGCCGTTCTTGCATTGCTGGGCACACTTTTAACCAATGAAATGATGGCTGCCGCAATTATTTCATTAATGCTTGCCACAGGAAGAGTTTTAGAATCATGGGCTGAAGGTCAAGCAGAAAGACAATTACATTCATTATTAGAAAGAATGCCCAGAGTTGCTCATATTCTTTTAGAAGATGGATCTTTAAAAACTATTAATGCAGATGATGTAAAAGTTGGAGATATTTTAGTTGTTAGATCAGGTGAAATAGTTCCAGTTGATGGAATGCTAATCACTGATGCAACACTGGATGAATCTGCATTAACTGGAGAATCTTTACCAGTAAATAGACAAACAAACGACATGGTTTTATCTGGAGTATTAAATGCCGGGAATAATTTTCAATATAAAGCTTTGCAAACTCTAGATTTAAGTACTTATTCAGGAATTATCAGATTAGTTGAATCTGCTCAAGCAAAATCAGCACCAGGAGTTCGAATTGCAAATACTTGGGCATTGAGATTTGTCCCAATTGCATTAACAATTGCAGGGCTTGCATGGTTGATAACTGGTGAAATTAGTAGAGCAATTGCTGTATTAGTTGCAGCAACTCCATGTCCATTAATTTTGGCGGTGCCAATTGCTGTTGTGGCAGGAATGAGTAATGCAGCAAAAAATGGGGCAGTTATAAAAGGTGGAGCTGCATTAGAACAACTTGCACGAGCAGAAGTTGTTCTATTAGATAAAACAGGAACGCTTACATATGGTGGTCCAGAGGTTGGTGAAATTCAAGCAAAGCCAGGTTTTGAAGAATTAAAAGTTTTGCAACTGGCAGCATCCCTTGACCAATATTCACCTCACGTTATTGCAAAAGCAATTGTAAATGCGGCAAAAGAAAGAAACTTAACTTTGCTATCGGTTAGTGATGTCAAAGAAAATCATGGTCAAGGTATCACAGGAGTTGTAGATGGAATTGACACTAAAGTTGGTCAAATTACTGGAGAAATTCCTGAATGGTGCAACATTTTCACACCTTTAAGAGTTGGAATTTATCAACAAAATGAATTAATTGGAGTCCTTGGTTTAGATGATCCAATTCGAAGTGAATCAGAACAAATGATTAAAGATTTAAGAAGTTCTGGAATCAAGAAAATATTGATGGTGACTGGAGATCGTTTAGAAACAGCACAAAATGTGGGAGCAATGTTAGATCTTGATGAAATACATGCATCACTCAAACCTGAAGACAAAATGAACATTGTTTTAAGTGAAATGAAACTTGCTAAAGGAACTGTGGTTGCAGTAGGAGATGGCATAAATGATGCTCCAGTTTTAGCTGCATCTGATGTTGGTGTGGCAATGGGAGCAAGAGGAGCAACAGCTGCAAGTGAAGCAGCCGATGTTGTAATTGTGGATGACACAATTGATCGTTTAACTCGCGCTATTTCTATCTCTAAGTTTTCTAGAAATAAAGCTTTGCAAGCAGCAGGTGTTGGAATGGGCTTATCTTTTGTTGCCATGCTTTTAGGAGCTTTTGGAATATTTAATGCTTCACAAGGTGCGATAGCTCAAGAATTTATTGACGTAATTGCAATTTTATGGGCATTAACTGCGCTAAGAAATGTAGAAGTTTAAATTAAAAAGCCCCGCATAATTTTGCGGGGCTTTTTAAAGTTAGACATTTTTAGATGTCGTAATACAAGTGATATTCATATGGAGTAGGTCTTAAACGAATTGGATCTACTTCTTTTGAACGTTTGTAATCAATCCAGGTATCAATTAAATCTGGAGTGAATACACCACCTGCAGTTAGATAGTCTTTATCTTTTTCCAAAGCTTCCAAAACTTCGTGTAATGAACCTGGAACTTGTGGAACTGCTTTTGCTTCATCTGGTGGTAATTCATACAGATCTTTATCTACAGGAGCTGGTGGTTCAATTCTGTTCTTAACACCATCAATTCCTGCCATCATCATTGCAGCAAATGCAAGATATGGATTACATGCTGGATCTGGAACTCTAAACTCAATACGTTTTGCTTTTGGATTAGAACCAGTAATTGGAATACGAATCGCAGCGGAGCGATTTCTTTGAGAGTAAACCAAGTTAACTGGTGCTTCAAAACCTGGAACTAAACGGTGATATGAATTTACAGTTGGATTTGTAAAGGCAAGCAAACTTGGTGCATGCTTTAACAATCCACCGATATACCAACGTGCAGTGTCAGATAATCCTGCATAACCTTTTTCGTCATAGAACAAAGGTTTGCCATCTTTCCAAAGAGATTGATGACAGTGCATTCCTGAACCGTTATCACCAAACATTGGTTTTGGCATAAATGTTGCAGAGTGACCATTTAAGAAAGCTACGTTTTTAACAATGTATTTAAACAACATAACTTGGTCTGCAGCATTTAATAATGTATTAAATTTATAGTTGATTTCTGCTTGTCCAGCAGTTCCAACTTCGTGATGTGCTCTTTCAACTTCAAATCCAACTTCCATCAAAGTTGAAGAAATCAAATCACGTAAATCTGCAAAATGATCTACTGGAGGAACAGGGAAGTAGCCACCTTTAAATGGTGTTTTGTAACCAAGGTTTCCACCATCTTCTTCTCTACCTGTATTCCAAGCAGCTTCAATTGAATCAATTTTGAAAAATGATCCTTGAGGTTGATTGTCATATCTAACATCATCAAATATGTAGAACTCTGCTTCTGGACCAAAATAAACAGTGTCAGCAATTCCTGAAGCTTTCAAAAATGCTTCAGCTTTTGCTGCAACGTTTCTTGGATCTCTTGAATATGGTTCGTTTGTGAATGGATCTCTAATTGAGAAATTCATTGCTAAAGTTTTTGCTTCACGGAATGGATCAATGAAAGCTGTGGTTACATCTGGCACTAATTTCATGTCAGATTCATGAATTGCTTGGAAACCTCTAATGGAAGAACCATCAAACATTAATCCATCTTCAAAAACAGAATCATTAAATGCTTTTGCGGGAATGTTGAAATGTTGCATCACACCAGGTAAGTCCATAAAACGAACGTCAACGAATTCAACTTCGTTGTCTTTGATGTATTTGATCGCTTCGGAAGCGTTCTTGAACATCTTTTAACCTCCTGATTTATCTAACTTTTTATCTGACACCACTTTGTGCCAAAGATCTATGACCCTAAACATACCTAAGTCTCGTATCGTGAGGGTAACCCGTTTGTTTCAAGCATGTAACAAAATTTCACAAGTTACTCAAATATTGCATCCAAATCGCTTTAAGCCAGTTCCAGTTATAGCCTTAAGGCTATGACCTTAAGAAGAATTGTGGCTTTAGCTATTGATTGGGCTGCTTCAATTTTGGTCGCACAAGTCATCCCTGGTGTTTCTGAATATGGGTCAAGATCTAATTCACTGGTTACTTTGGCTGTTTTTACATCTGAAGTAGTAATTCTTACTTGGCTTATGGGTGCATCCTTTGGGCAAAAACTTGTGGGTTTAAGAATAATTTCAATTGATGGCAAAAATGTGAAATTAATTCAAGCAATCGTGAGAACTTTTTTTATTGTTTTAGTATTTCCACCACTTTTGGCAGATAAAGAAAACAGGGGATTACACGACAAAATTGCTCGAACTAAAATAATTAAATTAAATTAATTATCGTCTTGGAATTCTCATGCCTTTAGGCATGGCACCTTTTGGAATAGGCAATGAACTTGCCCCACTTGCACCAAATCTATTTCTTAATTCTCTAGTTTCAGCAGGTGAAATCTTTTTACCCATCTTCATAATGGTTTTGTTTAATTTTTTATAAGGAATTAAACCTTCCCCTGTTCCTGAAATTAAAGTAAATACAGGAATTTCTCCTGCAATTCTTTTTGCTTTAACTTTTTCACTATCCAAAAGTTGTGCCACTCTTGAAGGAGATCCTTCTCCAACTAAAACCACTCCAACTGGACCAATTACTCGGTGAACTAAATCTTGATTTCTAGTCACAGCAACTGCAGGTGTGACAAACCAACCTTTTCTTAACGTGTTTAAAACAGCCGCTGCAGCGCCTGGTTGACCTTCAATTCGTGCATAGGCTGCTTTTTCTGCACGTTTACCAAAAATATAAACAGTTACTAATAAACCTGTAGATATACCAAGTGAAATTGTAATTAATCTTGAAAATGTTGTGCTGAATAAAATTTGGGCAATAAGAATTATTGGAAGAGTAGTTCCAAAGAATGCAGCAAGTAAAATTAAAGGTAGTGCTTTGTCAGTTTTTCTAGTTATGGAATAAGTTTGTCCGATTTGTTTTAAAGTTTTAAATCGTTCTTTTTTAACTTTTGGTTCTTTATTGGCCACTTACAACTTCTTTCTGTTTAGCTAATGCTTCTCGATAAAGTCTTCCTGCACGATATGAAGATCTGACTAAAGGTCCAGACATAACACCTTTAAATCCGATACTTCTGGCAAGTTCTCCTAATTCTATAAATTCTTCAGGTTTAACCCATCTTGATATTGGGTGATGAAGGCTAGAAGGTCTTAAATATTGAGTAATTGTTATCAAGTCACAACCTGCATTAACTAAATCATTCAAAGCTGTTTCAATTTCTGCTCTTTCTTCACCCATTCCAAGAATCAAATTAGATTTAGTAATCATTCCAGCATCTTTTGCTTGAGTAATTACCTTTAATGATTTTTCATAACTAAAAGCAGGTCTAATTCTTTTAAAAATCCTTGGAACAGTTTCTAAGTTATGAGCAAAGACTTCAGGTTTGGCATCAAAAATTTGTTGTAATAATTCTTTTTTTCCACTGAAATCAGGAGTTAATATTTCAACTCCACATTCAGGATTGTGTTTATGAATTGCTCTAATAGTTTCTGAATAAAGCCAAGCACCTTCATCAGCTAAATCGTCTCTAGTTACCCCAGTGACTGTGGCATATTTAAGTCCCATAGTTTTTACACTTAGTGCAACTTTTTCTGGCTCTTTAATGTCTAGTGGATCAGGTTTTCCAGAATCAATTAAGCAAAAATCACATCTTCTTGTGCAAGCAGAGCCACCAATTAAAAATGTTGCTTCGCGATCTTCCCAGCATTCAAATATGTTTGGACAACCTGCTTCTTGGCAAACTGTATGAAGTCCTTCTTTTTTAACCATTTCCCTAATGCGGGTGTATTCAGGACCTGTTTTTAATTTAGTTCTAATCCATTCAGGCTTTTTCTCAATTGGCACTTCAGCATTTCTGGCTTCAATTCTTAATAGTTTTTTTCCGTCTTGATTAAGACCAGTTACCAATTCAGTTGTCATGACACTTCTACTTTAGGACGTTTTGAGATTTTTAGCATTAAGGCACCTTCATTTACCTCTTGCTCAATTAAAGGAATGACTTCTTCCACAGTTACATCTCTACCTAATTCAAGGCTTAAAGTTGTGACATCGGCATCACCGATTCCGCAAGGCACAATCTTTCTAAAAGGATCTAACGAATTGTTGCAATTAAGAGCAAAACCGTGCATGGTTGCTTTCTTAGCAACTCTTATACCAATTGCTGCAATTTTTTTATCAGGATTTCCTTTAACCCAAACCCCACTTCTGCCATCTATTTGAAAAGTATCTAATCCAAGTTTTTTGCAAACATTAATAATTAACAGCTCTAATCTTCTAACGTGTGCTACAACATCGACTGGATCATCTAATTTCATTATTGGATAGCAAACAATTTGTCCCTTGCCATGCCAAGTAATACGTCCACCTCTATCAATATCTACAACCGGAGAGGAATCAAATGGTCTATCTTCAGGTTTTGTAGATCTTCCAGCGGTATAAACACTTTGGTGTTCTAGAAGGGCAACTACATTTTTATGATTTTGTTCCACAATTAGAGAGTGAATTTCGCGTTGTTTTTGCCAAGCTTTTTGAAAGTCGACATCAGAGCCCCAATGTTGAATTAGAAACTCTTGATTTTGCATATCTTTATCGTAATTCTTAACTCATAGGATGCGCATTTTAAGAGTCCGGTTAGACTATATAAATAGTGATTTTTGAGAGCTATTTGTTTTAAATGCCTTATAAATCCAAAAAAGCCTAAATCCTTAAAGGGAGTTTTACTTGAGTCCTGTTGCAAAACACAGTCGCAAAGAAATCAACAAAAAGAAGAATTTCAAACAAATAGAAAAAGTAACAGGTACAAGAAAGTTTTCTGCTCTTGCATTTTTAGTAGTTTTAATTTGGTTAGGTTTCACAGGAGTCGCTGGGCCACTTTTTGGAAAATTATCTGAAGTGCAAGAAAATGATAATTCTGCATTTTTACCATCAAGTGCTGAATCTTCCAGAGTTAGTGAAGAATTATTAAAATTTACCTCTTCTGATTCACTTCCTGCACTAGTTGTGGTCACAGGAGATTTAAATACATCGAATTTAAAGAAAGCAAATGACTTTCTTGCAAGTATTCCAAAAATTGAAGTTGAAGACAGTGAAGGCAGAGATGTTCAAAGTTACTTAGTTTCAAATAGCAAAATTATTCCAATTCCGTCAGAAGATGGAAAAGCGATTTTGGCAAGTGTTGAATTATCAAATGACAAAATATCCGAACCACTTCCAGCAGGAGAACCAGCTTTACCTGCCATTGTGGATTCCATTAGAGAAAAAGCTAAAGAAGTTGAAGAATTACAAATAAACGTCACAGGTGGTGGTGGTATCTTGGCAGATTTCTTTGGCGCATTTGGTGCAATTGATACAACTCTTTTGTTCACAACTTTAGGTGTGGTTGCAGTAATTTTGATTGTGGTTTATCGAAGCCCATTACTTTGGATTTTCCCATTATTTTCTGCCGTAATTGCTTTGTCAGTTTCTGGTGCAATTGTTTATTTACTTGCCAAAGAAGAAATTATTACTTTAAACGGTCAAGCACAAGGAATTTTGTCAGTGTTAGTAATTGGTGCTGCCAC
>JBJSWT010000158.1:0-3481 GCA_046086025.1 Actinomycetes bacterium | reverse complement strand
TCAACCAAATGGATTAGAAATTGAACAAATACGCGTACCATTAGGTGTGATTGGAATTATTTATGAAGCGCGACCAAATGTAACGGTAGATGCTGTAGGAATTTGTCTAAAAAGTGGAAACTCAGTTTTATTGAGAGGATCATCTTCGGCTCAAAATACCAATGCTGCCTTAATTAAAGTTATGCGTGAAAGTTTAAATAATTTAAATATTCCATCTGATGCGATTATTCAAATTCCAGCTGATTCTCATGAATCAGTCAAACAATTAATGAATGCTCGTGGTTTAGTAGATGTTTTGATTCCAAGAGGGGGCGCTTCACTAATTGAATCAATCGTCAATGATTCTAAGGTTCCTGTAATTGAAACTGGAGTGGGTAATTGTCATGTCTATATAGATGAATATGCAGATATTGATATGGCCGTTTCAATTCTTGTTAATTCAAAAGTTTCTCGTTGTAGCGTTTGCAATGCTGCAGAAACATTTCTAGTTCACGAAAAAATTGCAGATGAATTTTTACCAAAGGCTTTAAATGAACTAAAAAATCATGAAGTTACCATTCATGGAGACCAAAAAATAAAGAAGTATTGTGAAAAAGTTGGTATTAAATATTTAGAAGTCACAGATCATGATTGGACTTGCGAATATTACAGTTTAGATATTGCAGCTGGAATTGTTACTTCACTTGATGAAGCAATTTCTCACATCAGAAAATGGTCTTCCAATCACACTGAAGCTATTGTTTCTGATTCAGTGAAAAATGTTGAAAAATTTGTGAAAGAAGTTGATTCTGCTGCAGTAATGATTAATGCTTCAACTCGTTTTACAGATGGTGGAGAATTTGGATTTGGCGCAGAGATGGGTATTTCTAATCAAAAACTCCACGCCAGGGGACCTATGGGATTATTAGAAATGACAAGTACTAAGTATGTTGTTAAAGGTAAAGGTCACATCAGAGGAAATGTTGGAGAAATTAAAAAATGATTAGATTAAGCGAAGTCGCTGAAAAGGGTGTAGAACTTCCATTTCATCCATTGGTGTTTGGATTTGGAATGTTTGGTTTATTAGTTGTGGCATTAATTGTGGTCACAAGGTTAAACGCAGACAGATAAAGTGAAATCCCGTATAGGGCTATTGGGTGGAACATTTAACCCAATTCATTTTGGACATCTAGAAATTGCCAAAGCTGCTTTGAATTTATTAAAGCTAGATAAATTAATTTTTATTCCTGCAGGAAATCCTTGGCAAAAAGATGATTTTATTTCCTTTGATCATAGATTAAAAATGTTAAAACTTGCTATAAAAGATATGGCGAATGTTGAAATTTCTGAAATTGAAAAAGATGAGATTAAGCCTTCCTATACTTATCAAACCTTAGAAGAATTACATTCGATTTATCCTGAATCTGAATTCATTTTATTAGTGGGAAGTGATGCAATTAAAAGTTTTGGCACTTGGAAAAAACCCGATTTGATAAAAACTTTAGCCAGAATCTATGTAGTTCCAAGACAAAATGATCCTATAGTTGACTGGCATTTTGATCGTTTGCAATTTAGTCCTATTCCCATTTCTTCATCGCAAATTAGAGAAAAAATAAAAAACGAAGAATCAATTGAAGAATTTGTTCCTGCAGAAGTAATCCAATACATCAAAGCCAACCAACTCTATAAATCTTGAGTGTGACATAATTATTACTAATGATAGAAAGTTTTGTTAACTAAGTGACAGCGTCTTTAAAGTCAAAAGAATTAGCCGCAATCGCAGCAAAAGCAGCCTTTGAAAAGCTAGCAACTGATGTAAAAATGATTGATGTAAGTTCAAGGTTTCCACTTTCAGATATTTTTTTGATAGCCTCAGTTAACAATGTTAGACAAGCCCAAGCTGTTTCAGATGCAATCGAAGAGGAATTAAATAAAATTGGTGTTAAAGCTATCAATCGAGAAGGAAATTCTGAAAGTCATTGGCTTTTGATTGATTTTTCTGAAATTTTGGTTCACATTCAATTAGAAGAAGATCGAGATTATTACGGTTTAGAAAGATTATGGAAAGACTGTCCAATCGAGGAATTACATGGGTAAAAGACAGTTAGTTTTGTGGCGACACGGTCGTACCAGTTGGAATTTAGAACAAAGATTTCAAGGCCAAACTGACATTCCATTAGATGAAGTAGGAATTTCTCAAGCAAAGAATGCCGCATCACTTTTGCAGCATTTGAAACCTAGCTACATAGTTTCGTCAGATCTTTCTAGAGCTAATCAAACAGGTTCGATTTTGGCAGATTTGTTAAATTTACAAATTACAAAAGATAAAAGATTTAGAGAAACTGCGCATGGTGAATGGGAAGGTTTGACCTATCCAGAACTAAAGCAAAAATTTGGTGATGAATATTTACGCTGGTCAAATGGAGAAGAAATAAAACCAGGTAACAACGGAGAAACTAGAAGTGAAGTTGCCCAAAGAATGGTTGAAGGAATTTATGATCATATGAAACTTGTGCCAGATGGAAATGTTTTTGTGGTGGCAACTCATGGAGGTGCAGCAAGAGTTGCTGCAGGAAAATTAATGGGCTTACCTCCAAAAACTTGGATCTCACTTGGCATCATTAGCAATTGTTCTTGGATTGTTTTAGATGAACCATTAAAACCAGAACTTCCTTGGAGATTGGTTGAATATAACGCCGGATCTTTACCAACTCCAGCACTTAGTGACGACAGATAAAATTTGGTGAAATAAGTTTTCGATAGAGTTACATTTCAAATATTTTGGGGCTATAGCTCAGTTGGTAGAGCGCTTGCATGGCATGCAAGAGGTCAGGGGTTCAATTCCCCTTAGCTCCACAAAATGAATAAGTGGAGGTTGGATTAAATGAAAAAAAATATAATTATTTTCAAATATTTTATTTCATTTTTAATCATTTTGTCATCCCTTTTAATCGCCTTTAATGTGTCATACCCATTATTCGACATTGAAGTTAATGAACTTAATAAAAAAGAAGTTATAGGTTTAACGCCATCTGTTCCCCTAGAATTTTACGATAATAATAATTTTTGGTGGTTAGTAAGAGGTGAAAACAAATTAGAATTTCATAACAGCAGTGATGAAAAAATTGCAGGAAATATTATTCTAACTTTTGAACCAAATCCCTGTAATTATGAAGAAAAAATAAATTTATCTTCAGAGCAAATTTCAAAATCAATAATGCTTAAGTCAAACGGACAAACTAAAATTCAAATACCTATTAAAATAAAAAGTAAATCGAATGTCCAAATTTATATACAATTTCCTAATATAAAATCCTGTTTTGTTAATAATGGGGATAACCGAGATTTTGGAGCAAAATTAGTATATTGGAGCTTCGAATGATTAAGTTCTTATCACACAAAAACGTAGTGGGTTTTACTTTAGCTGTTGTTTATTTTGGTTTTAGAGTGATGAATGTTTTTCTTGTAACACCTTTTTTTGATGAATATGATAGTCCAGCTT
>JBJSWT010000157.1:0-1879 GCA_046086025.1 Actinomycetes bacterium | reverse complement strand
GGTTTCTGGAAGAGCTCTCATTGAGAAAACCCTATGCTTAAATCCCAAGGTTCTGTAACTTTAGAAGAAATCAAAACTTCTGAATCTAGATTGGCTTTATTGAAGTCACTTTTCAATTGGATTATTAAATCATCTAACCAGATTCTCTCACTTGCCCAATGTGAAATATTAACCAAAAATGGTCCATCTAAATCTTTATTATCTAAAACAGAGTGATGCTTTAAATCTGATGTTATAAACAAATCAACATTTAAAGTTCTAACTTGTTCAAGTAGAAATGAACCAGATCCCCCACATACCGCAATTGTTTTGATTTCTTTTTTCAAATCTCCACTAACTAAAATTGCATTATTACTTTTTGGAATTAGCTTTTTTAAATCTTGCACAATATTTTCAATTCTTACTGAATCTTCTAATTCTCCTAATCTGCCTATATTTTCTGGACCAAATGATTTGGCATTTTTTATTTTTAATAAATTTATCAATGAATCATTTACTCCCCCAATTGCTGCATCTGCATTAGTGTGAGCAACGTATAAGGAAATATTGTTTTTAATCATCAATTCTTTTATTTGTTCTTTATATTTTCTAACATCTTCTACTTCCTCTGGTTCTAAAATCAGAGGATGGTGAGAAATAATAAGATCAATTTCATTTTCAATTGCTTCGGTCACAATATCTTTTGTGACATCTACTGTTAATAATATTTTTTTAATAACATTTTTTTGTTTTCCTACAATC
This sequence comes from Actinomycetes bacterium, assembly GCA_046086025.1. Taxonomy (GTDB): domain Bacteria; phylum Actinomycetota; class Actinomycetes; order S36-B12; family UBA5976; genus ATZT02. Next base: position 1,138 of record JBJSWT010000157.1, on the reverse strand, counting down.
AAGCCAATTGAATCCCAATCACTAGCAATAGATTTGGGATAACGTTTTTCAATAATTTTTGCCAACTGGGCAAGAGTTGGATTAGTCACGTGGGCCCAGAGGGACTTGAACCCCCGACATCCGCCTTGTAAGGGCGGCGCTCTAGCCAACTGAGCTATAGGCCCGAAATTATTTAATTTAAGTAATTAAATAAATCTTTAATTAGTTCAATCTACCTAAAGAGTAGAAAGTACTTTTCGATAGTCCGAGGTATCGCGTATTTCTCCTGGACTTGTGACTATTTTCCAGCGAATTATTCCTGATTTATCGATAATAAAAGTGCCTCTATTTGCAAAACCTAAATCTTCTAGAAATACTCCATAATCTCTACTAACTTTTCCATGGGGCCAAAAATCACTCAACAAAGGAGTCGCTAATTTTTGCTCTTCAGCAAAAATTTTTAAACTTGCAACTGGGTCACACGAAATTGAAAGTATTTGAGTATCTTCATTAACAAAATCATTTCTTTCATCCCTTATAGCGCATAATTCTTGAGTGCATTTTCCTGTAAAAGCAAAAGGGTAAAACATTAAAATTACATTCTTTTTTCCAAAAAAATCACTCAAAGAAACAGATTCTCCAAACTGATTTTTTAAAGTAAATTCTGGTGCTTTTGAACCGACCTCAACTGCCAATTTAAGCCTTAACTTTTCGACTTTTACTAATCAAACTTGCCACTAACACTAGAGCAAGAGATCCTAAAAACATTAGTGAAGCAATCACATTTACTTGAGGTGGAATTCCTCTTTGAGCTGCACCCCAAATATAAATTGGGAATGTAACAATACGTCCAGAGTTAAAACTTGTCACAATAAAATCATCAAATGATAGTGAAAAAGATAAAAGCGCTGCTGCCAAAATTCCAGGAAGTGCAATTGGAATTGTGACTAATCTAAATGTTTGAAATGGAGTTGCATATAAATCCATCGCCGCTTGTTCTAATCTTGGATCCATTCCTGCAAGACGAGCATTTACTACCACAACCACAAAGCTAATTGTGAAAGTAATTTGCGCTAACAATATTGTCCAAAACCCAAGCGGAATAAAAATATTTAAAAATAAAGCAAGAAGTGAAGCTCCAAGAATTACTTCAGGAGTA
>JBJSWT010000156.1:0-4306 GCA_046086025.1 Actinomycetes bacterium | reverse complement strand
ATTAAAAGATCAAGAATTGTTTAAGAATCAAAAAGTTAAAGCTGATTTTTTAACTTCAAGTATTAACTTAGTTCTTCAAGGTTCTTTTGAAGGAATGAAAATAGTTGATTCATTACGATTAAATATTTTGACTTTTCAAAGACAACATAAATTCAAAGTCTTAAAACAAATAAAAAGAATTGAAGTCATGCTTCTAGCGCCCCTTGGATTTTGCTTTTTACCAGTTTTTATGTTGATAGCCATAGTTCCTTTAATAGGTTCACTCATTGGTGGTTTTGTTAATTAATTTATCCACATATTCAAGTTATCCAGAAAATCTTGGAAATTATTTATGCAAGATGAATTTTTACGTCAAAATCAAAGTCGACTAATTAATCGATTAGTTCAATATAAAAGGAGATTTGGGTGAAATTATTCAAAGAGTTAATAAAGAATCAAAATGGACTTGCAACAGCTGAATATGCCGTTGCCACAGTTGCAGCATGCGGATTTGGTGGAGTTTTATTAAAGATTCTAGGAAGTGCCACCATTACTGAATTATTGACAGATTTACTGCGTAAAGCTCTTGGATTGGTGATGTAGCTAATTCATGAAGAATAAATTGCGACAAGTTAAAGTTTCCTTCCTCAAATTCTTAATTTGTCGCAACTTTATTTCCGAAAAAGGACTGGTAACTGCAGAATCTGCAATTGCCATGATGAGTCTTATGGCAGTACTTGGAATGTGTTTATCTGTTTTGTTTTTAGTTTTCAATCAGTTTCTGTTATTTGAATCAGCAAGACAAGCTTCCAGAATGCTTTCTAGGGGAGAAAGTGAAGCATTTGTGACTTCCAAAATTTTATCAATGACTCCTTCTGCAAATATAGATTTCATTTACGAAGAAGATTTAGTCACAGTTTTAATACAAAAAGAAATTGTAAATTCATTTAAATTATTAAATATTAGATTATCTGCTGACTCAACCTCAACTTTGGAAAAATTATGAATGAAAAAGGTTTTGCCACAATTTCTGTCATTTATTTAACTCTTATTTTATTGACAATTACCTATGCATTGATAAGCATTTCATCAATTTTTTATAATCAAAATTTAGCGCAAAATAGCGCTGATCAAGTTTCCATTAAATTAGCTTTGACTAAAGATTGTAGTAGTTTAGATAGATTACTAATTCTAAATAAAGTAGAACTTGAAGAATGTGAAGTAAGTAAAGATTCTGTAAAAGTTAAAGTCAAAAAAGTATTGGATGAAAATATTTACACCAATTTATTCAAACTAGGATTAAATTTAAGAGAGATTACGGCGATTTCGAAGGCTTCTTAAGTTATTTAGTAGGGTCAATATGTGATTGATTATCTAGTTATTGGTTCATTCTTTGTTGTGGCTCTTCTTTACTCTTCTGTCGGCCATGCTGGGGCTTCTGGTTATTTAGCGGTGATGGCAATTGCAGGGCTGATGCCTGAAGTTATGCGACCAACTGCACTTGCTTTAAATATTTTGGTTTCCTCAATTGTTACCTACCGATTTTCTAAAGCTGGATTAATAAAGTGGAATAAATTACTCCCCTTAATTATTACTTCAATTCCTTTTGCTTTTCTTGGTGGAACTATTAAATTACCTGATGAAATATATAAACCAATTTTAGGAATTGTGTTAATTTTTGCCTCAATTAGATTATTTTTAACATTTAAAAAAAGCAGAGTTGCTGTTGATTACTTAAAAAATATTTCAATTTATGTTTTATTAATCATTGGAGCAATTTTGGGATTACTCTCTGGTTTAACTGGGACAGGTGGAGGAATTTTTCTTACTCCACTTTTACTTTTTGCAGGATTTGCAGGACCAAGAACTGCAGGTGGGTTATCAAGTGCGTTTATTTTATTCAATTCAATTTCTGGGCTTCTTGGTCAAGTAACAACCGTTAAATCATTGCCAGACAATTTGTATTTAGCTTTAATTGTTGTTGCAATAGGTGGATTCATAGGTTCTGGACTTGGGACTAGAAAATTAGGAAATCCTGGTTTAAGAATTCTTTTAGCAGTAGTTTTGGTGATAGCTGGAGTAAAATTAATATTTCTATGATAATTAATTTAATATTTTTTGCTTCAGCAAAACAAGCAGCAGGTATATCGGAAAAAAAATTTGAAATATCTTCAAGTGAAGATTTGAAAAATCAATTAATTGAATTGGGTGGACACAAATTATTGAGAATTATTGAAGTTTCTTCAATTTTGTCTGATGGACAAAAAATAAACATTTTTGATTATGCGCAACTAAACAATGATCAAAATTTAGAAGTCTTGCCACCATTTGCTGGCGGCTAATTAGCCACCAATAGCTGACATTGGTCTAGGTGGTTGAACAAAAGTTGGCTCACCAATTCCATGTCCTGCTTTTTTGGCCTTTACACAAGCCTTTATTTGAAGTGTTAACTCTTCTTTACTTCTGTTTTGTCTTAATGGTGTTCTTAGATCAGATTCTTCAAGAGAAAATAAACAATTTCTAAGTTGTCCATCAGCGGTAAGTCTTAATCGGTCACAAGCTGAACAAAATGGTTTTGTTACAGAGGCAATAATTCCCACGGTTTGATCTGTGCCCACTATTTCGTAAAGTTCTGCAGGATCACTTCCTCTATCACCTAATTGTTTTAATACGTATTTATCAGATAAATTTTCTTTTATTTGGGAAGCTGTAATCATAGATTTTCTTGACCAAGAATGTTGAGCATCAAGTGGCATTTGTTCAATGAATCTAAGTTGTAAATTTAAACCCATTGCCCAATGAACAAGTTCGACTGCTTCATCATCATTTATTCCTGGCATTAAAACTGAATTAATTTTTATTGGTTTTAATCCTGCAAGAATTGCTGCATCAATTCCTCTTAAAACATCATCTAATCCATCTCTTCTGGATAGTAGTTTGAATCTATCTTTTTGCAATGTATCAAGAGAAATATTTATTCTTTTCAAACCTGCTTTAACTAAATCATTTGCAATACTTGCAAGCCTTATCCCATTTGTAGTTAAAGAAATTTCAGGTGCATTTTCTAATTTTGAAATAGATGAAATTATTTCAATAATGTCTGGTCTTAAAAGTGGTTCGCCACCAGTTAATCGAACTTCTTTAATTCCTAAATCACAAAGTAAAGAAACAATTTTTGTTATTTCTTCCGCCGTTAAAATGTGTTGGCTAGGAAGCCATTCAACGCCTTCAGCAGGCATGCAATATGTACAACGCAAATTACATTTATCAGTTAAAGAAACTCTTAAATCTGTGTGCTCACGACCAAATGCATCTATTAGTTGAGAGGTCATGGAGAGTTTACCCATTCATTTGAACCATCTGAAAAATATTGATTTTTCCAAATAGGAGCATTTGATTTAATCGATTCAACTAGTGCTCTGCAGCAATTTAGGGCTTCATCACGATGCGCGCTTGCAGTTGCCACGACAAAAGCAACGTCTCCGATATTTAGATTTCCTACTCTATGAAGAGTTGCAATATTAACTTCAGGGAAAAGTTTTTCAATAATTTGCGCAATTTTTAGTATTTGATTATCTACATCAGGATGAGCTTCGTAGATTAATTTCTCTACATTTTTTTCGTTATCATGATTTCTTACTCTGCCAACAAAAGTAACATCAGCTCCATTTTTATCACTTAAAACTAATTTAGTAACTTCGTTTGGATCTATTTCTTTATCAGTTGATTTTGCTACAAATATTGGCATTTATATTCCTGGATCTGGAGAATAAATTGTTGCTTGACCGTCACGGGCAAATCCTAAAAGAGTTAAATTAAATTCTCTTGCAGTTTCTACAGCTAATGAAGTTGGTGCAGAAACTGAAATCATTGCAGAAATTCCTGCGGCAACTGATTTTTGAACTATTTCAAAACCACCACGACCAGAAATCGTTAAACTCCAACCAGTTAAAGGAATTAAATCTTGCATTAATGCCCAACCAATGACTTTATCTACAGCGTTATGTCTTCCTACGTCTTCTCTTATTACTTTTAAATTTCCATCTAAATCGAAAAGTGCTGCTGCATGAAGTCCACCTGTTTTATCAAAAATATTTTGGCGTTGTCGCATTAAATCTGGAAGTTTTGCTAAATCTTCAATCGTTAATTTAGGTTTTTGAAGATGAGTGCAACCTCTATTTTTCAAGTCATCTATTTGATCTGTACCGCAAATCCCACAAGCACTTGAAATAGTGAATCTTCTTTCAAGTTCACGGGTTACGGCAGGAGCATCTTTTGAAACATGACAAATAACTATGTTTTCTCTTTCGCGTTCACTAAGGGAATG
>JBJSWT010000155.1:0-821 GCA_046086025.1 Actinomycetes bacterium | reverse complement strand
TGCAAACTAGAGTGATTAAATTTTTCAACAACTCTAACTTTTCTATTTATCCACCAATCATTTTCTGGACTAGAACCAGTAAGGGCAGCATGAAATAAAATTTGATCAAGTTTTCTCACTTGTACTACTACTGGTGCTATTTTTGAAAGTGCTATTTTTAATAATTCTTGTCCTAAATTAATTGCATCTTCATTAGAAAAAGAATGTAAAGATAAGTTTTTTTCTTCTAGTTCTAATTGTGCTGTTGAATAACCACCTGTTGTCATGTGAATTAGCCTAAATCAGGCTTAATGAATTACCTTGGGTTTGCATACCAAACATGCCTGATTTAACCTTAAATCTACAAATTTAATTATTTAGGAGACTGAAACAAAGTGATTGAAGTTAAAGGTTATGCCGCACAAAAAGCAAATACAGATTTAGCTCCTTGGACATTCCAAAGAAGATCACTTGGTCCAAATGATGTTTTAGTAGAAATTGAATACGCAGGAATTTGTCATTCTGACATTCACCAAGTAAGAGAAGAATGGGGCGAAGCACTATTTCCTATGGTCCCAGGACATGAAATTGCAGGAAGAGTTAAAGAAGTGGGATCAAGTGTTACCAAATTTAAACCTGGACAAAAAGCAGGTGTAGGAGTTTTTATTGATAGTTGCAGAAAATGTGAAAATTGTTTAAAAGGTGAAAATCAATACGGTTTAGAAGGAATGACTGGAACTTATAACGGTTATGAAAGAGACGGAAAAACAATTGCTCAAGGTGGATACTCCACTGCAATTGTGGTGCATGAAGATTATGTTTTAAAGTTGCCAGAAAATTTA
>JBJSWT010000154.1:0-1756 GCA_046086025.1 Actinomycetes bacterium | reverse complement strand
CACTTCTCCATTGGTCTTCTAAATTTACTAATGCACCTTTCCAGCCAACTGCTGCCACTTTTTCTTCAAATTTTTCTAATAATTTTGTAACAATATCTTCAGAAATAATTGAAGATAAATCCATAATCAGACTGTAAGGATTTTCATTTATTTCAACTAGTTTATTGATTGAATTAGCCCAACCTGCTTCTTGTAAAGATTGGCTAACATGAATAACTTCTACTCGATCTTTGGACTTTGCAACTTCGTTTAAATAGTTTCCTACATTTTCTTTATTACCAAAATCACTAATCAATAATGAAGTATTTTCATTTAAGTATTTCAATAATGCTTCAAGGCACTCTTTAGTATCTTCTAGCCAGCCCTCAACTAAAAGTAGCACTGTAACTTCACATTTATTTTTTTGTCTATATTTAATAGAATTTAAATTTTCAAATACTTCAAATTCAGGTTTTTCAACTAAATCAAATCCTGTTGCTGTGTCTTTTACTAAAAAGCCTTTTTGTGCTATTTCCTTGCGCAATTGATCTGATAGTGAAAAATCTTTATTTTTTCTAGCCTCGACTCTTTTTTGCGCTAAATCAATTACTTCTTGGGGAATACTCATAAATTATGAAAGTTGGGCAACTATTACAGAACGACCCAAAACTTTTACACCCTGACTTCTTGCCTCTAATCCAATTTTGATTTGTTTGTTATCCATTTTTTCTTCAATTTTTCCAGTAAATTCCACAAGAGTTCCTTCACTATTATTTGGAACTATCACGGGTGAAGAAAATTTTACTGAAAAACTTTTTATTGCATTAATATCTTTTAGCCAATTAGTGACAACATTTCCAGCTAAAGCCATAGTTAGCATGCCATGAGCTATCACATCAGGAAGTCCTACTGATTTAGCAAAATCTTCATCTAAATGAATTCTATTTTTATCTCCTGAAGCATTTGCATAATCTACTAAATCTTGTCGTTTATAACTATGAGTTAACTTGGGTAATTCAAAACCAACTTCTAGATCTTCAAATCTGATATTTGACATAATCAACCAGTCCCGCGAGCAATTAATGTTGCTCTCAAAGTTGCTACATCATTTTTGTTTGAATCTTTAACATCACTTCTAATGGTGATGAAATCATTTCCAACTTTTGTTTTTATATCTTCAATAGTTGAAATGAAAGAAAGTTCATCGCCAACTTGCACAGGTTTTTTGTATTCAAAACTTTGTTCACCATGAACTACTTTATTCCAATCAAGACCTAATTCTGGATCAAATAAAGCAACTTGCATTGCACCCATTTGAATTGAAATTAAAAAAGTAGGACTTGCAAAACCATCTGAGACATAAGAATTTGAATCACCAATTGATTTAGCAAAATTATCGATCTGATCTTTTGTAACTTTATAAGTTTCTTTAGAAGGATAAGACCTATTTAGAAAAGCTTGGTTTAGAGCCACGTTTGAGACTTAGTTAATCTTTTTTCTTAACGAGTTTCTTTGTGTTCAGTGTGCTTATTGCAACGTGGACAAAACTTTTTAACTTCTAAACGATCTGGATCGTTTCTTCTATTTTTTCTTGTAATGTAATTGCGTTCTTTGCAATCAGCACAAGCCATAGTAATTTTTGGACGTACATCGCTTTTTGCCATTTCACTATCCTTTCGTATTAAAGTTTCTTACCCTGTAGCGGAGGCGGGAGTTGAACCCGCGACACAGCGATTATGAGCCGCTTGCTCTGCCACCTGAGCTACTCCGCTTTATT
>JBJSWT010000153.1:0-20873 GCA_046086025.1 Actinomycetes bacterium | reverse complement strand
ATCGTGACACGTTGTGACGATTTGCACAACCGATTATTCTTAAATTCTTTAATTAACTGGTGTCACTTTGGTCACACAAGGCATAAAACGGACATTATTGTCACATATATTTTGCACTTGCAAATACTTTGCAGTAAGGTGTCAAGCATGCACATACCTGACGGGTTCATTGATCTTCCAACTTCCATTGCTTTCACAGCTGTCTCAACTGCTGCTGTGGGAGTCGCTTTAAAAAAAGCGAAAAATGAATTAAGTGAAAAAACAGCACCGCTTGCTGGATTAACTGCCGTTTTTATTTTTGCAGTTCAAATGTTAAATTTTCCAGTTGCCGCAGGAACTAGTGGTCATTTGTTGGGAGGAGCACTGGCTGCTGTTTTGGTAGGGCCGTGGGTAGCAACACTTGCTTTAACGATCGTTTTGTTATTGCAAGCATTACTTTTTGCAGATGGTGGATTAACAGCTCTTGGCTTAAATGTGTTTAACATTTCTATTCTGGCCGTTTGGATTGCCTATTTTATTTTCATAACCCTAAAAAAGATACTTCCAAAAACAAAAACATCCTTAATTGCTTCAAGTGCGATTGCAGCATTAATTTCTGTTCCAGTATCAGCATTTGGATTTTGGATTCAGTATGCAATAGGTGGCAATGCGACTTTTCCTCTAGAAACCGTTCTTACCGCCATGATTAGTACTCATATTTTGATAGGAATTGGGGAAGCAATTATTACAGTCTTAACAATTTCGGCAATTATGGCAAGTAGAAGTGACTTGGTCTTTGGTTGGAAAAATTCAAAAAAGAATTTGGTGACAAACTAAATGAATAAATCTTTGAAAAATTTTTACTTATCTTTCTTCTTCGTGGCTTTATTTCTAGCCGGGGTGATTTCTTTTTATGCTTCAAGTAGTCCAGATGGACTTGAAAAAGTTGCTGAAGAAATAGGTTTTATCGATACCGCACAAGATTCTGCTGTGGCCAATTCGCCTTTTTCCGATTACGGTGTAGTCGGTATAGCAAATGAGCGTTTATCTGTAGGGATTAGCGGAGTAATAGGAGTAGTAGTTACTGGAGTAGTAGCAATTTATTTATTTAAGTATTTATCTAGAAGTAAAAAATAATTCGGAGTCAAAATTAAAGTAGAAAATTCACAACATAGCCATGGCCATGATTTTGGAGAAAAACTCTATATTCATAAGCATTCTATAGTTCACGATATTCCAGCAAATTATAAAATTGCAGCAATACTTCTTTTTCTTTTCGTAGTTGTATCAACTCCACTTTCAAACTGGTATTCATTTGTTTTCTACTTTTTTATAATTTTTTGTTTGACATTTCTTGCAAAAATCTCAATTTTAATTCTTCTAAAACGATCAACTATTGAAATTCCCTTTATTTTATTTGCTTTTTTAATGCCTTTTTTTGGTACTGGTGAAACTATTAAATGGGGAGTATTCACACTTTATGAGACTGGTTTAATTGCTGGTTTAACTTTGATTCTAAAAGGAACTATAGGTGTCATGATGGCAATTTTACTTTCTACGACCACAACAGCTAGAGAAATTTTATCGGGTTTAGAAAAATTGAAGTTACCAAAATTACTTGTTCAAATAGCAACTTTTATGCTTCGTTATGTAAACGTAGTTTCTGATGAAATGTACAGAATGAAAATTGCAAGAACTTCTAGAGGTTTTGATGCAAAAGGGTTTAAAGATTGGAAAGTTTTAGGTCATTCTGCAGGAAGTTTATTTATAAGATCTTATGAAAGAGGAGAGCGCGTTCATTTAGCAATGCTTTCTCGAGGCTATGTTGGAATTCTTCCAAAAGTTCATCAAATTCAACCAGAAAGAAAATATTTAGTAATTTCTATGCTTGTTCCATTACTTGCTTTATTATTCACATTGATTGACAGATATATTAATTCTTAATGTTTCCTAGTTTAGAAATTAAAAATTTAGCATTTGCCTATCCTGATGGTAATCAAGCATTATTTGGTATAGATTTAAAAATCCAAAAGGGTGAGCGGGTTGCACTACTTGGGCCAAATGGTGCTGGCAAAACAACTTTGGTTCTTCATTTAAATGGAATTCATGAAACTCAACACGGTGAAGTTTTAATCGCAGGAACAAAGGTTGATAACGAAAACAAAGAGACTTTAAAACTTATTAGAAGTAAAGTTGGAATCGTTTTTCAAGATCCCGATGATCAACTTTTTATGCCTACTGTTGAAGAAGATGTTGCTTTTGGTCCCTACAACATGGGCTTAAGAGATAAAGAATTAGAAGTTGTAGTAGACGAATCCTTAAAAGCAGTAGGGATGTTTGAATACAAGGATCGACCTCCACATCATTTATCTTTTGGGCAACGAAGAAGAGTTGCGGTAGCAACAGTTTTAGCGATGAAGCCAGAAATTTTAATTCTTGATGAACCATCTTCAAATTTAGATCCTGCCAGCCGAAGAGAACTAGCGGAAATTCTTGAGAGTTTAAACATCACTGTTCTGATGGTCACCCATGATCTTCCTTATGCCTATGAACTATGTGAAAGATCAGTCATTTTATCTAAAGGCAAAATTGTGGCGGATGATTTGACTAAAAATATTTTAGGAAATGAAGCACTATTAAGAAATAATCGACTAGAGCTTCCTAAAGGTTTTAAGATTTAATAAATGGACAAAATATTTAACATAAAAGTATTGAGTTTTATTTCTTTTATTGAAGCAATTGGTTTTACAAGTTTTGGGCTATGGGCTTTATGGCAGGGTTTAGCTTCTAACAATATTGAAAGAATGAGCACTTTGATAACTGAAGTTATTGTTTACTTGATCCTGGGCTTGTTTATATTTTTAACATTTTTAGGAATTAATAAAAGAAAAAGAATCGCTTTTTCACCATTTGTGTTAACTCAACTTTTTGTAGTAATTATTGGTTGGCCTTTGTTTGAGGACGATAATTTAGTGACTCAAGTCTCAGGAATTTTTGTGATGTTTATTGCATTGTTAGGCTTAATAACGATATTTATGCCTAAAAATAGATCTAAATTCTTGTGATTTAATAGACAATTTCTTCACCCCTTTTTCTATTGTTGAAAAAAATTGCTAAGCGTAACGTCTTAATTGTTTGAAGTTCTTTGATAAGGGTCAAAGAAATTAAAGGGAGGGAAAATGAAAAATCTAAAAATCCAAAGAGCTATAGCCATAATTGGAATAGTTCTAGGCGCAGTATTTGTAGTATCTGGAGCCACCACATATTTGTTGGTGCAAAGTAAATTGGCTGCAGAAAATATTACAGTTTCTGAAGATTCACCAAAATATTCTGGAAAAGCAGTTGCGGGACCATTTACTGCTTATCAAGAAGCAGCAATGATTTCAGAACATGCATTGAAAGCAACTGGTGGTAAAACTTATGCCCAACTAGATCGTGAAGATCCATTGCGCGTAGTTGCCATGAACGGTTCTTTCTTAAGAGCATCACTATTTACATCAGTTGTTTCATTTGGTTTAGCAGCTTTTGTAGCAGGAGTTGGTGTGATGTTCATTTTGTTTGGTTGGTTAATTCTTGGGCTTGAAACCCGTGAAATAGCTCGCCGCAAATAAGTTCTCTCCCGAGAACAAACAAAGCCCCAGAAAAAATTTCTGGGGCTTTGTATTTTAGAAATAAATTTAGGCTTTTTTAGTTTCCCAAAATATTGAATCTATTTCTTTAATTTTTGCAAGAAGTGAATCTGCAACTGCGACATCATTGGTGCCTTTAGTTCCAGCTGCTCCTGCAAGTTTAGTTGCTTCGTTAAATAAAACATGTAATTGTGGATATTTTTCAAAATGTGCTGGTTTGAAATAATCAGTCCATAAAACCCACAAATGTTCTTTCACCATGTTTGATCTTTGTTCTTTAATTGCAACTGCACGATTCTTAAAATCTGCATCTTTGGAATCGTTGTATTTAACCATGCAAGCTTTTACTGACTCTGCTTCAATTCTTGCTTGGGCAGGATCATAAACACCACATGGTAAATCGCAGTGCGCATAAACGGTTGTCTTTGGTGACCAGATACTCATAAGTAACTCCTTCAGTTTCACTAACCTTGAGATTACCTTGAATTTAAAGACTTAGCACAATGAGATTGTGGGTAAATACGGATTCATGGTGGCCAAAGTTGAGGGTTCATCGATGCTGCCCCAATTAAAGGCCGGAGATTTGATTTTCTTACTTAAAACCCAAAATTTAAAAGTTGGCCAAATTGCAATTGCTAAAAGACCGGATCGTCCAAATTTACTAGTTATAAAAAGAGTTAAAGCTGTTACTAAGAATGGATATTGGTTAGAGGGAGACAATCAAACAGAAAGTGATGACTCCAGAATCTTTGGTGAAGTTGAAAAAAGGTTAGTTTTAGGTAAATTTCTATTTAAATATTGGCCGTTATTTACAAATTAATTCAACGTCTTTAGCAAAATTTTCAACATCTTCTTTTGTGGTATCCCAAGAACACATTAATCTTACTTCTCCAGTGTTATCGTTCCAAACGTAAAAGTTATGTTTTTCTTGTAATTTCTTAGTATGTTCTGGTTTCAAAATAGCAAACACGGCATTACTTTGAGTTTTTTGAGTGATTTTAATCGTTGGATTATTTTCTAATTTACTTCTTAATAATTGAGCCATTTGATTTGCATGACCAGCATTAGTTTTCCATAAATCATTTGTTAATAAGGCAATAAATTGAGCAGAAACATAACGATGTTTACTTGCTAATTGCATGGAGGATTTTCTTATCCAAGGATATTTCTTACTTAATTCAGGATTAAAAAGCACAACAGCTTCTGCACCCATAAGACCATTTTTTGTTCCTCCAAATGAAAAAATATCTACTCCAGATTTAGCAGTAATTTCTGCAATAGATTTATTTAAACTAACAGCAGCATTACTTATTCTTGCTCCATCCATATGTAAATAAGAATTATTTTTATGTGCTAATTCTGATATTGCTTTGATTTCTTCTGGAGAATAAACTGTGCCCATTTCAGTAGATTGAGTTATAGACACAACATTTGGCTGGGATGTGTGTTGATCTCCCATTCTTACCCATAGGTTTTTTATTAAATCAGGTGTTAATTTTCCATCCGGGGTGTCAACATCTAATAGTTTTACTCCCAATAATTTTTCAGGAGCCCCACCTTCATCAACATTTATGTGTGAAGTTTTAGCACAAATTATTGAGTTCCAAGAATTTGTAACGGTTTGTAATCCAGTGACATTTGCACCAGTTCCATTAAAAACAAAGTTAATTTCAGCATTTTTTGATTCTAAAAAATTTTTTATTAGTTCAATTGCTTTTTCTGTAACTTCATCAGCCCCATAGGCTTTCATGTGATCAATATTTACTTTTGATATTTCCTCTAAAACTTTTGGATGTACGGGAGCGTAATTATCGCTAGCAAAAGATTTCATGGACTTAATTCTCTCATGAGCTTAGATAGGTTATTAAAGAACTTAGATCTCTAGAACAGACTTGATGAGTTCTGCTTGTTCTTCATCATGTTTTGTGTGAGAACCAACAGCTGGAGCAGTTGAAGAAGGTCTTGAAATTCTTGTAATAACTTTTCCAATTTGAGGGGCAAGTTCTGTAATTATGAATGGAAATGCGCCTTGGTTTGCTGGTTGATCTTGTGCCCAGATAATTTTTACATCTTGAGAATACTGATTTAAAATATGTTGCACTTCTCTTACCGGTAGTGGATAAAGTCTTTCAAATCGAATAATTGAAATATCTTCTTTATTTGAATTCTCTCTTGCCCCTGCTATTTCGTGGGCAATTTTTCCAGAACACATAACAATTTTTTTAACCTTATTTCTATCAGATTTCAAATCTTCAATTACCGGATTAAATTTTCCATTAGTAAATTCAACAGTTGCACTTGTTGCAGGTTTTGCTCGTAACATAGATTTTGGAGTAAAAATAATTAAAGGTTTATTGTGTGGGTTTAAGACCTGCCATCTCAGTAAATGAAAATACGAGCTAGATGTTGAAGGTTGCGCGATGGTCATATTGTCTTGGGCTGCCAAACTTAAAAATCTTTCTAATCTTCCAGACGAATGATCAGGTCCTTGACCTTCCATGCCATGAGGTAAAAGCAAAACTAACCCAGATTCTTGCTGCCACTTTTGTTCTCCGGATGCAATAAATTCGTCAATAATAGTTTGAGCACCATTTGCGAAATCACCAAATTGTCCTTCCCACATCACAAGTGATTTAGGTTGGGCAATTGAATATCCGTATTCAAAACCCATTCCAGCAAATTCAGTTAAAGCTGAATCAAAAATAAACAACCTGGCATCTTTCTTTGCCATTTTCTTTAACGGTTTGTAACCTTTACCAGTTTTGTAATCAACAATCACACCGTGTCTTTGTCCAAATGTTCCGCGACGTGAATCTTGACCTACAAGTCGTACCCAGTGGCCTTCAGCTAACAGGGAACCAATTGCCAAAGTTTCACCCATAGCCCAATCAATATTGTCATCTTTTATCATTTGAGCACGACGCTCTAATTGTGGCCAAAGTCTTGGATGAGGAGTAAATCCTTCTCTTAAATTTATTTGAGTATTTGCAATTTCTTGAACTAATTCAAGTGAGATAGCAGTGCTAACTTCTGCTGGAAATACTGGTTTGTTATTTACTGGAATTTGGTCAGATTTCTTTAAATCACCTTTTGTGTCTGCAAAAACCTTTTCCAATTGGTTTTGATAATCAACTAATGCACTTTCTGCTTCTTCAACTGAAATATCGCCTCTACCAATAAGTGATTCTGTATAAAGTTTTCTGACACTTCTTTTTTCATCAATTATTTGATACATCAAAGGTTGGGTTAAAGATGGATCATCTGCTTCATTATGACCTCTACGTCTGTAAGTAATCATGTCAATCACTACATCTTTTTTGAATTCTCTTCGATATTGATAAGCAAGTCTTGCAACTAAAGAAACAGCCTCTGGGTCATCGCCATTTACGTGAAAAATTGGTGCTTGAATGGTTTTTGCCATATCACTTGCATATGTTGAGCTTCTTCCATCTTGTGGAGAAGTTGTAAAACCGACTTGATTATTAACAATTAAATGAATTGTTCCACCAGTTTTGTATGCACGCAATTGTGACAAGTTTAAAGTTTCTAAAACTACTCCTTGGCCGGCAAATGATGCATCACCGTGTAACAAAATCGGCAGGATTGGGTAATCATGACCTTTGCCAAGTTTGTCTTGTTTAGCTCTAACAATTCCTTCTAATACAGGATTTACTGCTTCAAGATGTGAAGGATTTGCAGCTAAATAAACTGGAACACTTGTTCCTTCTTCTGTTGTAAATTTTCCATAAGTACCTAGGTGATATTTAACATCTCCGGAACCTTGTACAAAACCAGGAGAAGATACATCTTCAAATTCTCTAAAAATTCTTTCGTAAGATTTTCCAGCAATATTTGCTAAAACGTTTAATCTTCCACGATGTGGCATAGCAATATCTACTTCAACAAGATTATCATTTGCAGCTTCAACTAAAATTGAATCAAGAGCAACAATTGCAGATTCACTACCTTCAAGTGAAAATCTTTTTTGACCGATGTATTTAGTATGTAAAAATTTCTCAAATGCTTCTGCAGCATTAAGTCGTCTTAAAATTCTTAATTGTTCTAGATGATCCATTTTTTCGTGAGGTCTTTCAACACGTTCTTGAATCCATTTTCTTTCTTCAGGTAATTGAATGTGCATGTATTCAATTCCAATACTTCTGGTGTAAGAATCTTGTAAACGGATGAGAATATCTCGCAGTTTCATAAATGGTGCTCCACCAAAGCCACCAGTTGCAAATTCTCTTTCTAAATCCCACACACTTAGACCGTGATTAACCATTCTTAAATCTGGATGAGTTCTTTGGGCATATTCCAAAGGATTGGTATCTGAAATTAAATGTCCACGTACACGGTAATAATGAATTAATTCTTGAACGCGAGCTACTTTATTTATATCTTCATCGTGAGTGGTATCAATATCAACTGCCCAAACATATGGCTTATAAGGAACTTCTAATGAGGTAAATATTTCTTCATAAAAATTATGTTTACCTAAAAGTAAATCACTAATAGTTCTTAAAAATTCACCACTTTGTGCACCTTGAATTATTCTGTGATCATAAGTTGAAGTTAAAGTAATAACTTTGCTAATTGCTTGTCTTGCTAATGTTTCAGGTGCTGCACCTTGCCATTCAGTTGGATAATCAAGAGCACCGACACCAATAATTGCTCCTTGATTTTCCATTAAACGAGGAACAGAATGTTGTGTTCCTATAGTTCCTGGATTTGTCAAACTTATTGTAGTTCCTTGAAAATCTTCTACTACTAGTTTTCCATTTCTGGCTCTTCTAACTAAATCATCATAAGTTGCCCAGAATTGAGCAAAATCTAAAATATCTGCATTCTTAATATTTGGTACAAGTAATTGTCTTGATCCATCTTCTTTAGCTAAATCAATTGCTAATCCTAAATTGACATGTGGATATTTAATAATTGCTGGCTTATTATCAATAGTTGTATAAGCAGTATTCATTTCTTTTATTTGAGCAACTGCTTTTGTTACCGCATAGGCAATGATGTGAGTGAAGGATACTTTTCCACCACGACGTCTTGATAAGTGATTATTGATAAAAGTTCTATTTTCTTGCAACAAAATTGCAGGAATACTTCTAACCGATGTTGCCGTTGGAACTTTCATACTTGCTTCCATATTGGCAACAACTTTTGCAGCTGCACCTCGTAAATTTTCAGTTACTGGATCATTTGATACAGGTTCAATAGGTTTGGTATTTATTACTGGAACTGGAATTTCATTTTTAGTTTTAGCAATTGGTTCAACTACTGGTTTTTGATTCTGACCATTTTTGTTTGCTTTTGTTTTTTCAGAAGGGGAGTAATCTCCAAAAAATTCCCACCAGGATGGATCAACAGAATTTTTGTTATTTAAATATTGTTGATAAATCTCATCAACTAGCCACTCATTTGGGCCAAAGCCTGTGTCTGAAGGGTTTGGTTTTGATTCACCCGACATTTTGGCTACCACGACCTCTTTCATTTTTAGCCGTATCTCTAGCGTAGTCGCTTATTCGAAGATGCACGATTTTGCATCTCGTAGCAGGCTATGTCTATGAGCGGCGAACATAATCCTGGTGCGCAAGTAATTGATGCTTCACCATTAGTTGCAAATTCTCTTGTTGGTCAAATTGCAATTGTGACCGGTGGGTCAAGGGGAATTGGTTTTGCAATAAGCAAAGGACTAGCTTCTTTGGGTTCACAAGTTTTAATAGTTGGTAAAAATCAAGCCAATGTTAATAATGCAGTTAATTCCTTGAGTCAATTTGGCGGATCAGTTAAAGGTTTTGTTGCAGATGTGTCAAAAATTAAAGAAATAGAACAAATTGCAACAGAAATTTTAAGTAATTACACACCGACAATTTTGGTTAATTCTGCAGGAGTTATGAGTGAAAAAACGGCTAAAACCTTAAAAACTTCAAATGAAGAGTGGGATCGAGTTTTAGACATTAATTTAAAAGGAACTTTTAATACTATAAAAACTTTTGCACCAATCATGGTTGAAAAAAGGCAAGGAAGAATTATTAATTTAACTGCTTGCTTGGGCAGAATGACTGGTCCTGGAACCAGTGGTGGACTTGCGCCTTACCGAATTTCAAAAGCAGGAGTAAATGCGTTAACAAAAAATTTTGCAGCTGAAACTGGAAATGGAAGAAGAGGAATTTTTGTTGATGCAGTTTGTCCTGGGCATTGCCAAACAGATATGGGCGGAAGTGATGCACCACGAACTGCAGAACAAGGAGCAGAGACAGTTCTTTGGTTAGCTTCTAGAAATGTTAACGAGCAAACACTTACTGGATTGCTTTGGGAAGATCGCGCGATAGTTCCGTGGTAAGCCTTTGAGGATTATTTGCCCCATTCCAGGTTCTAAATCTATTTAATTTTAGTTAAGGTTTCCATTACTTAAGGAGCCTTTTTGAAACAAGAAATAGTTTCTAATAAATTTATAAATAATCTATTAAATGATTCAAGTGTTGAAGAAATATGGATAAATAGCCCAGGAAAAATTTTTATTGCAAGAAATGGCGTTTCAGAACTTACCAATAATGTATTAAATGAAAATGAATTAATTGTTTTACTAGAGCAATTACTCAGAAATTCTGGCAGAAGACTAGACACCACACATCCATTTGTTGATGCATTCTTACCTGATGGAAGTAGGCTTCACGCGGTTATTCCAAATATTACCCAAAAATGGCCAGCAATAAACATAAGAAAATTTAAAGAATCAAGTTTAAAGCTAAATGACTTATTTGAAAATAAAATGTTTTCACCTAATATTTATAATTTTTTGAAAGAAATAAACAAATCAGCAAAAAATGTGATTATAAGTGGAACGACCGGTGCTGGAAAAACTACTTTTTTGAGTGCTTTATTAAATACATTACCTAGAAAAACCAGAATTATTACCTGTGAGGAAGTCTTTGAGTTAAAACTTAACTCGATTGATCAAGTTGCATTACAGACTAGAGATCAAAATTTAGATTCAGTTGGGGAAATAGATTTAAGGAAACTAATTAAGGAAGCTTTAAGAATGCGTCCAGATCGACTAGTGCTGGGAGAAGTTAGACAAGCAGAAGCTTTGGACTTGTTAATTGCATTGAATAGTGGAATTTGCGGCATGGCCACAATTCACGCTAATTCTGCAAAAGATGCAATTAACAAACTATTTCTATTACCACTTTTGGGTGGCCCAAACATTCAAGAAGAATTTATTAAAAGAACGGTTTCAAACGTAATAAACTATGTAATTCATTTGACAAGAAATCAAGACGGGTTTAGATATATATCCGAAATTATAGAAATAAAACCAAAAGACAATGATAGTTATTTTGAAATTATTGAAATAATTTCTGCAAATAATAGGCTTGAAGAGGTTATATGAGTGAAAAAATTACATTCATATTAAGCACGATTATTTTCTTTATTATTTTATATCTATCCTATAAAGACAAAAAGTTGTTTGAAATAAGGGACTTAGTTAATAAATTTGAAAAATATCCTATTGAAAATAAATTAGCATTTGTACTCTTTATTGTGGGTTTATTGATTGGAGTGCTTACAAAAATATATGTCTTAATACCTGGCTCAGTAATTTTGAGTTTAATTCTTCCCAATCTACTTCTAAAAAAAAGATCAGAACGACTAAAAGAACTAAAAATGCAACAATGGCTGTATTTTTTGGACAATATGTCAAGTGCTACCAAGGCAGGTTTTTCAATTAAAGAATCACTGATGCAAGCTTTGAATAGCACTGAGGTTCCTTTAAAAAACGATTTATATTCAGCCATTATTGAGATAAATAGATCTAATCAGGTATCAAAAGTTATACCGATTTTAAAAAAAGATGTCACAGATGAGATAGGAAGAAATGTTGTAAAAATCATTGAATTAGTTCATTTTTTAGGAGCAAGTGATTTATCTAAAATTCTTTTAATTTTGTCTAATTCCAGCCGAGAGTTTCACGATTTGATTACAGAACTTAAAACAAAACAAACCTGGGTTTTAAATGGAGCAAAAATTGCCATCGCAGCTCCTTGGGTAGTTCTTTTAGCACTTTGGACTCAAGAAAACGTAAGAAATTCATATCAGACAATCAATGGGCAAATTGTTTTGTTTTTAGTAGCCCTTCTAGGTGTGGCCGGTTTTTTAGTTATGCAGAAAATAGGGAATCTAGAAATTAGGAAATCTTGAAATGAATTTAGGTATTCTAATTATTTCAATTTTTGTCTTTATTGTAATAACTATTTTTCTCCTTAAATTAGATTCAATTAATTTGAAAAATAGAATATTACCTTTTATTGATCCAAAACAGGTAAAAAAGTCATCGTTCTTTAATTTGAACTTAAAATTAAATTTGTTCAACAAATTTGAAAATACTGACACTTTAGTTTTAATCGATACAGCCGAGTTTGCAGATTTATTTGCAGTTGCTTTAACCTCAGGACTAAATCCAAGAAGCAGCTTAGAAAAAATTGTAAATTTTGTTTCTAGCGATTTCTCACAAGCACTCGAAAAAGCTTTAAAAGAAAATTCATTTGGCAAACCATTATTGGAAGCTTTAGAGGAGATGACCAATGAGAAAAGTAGCAAATCTTTAAAACCTTTGATAAAACAAATTTTTCTAGCTCTAGATAGAGGAACTCCTTTAGCAGAAGTGACGCGAAGTTATGCTACTGATCAAAGATTAAAACTTCGCAATTTAATTACAAAAAAAGCTGCAAAAAAAGAAATTGCCATGCTTATGCCAATTGTTTTTGTAGTTTTACCTTCAGTGTTAGCAGTTGCAATGTATCCAGCTCTAACAGTTTTACAACAACTTGGATAAGGAGAAGTATGTTACAAAAATATGTTTTAATTAAAAATCAGTCAGGAGATGTTCCTGGTTGGGTTTTAATTACAGTTATGACTGCAGGATTGGTAGCTGCACTTTGGGTGGTCGCTGATACTGCATTAGCCGCAATGTTTAACAAAGCCATTGAATCTGTATCAAAACCTTAAGCATAATCAAAGAGGTTCTGCAGTAACTGGTTTTACTTTCATTTTTCCATTATTAATTTCACTTACTTTAATCATCGTTCAATTTATTTTTATTGCAATAAATTATGTTTCAATTTCTATAGCTTCAGAAAACGCCATACGTCTTGCAAGGATGGGCTATAGCGACAGCCAAATAATAAGTCAAGCAAGTATTCAATTAAATAATTTAAGTTTAATATCTAGTAAACGAACAATTGAAATTCAAAATACTATTTTAAATAATACGAATTTAAAAATAATCAAAATCGGGACGATTTATAAGATATTTGCTTTAAATACATTTAATTTAACTTCAAAAAGCTATGCATTTTAAAAATCAAGAAGGCAATATAATTTTGGAGTATGTAATTTACATATTAGTTTGTATCATCATTTTTCAAGGAATCATAAATTTTTTACAAATTACTATAAAAAGAAATGAAATGGCAAAGATTTCAAACTTTATTTCTTTTTCAATCGCGCAAGATCCAAAAAAATTAACAATATTTACTCTGACAAATCAACAAGAATGGCTACAAGTTCTTTCGCCAAATTTAAAATTGAATTATTCGATTTATTGCGGACAAGAAACATGTAGTAGTAATTCAAATTTTGTACAAATAACTTTAGAAAGTAGTTTTGAGTACTTAATGTTTAAAATTCCATTAAAAGTTACAAGTCAGTATCAAATGGGAAAATATTTATCAAAAGTTTAAATCAAAGAGGAAGCATTCTTATTTTAATAATTGGATTAATTTCGATATTTGTTTCAATTTTTATTGTAGTTGTAAATATATCATCTATTTACTATCAAAAACAAAAATTACAATCCGTTACTGATCAAGCAGTTTTGTTAGGAACTAATTATATAGATTCAAATAGTTATTATAATAATTCACTTTTGAATGTTTTAAATTTGGATGAACGCATCGTAAAACAAGAAGTTACCCAACACATTAGGCAAATATATGATTTCTCTAAAATTAATAAATTAAGTATAGATGTAAAAAATAATGAAGTTCTCATTGATATTTTGTTAGAACATGATTTGCCGTTTGAAATTCCTTTCAAATTTGTAACAATTAACGCAACATCTAGTGCAAAACTTATGCTTGAATAGGATAAATAATCACATTTAAATAGAATGTATTCATATGAATAAAGATTTAGTAGTTGAACTTGATGAAGTAAATAGTACCTTGAGTTCAATTGAAAAAGTTTTAGATTTGAATTCTATGAAGAGTCAAATCTCTGATTTAGAGCAAGAGGCAAGTAAGCCTAATCTTTGGGATGATCCGACTGCGGCTCAATTTATTACTTCAAAATTATCAAATTTACAAAGTGAATTTAAAAGAGTTACCAGTATAAGAAAGAAGATTGATGATTTGTATGTCCTTATCGAACTTGCAACCGATGAGGATGATGCGAGTGCATTTGAGGATGCAAATAAAGAGTTGGAATATTTAAAAAAAGAAATTCGCGAACTAGAAGTAAGAACTTTATTAAATGGTGAGTATGACGAACGAGAAGCATTAGTAACAATTAGATCTGAAGCCGGCGGAGTTGATGCGGCTGATTGGGCAGAAATGCTAATGAGAATGTATTTAAGATTTTGTGAAAGAAAAAATTGGAAAACTGATATTTATGAAACTTCTTATGCTGAAGAAGCTGGAATAAAATCAACAACTTTCGCAGTTCATGCACCGTTTGCTTATGGAACTCTTTCTGTTGAACAAGGAACACATCGATTAGTTCGTATTTCACCATTTGATTCTCAAAAAAGGCGTCACACTAGTTTTGCAGGTGTTGAAGTTGTTCCTGTTGTAGATAAAAGTGATCAAATCGAAATTTCTGATGATGAAATAAGAGTAGATGTTTATCGTTCGAGTGGGCCTGGAGGACAAGGTGTTAATACAACAGATTCTGCTGTAAGAATTACACACATTCCTTCTGGAATTGTTGTGTCCTGTCAAAATGAACGAAGTCAATTGCAAAATAAAGCTACCGCTCTAGCAGTTTTGCAATCTAAATTATTAGAAAAAAAACATCAGGAAGAGCAAGCAAAGATTGATGCATTAAAAAATTCCACAACTGGATCATGGGGCAATCAAATGCGTTCCTATGTTTTAGCTCCGTATCAATTGGTAAAAGATTTAAGAACTGAGTTTGAAACTGGAAATCCCACTGCTGTTTTAGACGGAGATTTAGATGGTTTCATCGAAGCAGGAATTCGTTGGCGTAAGCAGCAAAAATCTAATTAAGTAGTGCACACCACACCTATTTGTGAGGCGAGTCTCACGCGCATCTCCAGTCTCACCCGATAACCTCAAAAGTGGAGACCAAATGATCAAATTCGAAAACGTAACCATGGCTTATCGAAAAGATGGCCACCCTGCACTAGATGATGTTTCATTTCAAATTGATGATGGCGAATTTGTGTTTCTTGTTGGTCAATCTGGAGCTGGAAAATCAACTATTTTACGATTGCTTATAAAAGAAGAGACTGCACAATCTGGAAATGTTTTAATAGATGAAGTAAACATTGGAAAATTAAAAGAAAAAGATGTTCCCAAATTACGCAGAAACATCGGAATGGTATTTCAAGACTTTAGATTACTTCCAGAAAAAACAGTTGCAGAAAATGTTGCCTTTGCGCTTCAAGTCTTAAATAAATCACATGAAGAAATAAGACAGACAGTTCCCGCTGTTTTGGATCTAGTTGGATTACTGGATAAGGCCAATAGAAAGCCTGAACAGTTATCAGGTGGCGAACAACAACGTGTTGCAATTGCTAGGGCACTAGTTAATCGCCCAGCAATTTTGATGGCAGATGAACCTTCAGGAAATCTTGATCCAGATACAACAGTTGAAATCATGAGACTTTTAGATCAAATTAATAAAGCAGGTACAACTGTCATTATGGCAACACATGATGCAGGAATTGTTGATCAAATGAGAAAGCGCGTTATTGAAATTACAAATGGCGCAATTGTTAGGGATCAAATCCAAGGAGGTTATGGATATTCATGAACCGATTTAGATTTGTTATGGAAGAAGTTTGGCAAGGAATTAGTAGGAGTATTACTTTAACCATCGCATTAGTAGCTACTTTTGCTATTTCACTATCTCTTTTAGGAGTATCTTTACTTGTTGGTTCCCAAGTAAACGAAATGAAAGATTATTGGTTTGACAAAGTAGAAGTTTCTATATTTTTATGTACTGCAGGAAGTGACACACCATCTTGTGCAAATGGACCTGCTTCAGAAGAACAAAAATCACAAATTAGAACAGATTTAGAAGCAATGCAACCACTTGTGGCAGAGATATTTTTTGAGTCTCAACAAGATGCTTATAACAGATTTATCGAAAGATTTAAATCTTCTCCTATATCTGCAAACGTAACCCCAGATCAATTACCAGAAAGTTTTAGAATAAAACTTTCTAATCCAGAAGAATTCACAACTGTTGTAAATAAATTCTTAAGTCGACCTGGAATTGAAGCAGTTAGAGATCAACGTGCCACTTTAAGTAAATTATTTAGTGTCTTAGGTGGACTTCAAGCATTATCGCTAGGTTTTGCAGCTGCCATGTTGGTTGTGACATCACTGTTGGTTGGCAACACCATAAGAGTTACTGCTTATGCCAGACGTCGTGAAATTGGAATTATGCGTCTGGTGGGTGCATCAAAAATGGCATTACGTCTTCCATTTTTATTAGAAGCAATTTTTGGAGCCTTGTTAGGTGGCTTGATTGCTGCAGGAATATTAAGTTTTGTTAAAGGCTATTTAGTCGATCAAGTGATTGCCACCTCGTTTACTTTCACTTCATTTTTTGGTTGGGATGCAGTTATTTCTGCTTCTTTAATCTGCATTGGTTCAGGAACTTTGTTGGCATTTATCACCGCATGGTTTGGCATAGCTAGACATTTGAAAGTTTAGGTTTTCTGATGAAGGCAGTAATCAGAAAAATATTTGTATTTGTCCTTTCAATCGCTTTAGTTTTTACCATAAATAATTCAGTATCAGCCTTACCTAAAAATATTGATGATGATGTGAATGCGGCGCAACAAGAATTAGAAAACGCAAGTGCACTAGTTAGAGAAGTAGCTGCAGAATTAGCAGAAATCCGAAAAAAATTACCAATAGCTGAAGCTGCATTAAAAAAAGCCAGAGCCGAATTAGCAGTTGCGCAAGAAAAAGATCGGCAAGCAGCTGAAAAATTAGCTGAATTAGAAAGTCAATTAGAAATTACTCAAAAAACATACGATCAAACTAGAAGTTTTGTAGCAGATGTAGCAAGAACTATTTACCAAGATGGACCACTTGCAACTTTGGAAATTATTTTGGGAGCAACAGATCCAAATGATTTCAGCCAAAAATTAATGGCGATGCAAACCTATATTGGAAATCAAAATGCAAAAATTGAACAACTAGAAACGATAAAAGCTCAACTTGAAACTGAGCAAGCTGCTGTTGCAGCGCAAAAAGTTATTTTAGAAAAAGAAAAAGCAGCCGCACTTGAAGCTGCTAAAAGAGCAAAAGCTGCTGAAGAAGAAGTAATTAGACTTATCGCAAAACAAAAAGCTGCGTTGGCAAAAGCAGAAAGTGAAAGAGAAGCTACTAGAAAACGTTATGAGCAATTAAGAGCTGAACAAATTAGATTGCAACAATTAGCAAGGTTAAGAGCAGGTTTAGGTGGATCAATTCCTGGAGAACTTTATTGGCCAGTACAAGGTGCAAGATTAAGCCAAAATGTAGGACCTAGAAGACATCCTGTTTTTGGTTACAGATCGTGTCACACTGGAATGGATTTAGCTGCAGGTACTGGAACTCCGATTGCAGCTGCAGCAACTGGAATTGTCACAGCTGTTACTACTTTAAGAGCGTATGGACGAGTAATTGTTATTGCCCATAATGGTGGACTTTCAACTATGTATGCACATTTATCTAGATTTAATGTTTCCGTCGGTCAAGGTGTTGCAGTTGGCGACACAATTGGTTTTGTTGGTTCATCAGGTTGGTCCACTGGACCTCATCTTCATTTTGAAGTTCATGTGAACGGAACACCATTTAATCCACTTGGTTGGTTTGGTTCAGCTAAAGTTCCAGTTTCTTGTTAACAAGCACTAATTATTAAATTTTCCTCAAGAAAAAGGCATTCAACTACAATTAAGTTATGAAATCAAAGCAGCCCAATTATTCCTCAGTTTTGATAGCTGGAGGAGTAATTTTTGCTGCCGGTTTTCTTTTTGGATCAGTATTGACTAGAAATACAGATAAATCAGTCTTAGATGAGGCTACTGAAAAAATATTAAATAACTCAGCAAATCAAACAGATAAACAAACTTTAGAAAGAGCAGCTATCGATGGAATGCTTAAGTCTTTGGGGGATAAATGGAGCCAATATTTACCTTCAACTGGAAATAAATCTTTTGAAGAATCAATAGAAGGACAATTTTCTGGAATTGGTCTTTGGATAAGAAGCGACGAATCTGGAGCGGTAAGTGTTGCAGGAATTGTGCCCAGTTCTCCAGCAGAATTTGCCAAAATTCAAAACGGTGACGTAATTGAATCTGTGGATGGAGTATCAACTAGTAATAAACCTCTTGCTGAAGTTGCAAGTTTACTTTCTGGAGAAACAAATACCAATGCTATTCTTGCCGTTAGACGAAATGAAGAATCGTTAAGTTTTATCGTAAAAAGAACAGATATAAAAACTAATCCAGTGACTGCAAAGATTCTTAAAGATGGAGTAATTTCTATTGCGATAAGTGAATTTAATAGAGGAACTGCCAGAGCATTACGTGCAACTCTTGCATCAAGTGGTCAAGAAAGAACTGGCGTAATTTTAGATTTAAGAGGAAATCCTGGCGGCTTACTAGTAGAGGCAACAGATGTGGCTGGGGCATTTTTAAATGGTGGTTTAGTTGTCGAATTTCATAAAGCAGGTAAATCTCCAGAAGTTTTTAATGCTCTTGGAAATGGAGATTCAAAAACTCCACTTGTTGTTTTAGTGGATCGAGGAACAGCAAGTGCAGCAGAAGTAGTTGCAGCCGCACTTCAAGATCGAAATAGAGCCATTATTGTGGGAGAAAAAACGTTTGGTAAAGCAACAGTTCAAGATTCACAATCACTTTCAAATGGTGCTGAAATTGAATTAACTGTGGGCTATTACATAACTCCCAGTGGAAAAAAATTAGATGGACAAGGGATTGAACCCGATATCGAAGTATCCTCAACTGAAGCAAAATTTGTGGCAGAACAAAGAGCACTTCAAGTATTAAGTGGATTGTTAGCAAGTGTTGGGCAACGTGGTTAATCATGAAAGAAAAAGGGAAAAAACTTATTGCCCAAAACAAAAAAGCCAGACACGATTATTCAATTGAGTCAGTTTTAGAAGCAGGCATAGTTTTACTTGGAACTGAAGTTAAATCTTTAAGGCAAGGAAGAGCAAGCCTTACAGACGGTTTTGCCCAGATTAAAGATGGCGAAGTTTGGCTTCATAATATTCATATTCCTGAATACGTTGCAGGAACTTGGACTAATCATGAACCTCGAAGAGCAAGAAAGTTATTGATTAAAAAAATAGAAATCAATAAATTAACAAAATCTCTTCAAAATTCAAGCACTACTTTGGTTCCTTTAAGTCTTTACTTTAAAGATGGAAAAGCAAAAATTGAACTTGCAGTAGCTAAAGGTAAAACTACTCATGACAAACGTCAAAGTTTGAAAGAAAAGATGGATAAGAAAGAAGCAACCAAGGCTATGGGCCGACGCCTAAAGGGTGTAGAATAAAAAGTTCGATAGAAATAAAACCTCTATCGAGTGAAAAACAACTAAATAGGGGGTGAACGGTTTCGACAACAGTGAATCGCGTTAGGTGAAGCGGGCCGAGGTTCAGGACAGAACTCGTAAACCATGTCTTGAAAAAATAAGTGCAAATAAATCTCGCACTGACTTTGCTCTAGCTGCTTAAAGTAGCTTTAGCCATAAAGTCCGTCAACTCAGAAGTTCCTTCGATCTGAGATTTGGCGTCGCCAGAAGGATCACCATTTAGTCGGGTTACTAGGTTAAATGGAAAAATTTAAAAGTAACTGCGACCGTGTTGCTGGCAAGGCCACAAGTAACCAGCAGGTCAAGAACACACAAAAGTGGATGCGCCCGGAGAAGCCCTAGTACGACGCTGATGGACGCGGGTTCAAATCCCGCCACCTCCACAAACCGTTAAACGAGCAAACAAATCAAGTAAAAAGCTTGATGAGTTTGCTCGTTTTACTTTTACACACTTTGCAATGCCCCACTGATTGAAATCACGACAAATGCCGTAGAGTTATTGGTGGTTGCAAGTTAATGATTTATGCAAGGTGTCGAAGATGCCGCAGAAAGTCAGCGGCGAACGGCCCCGTTTAGGCAAAAGCATTGAGCGGTTTAATCAACAAAAGCAGGAGAAATAAATATGCCACAAGGCAGCGTCAAATGGTTTAACTCAGAAAAGGGCTTTGGATTCTTAGCTCCAGATGGAGGCGGACCAGACGTGTTCGTTCACTATTCAGCAATTCAATCCGACGGTTATCGTAGTTTAAACGAAGAACAAAGAGTTGAATTCGATATCACTGAAGGCCAAAAAGGTCCACAAGCCGCAAACGTGCGACCACTTTAAGACCCGGACTTCTACTAATTACCCGCTTAAGAAATTAAGCGGGTAATTTTTTTTAAGCTAAAGTTTCAACTAGTAAAGCTTTTATTGTATGCATTCTGTTTTCTGCTTGATCAAAAACTATCGAATTAGTTGATTGAAATACTTCTTTAGTAACTTCTATTCCTTCAATCCCAAAACTATCTTTTATTTTTTTACCTATTAAAGTTTTGTCATCATAATATGCAGGTAAGCAATGCATAAATTTAACATTTTTATTATTAGTTAACTCAATTACTTCTTTTGTTACCCTATAAGGATTCAATAAGTTTATTCTTTCGTTCCAAACATTTTCTGCTTCTCCCATAGACACCCAAACATCTGTGTGAATGAAATCCACATCTTTAACACCAGTTGCCACATCTTCAGTTATCGTGATTTTAGCGCCTGATGTTTTACTCAAGTTTGAAGCAATTTCTTGAATTTCTAATTTTGGTACTAAAGATTTAGGAGCAACTAACCTGACGTCCATTCCAAGAAGAGCAGCAGTTACTAATAATGAATTTCCCATGTTATTTCTAGCATCACCAAGATAAG
>JBJSWT010000152.1:0-1170 GCA_046086025.1 Actinomycetes bacterium | reverse complement strand
ATTAGTAATGAAAATCCAACGGTTACCGAAAATCCATATTTAAAAAATTTTCCAGAGATAAAAGAAAATGATCCAATTCTTTTATGGGGTGGGGGAGTCTATGACTGGTTTGATCCAATTACATTAATTGAATCAATAAATATTGTTAAAGAAAAAATTCCTAATATTCGTTTAGTTTTTATGGGTGGAAAGCACCCAAATCCAGATGTACCAATAAATAAAATTGTGCAAAAAAGTATTGATTTAGCAAATTCATTAAATTTATTAAATAAAAATGTTTTCTTTAATGATTCTTGGATTGATTATGATAAAAGACATAATTACTTATTTAATGCAACTATTGGAATTTCGACTCATTACAAATCATTAGAGACACAATTTAGTTTTAGAACTCGAATCCTTGACTATTTATGGGCGGGTTTACCAATAATCTCTACAGAAGGAGATTACTTTGCAGAATTGATAAAAGAAAAAGGTTGCGGAGAAGTAGTTGAACAAAGAAATGCTAAAAAGTTAGCTGAAGCAATAATAAATTTACTTGAAAAATCAAATTTAGAAAAAGCTCGACAAAATAGTTCAAAACTTAGAGAAGAATTTAGATGGAATAAAGTTTTACTACCAGTTTTAGAATATTGTAAAAATCCTTATAAAGTTAAAAAGAATCCTTTAGCGCTAAGAAGACATCCAAGAAAAACTCCTGTTTATTATTATCGAAGAATTGGTGAAATAAAAAGAGAAGATGGATTTTTAGGTATTTTAAGAAAACTTGCGAAGAAACTTCATCTTCCAGGTGCGAAATACTGGTAA
Source organism: Actinomycetes bacterium (assembly GCA_046086025.1). GTDB lineage: Bacteria > Actinomycetota > Actinomycetes > S36-B12 > UBA5976 > ATZT02. Next base: position 363 of record JBJSWT010000152.1, on the reverse strand, counting down.
CTAGGTGAAAATAGAGTTATGAACACAAGCGAAAAAGGTGTAGACGCACTTCTGCCAGGTCGTTTAGGAATTGTGGTTCGTTTAGTTTCTCAACCTGGTGCTCGTTTAGCCCTTTTAGATGCGGTAAATCGCTATGCAGATCATTTAGATGCAGAACCAGGTACTGAAGCATTTGTAGTTTCATTAGATCCAGATGACAAAGATGTGGCATGGCTAGTGGAATGGTTTTCAAGCACTGAAGCATTTGAAGATCATCGAAAAGCAGAAGCTTTTAAAATTTTGATGGAAGAATTACCAAATTTATTAAGTCAACCACCTGGAATTTTAAGAATTGATCCTTTGAGAATGTTTATTCAAAAAGAT
>JBJSWT010000151.1:0-3364 GCA_046086025.1 Actinomycetes bacterium | reverse complement strand
TCACTTGAAACATCAGTTTTCGCTGCAATAGCGATTTGACCTTTTGTTTTTATCTCATCAACTACTTTTTGGGCACTGTCTAAATTAATATCAGAGACAACTACTTTGCCGCCTTCTTCAGCAAGTCTTAAAGCAGTGGCTTTTCCGATTCCAGATCCAGCGCCGGTAACTATACAAGCCTTATTTTGAACTCTTCCTGACATTTTTTTCTCCACTCTTTCGCAAAATTTAAAGAGGACTTGCCTCAACTGTAAAGCAAGTCCTCTTTAAATTAAATACTTTGATTTAGAGGTCTGATTTTGGACCTTTAAACCACTTCTTAGCACTTAGTTGCCACCAAATCATGGCTCCACCAATCACAATCAACATCGCAATTGGAGAGTATTGAACTGCTAGCCATGAGAAATTTTCATTTCCTGGCATACCAGCTGGTGTTGTTGGCAACATGAAATAGATAGAAATAATTGCAATTTCTAAAACTGCAATTGGTGCCATCCATTTCCATTTATTACCTAAATTCCATGGACCTTGTTTGAATTTATCGCCCATTCTCCAACGTAAATAAATTGGAATTGCAAATGAAACGACTAAACCAATCACTGTCACAGAAGTAACCGCAAAGAATGCAATTGGCACAACAGTTCCTGGAGGTGCGTATAAAGCAGGAAGTGTTAACACAACTGCACCCAAAGCTGCACCAACTGCAGCATTAGATGGATTCTTGTTTGAATCAACTTTCTTTAGCCATTTACTTCCAGGGACTGCTCCATCACGTGAGAATGCGAACAACATTCTTGATGCTGCTGTTACACATGACATACCGCAGAAGAATTGACCTACACAAGAAATAATCAAAATTGTGACAGCCCAACCTTCAGGAAGTGAAGTTAAGAAAATTACTGGAGAGAATCCAGCATTTTTATTTATTTCTTCAACATTTGTTGCTGCATAAAGGAATGACAAAAGCAGAATCCATCCACCGATACCGGAGAAAAAGATTGATTGCCATAACCCTTTCGCAGCTGTTGAAGCAGCTCCGCCTGTTTCTTCTGAAACGTGAGCGGATGCATCAAAACCTGTGATTGTGTATTGGGTCAACAAGAAACCTAAAGGTAACACGTAGAACCAATAATTTGTCCAACCACTGTTGTTGATTTGAGTTGTAAACATCCAAGTCAAACTTTGGTGTTCTTTTGGAATCAAAACCAAAATCAAAACGATTGCTGCCACACCAAAAACGTGCCAGTAAACGTTGATGTTTTGCATCCAGTGAATAATTTTTGCTCCCCACACGTTAATAATCACGTGCAAGATCACAGTCACCAAGAACACAATGAAAACTAAACCAAGGTTTTCGATATTGAAGGCTGGATTAAACAAACTCATTGTGAATGTGAAAAATGTTGCAAAACCATAATCCACACCAGCAATAACTGCTACCAAACCAACAAGGTTTAGCCAACCAGTTAGCCAACCATGAACAGGTTTACCTAACTTGAATGACCAATAGTAAATTCCACCAGCTGTTGGCATAGCTGAAACTAGTTCAGACATACAAAAACCGATGATTAAAATCAATGTTGCAATAATTGGCCAACCAATTGAAATTGCAACTGGTCCACCGTTATTCCAGGCTTGGCTAAATGTGGTGAAACATCCAGACAAGATTGAAATAATTGAAAACGAGATAGCGAAGTTTGAAAAACCACTCCATCGACGTTCAAACTGCTGTTTATAACCCAGTTCCGCAAGACGTTTCGCGTCTGCGTCTAACTGCGCTTTACTTACAGCCATATAAGCACCCCTCCTGAGACAGCCATGACTCTCATGGCTTCGTGCTGGGTGTAATTCTTACCCATGATTGTGAACAAATGAAAGAGTTTTGGGTGCTTTTTTTCGAAAAGTCGCAGTCTCTTTGTGAGGGAAATGGAAAAAATGTTACTTTTTAAGACTTTTTGTCAGATAATTTAAACGCTGCCACAGCAATAAAGGCACTTATTACCGAAGCCACTAAAACACTCAAAATCGCTAGATCTTGAATCTCTTGATCCTTAAAAGCAAGTTTGGCGATAAAAATGGCCACAGTAAAACCAATACCGGCAGCATTACCAACTCCTAAAAGTTGATGCCATTTCACATCTTTTGGAATTTGGCCAATTTTAGAAAACTTGGTGAAGTAAGTTAAAAGTAAAATTCCTACAGGTTTTCCCACTACTAAACCAAGAATAATTCCAAGGGCCACACTTGATTGAAGCATTAATTCAAAGGTTTTTGAATCTATTTTTATTCCAGAATTTGCAAAAGCAAATAAAGGCACTACTAAAAATGCACTCCAAGGATGAATCACATGTTCAAGCCACTCAACTACCGAGACAGAATTCTTTGCTATTTTTTTGGTTTTGATCGCATTTTCTACTGTGGAGACATTTTTTAATTCATCAATATCGATATATTTTTTCTCAATAATTGGAGTAACTGGTGCAAGAAGTCCAAGGATTACTCCTGCAATAGTGGGATGAATTCCTGTTTCATAAAGCCCATACCAAAGCAAAATTCCAAGTATGACGTAAACAAAGGTAGTATTGATATTTATTTTCTTAAACCAAACAACGACTAAAACCAACAAACTTGAAATTATCAGCCAAGGAATAGTTATTCCTTTAGAAAATACTAAAGCAATAATTAGAATGGCTCCAATATCATCAATAACTGCAAGGCCTAAAAGAAATGGTCTTAAAAATCCTGACTTCTTAGCCCCAAAGTAACTTAAAACACCAACAGCTAAAGCAATATCTGTGGCAACGGGAACTGCCCAGCCTCTTAAATCTTTAAAGTCAGTGACAAATAAATAAATTAAAGCAGGAACTAGCATTCCCCCAAGGGCTGCCAGAAATGGAACTATAGCTTTTTTAAATCCTGCTAAATGACCTGTGTTTAATTCTCTATTTATTTCTAATCCAACGAGGAAGAAAAATATGGTCATGAGTGCATCATTTATTAAATGCTGGATATCCATATTGAATTGGAAAAGACCAATTTTTATGAAAACTTCTGTTTTCAAAATTTCAAAATATGCATCACTTAATGCTGAATTTGCAATGACTAGCCCAAGGATGGCTGCTAAAAGGATTAAGAGACTACTAGTTGATTCTCTTTGAAAAAAATCAGCAAAAGGAGAAATCTTTGTTACTTGATTTTTTCTAGATTTTTGCTTCATCTCTTCATTATGCTAAAGGTGAAGCAATTAATGTCTGATTGGCTCGACTCTTTCGAACTTCCAATACTCAAACAGCCAACCTGAGACTGAAAACAGTACAAATCCTAGACCCATTAAAAATATCCAGGCGGCAAAAATAAAACCGAC
>JBJSWT010000150.1:0-5601 GCA_046086025.1 Actinomycetes bacterium | reverse complement strand
TGCAATCGTGGCCAGTTGCGAGATTGGTTCGCAGTGTCGTCGGGCCATTTGCCTGATACACAGATTTTGATTCATGTGTATCAACTCCAGATTTGATGGGAAAAGTTGGTCGTCTAGGTAAAGTACTTGGACCTCGAGGCTTGATGCCAAATCCAAAAACAGGAACTGTGACTATGGATGTAGCAAAAGCTGTGCAAGATATTAAAGGTGGAAAAATCGAGTTTAGAATCGATAAGAATTCTAATTTACATTTTCCAATCGGTAGATCTTCATTTAGTGAACAACAATTAGCTGAAAACTATCTAGCAGCTCTTGATGAAATTGGCCGTTCCAAGCCAGCTTCTGCAAAGGGCCGTTATATAAAGAAAGCCGTAATGTCTTCTGCTATGGGACCTGGAATTCCTGTAGAAGTAGGCGCTTCTGGAGCAGCTGACTCAGAAGAATAAATAGATTTCTTGAAAGATTACCTAACCTGGCAATGGTTCAAAATTCTAAGTTAGGTAATCTTTAAGAAAGCAAGAAGCCGAAGACCGCTGGTTTTTCAACTAGGTAAAACTAGAAGAAAACTAAGACTCAAAAAGAAATTTGAGAGCCCGCGCAGGTGTGAAAAGTAAGTTTTAGAAACAAAGAAATTTGTTTCTAAATTACCTGGAGCATTTGTGCATCCAGGTTTTTTTATTTCTAAATTGAAATCTTAAAAAATCAGCCTGATAAAAGAAAAGGAAGTCTCAATGGCGAGTGCTGAAAAGTCCTCAGTTATTGCAGAGATGACGGAAAACTTTCGTAAATCTTCTGCGACTGTGATGACCGAGTACCGCGGACTAACCGTGACGCAATTAAAAGAATTGCGTCGTGCATTGGGTCCTAAAACAACTTATGCAGTTGTAAAAAATACTTTGTCACGTTTGGCTGCAAAAGCTGCTGGAGTTGAAGGAATTGATGAAATGCTTAAAGGTCCAAGCGCCATTGCATTCATCGAAGGCGACGCAGTTGAATCTGCAAAAGGGTTAAAAAACTTTGCTAAAGAAAATCCTGCACTTGTAATTAAAGGTGCATACATGGATGGCAAAGTTTTATCTAGCCAAGAAATTCTTCGCCTAGCAGATCTTGAATCAAGAGAAGTTCTACTTGCCAAATTGGCAGGTGCAATGAATGCATCACTTTCACAAGCTGTGTATTTATTTGCTGCACCTTTGTCAAAGACCGCAAGAGCACTTGGAGCTTTGCAGCAACAGAAATCACAAGAGAACTAAAAAAAGAAAAGGAAAACAAAAATGGCAAAAATAGCAAATGAAGATTTGTTAAGTGCTTTCAAAGAAATGACTTTGATCGAACTTGCAGATTTTGTTAAGCAATTCGAAGAAACATTTGGCGTAACAGCAGCAGCACCAGTTGCAGTTGCAGCAGCACCAGCAGCAGGTGGAGCAGGCGGCGATGCAGCAGCATCAGGACAAGATGAATTCGATGTCATCTTGGAAGATGGTGGAGATAAGAAAATCCAAGTTATTAAAGAAGTTCGTACTCTAACAAATCTTGGTTTGAAAGAAGCAAAAGATTTAGTTGAAGGTGCACCAAAGCCAGTACTTGAAAAAGTTAACAAAGAAGCAGCAACCAAAGCTAAAGAATTAATCGAAGCAGCGGGCGGAAAAGTTACTATCAAGTAATTGCGAATTACTTGCAAATTCCCCTCAAGGATTTATTTCCTTGAGGGGAATTTCTTTTCGACACACTTCTGAATTTGAACTTCTTAACAAGCAGATTTCAAAAGTTGGGTTTATTCTTGACCAGATGGTCAAATTGATCATCAAAGAAAGATTAGGTTAGGAAGAAAACTAGATGGAAATATTGTTATTAGTTGGAAGATTATTTTTTGCATTGTTGTTTATCGGTTCAGGAATTGGTCACCTTCGTCAAACAGCAGCAATGGCAGGATATGCAGCATCTAAAGGTGTGCCTGCAGCAAAAGCTTCAACCATAATAAGTGGCTTAATGATTTTGGTTGGTGCAGCTTTGATTGCATTAGGTTTTTATGGCGATCTTGGTGCATTACTAATTTTTGTATTCCTAATTCCAACTGCATTTTTAATGCATCCATATTGGAAAGAAACTGATGCGATGGCAAAGATGAATGAAATGATTGCATTTAATAAAGACGTTGCACTTGCAGGTGCAGCTCTTGCATTCTTTTACATTTTTGCAAAGCATGGTGAAAGCGTTGGTTTGGTTTTAAGCAACACAACTTTGTTCTAACTTAACTAAAGCTCCCCCAACAGCCCCAAGGACAAGACTTTGGGGCTGTTGTTATTTGTGGGGCTTAAGTTCAAAATTTCACTATATATTTACCTGATAAGCGGCAAAAATTTATTGATTTGTTTCACGAAAAGTGTAGAAAAACTTTCTAGAAAGTGGCATTCTTGCAAGTGGGTAAACCTACCCAAAACCATATGGAGGTTCGCTGTGCGAATTAGTCGTCGCTCAGGTCTTCTTGTTTCTGGTATCGCAACAGCATTAGCAGCATCAGTGATGTTGGCACCAGTACAAGCAGCCGATAGCAGTACCGCAACTTCTCTTGCAGACTTTGGTGGTCTTGCAGGATTAGAAGCAAAATGTAAAGAAGAAGGTCAATTAAACGTAATTGCTTTGCCTCGCGACTGGGCAAACTATGGCGAAGTAATTGATACTTTTATTAGAAAATATCCAAGTGTGAACTTGGATAGTCAAAACCCAGAAGCATCAAGTGCTCAAGAACTTGCAGCTGTTCGTCAGTTGAAAGGTTCTAATCGTGCACCAGATGTTTTGGATGTTGGTTTAGCATTCGCAGTTGCCGGTGCAGCTGAAGGATTATTTGCACCATACAAAGTAGCAACATGGAATGACATTCCAGCAGGTGCGAAAGAAAAGACTGGTCTGTATTACGCAGATTACGGCGGTGTGATCGCAATTGGTTACGACGCTAAAAAAGTTAAAGTTGCACCAAAATCAATTAAAGATCTTGGAAATGCACAATACAAAAACCAAGTTGCATTAAACGGTAACCCAACATCAGCAGGTGCTGCATTGGGTGCAATGTTTGCAATTTCAGTTGCAGCAAGTGGTGGCGAAAATGGTCTAAACAACATGAAGTCTGGTGTTGATTTAGTTAAATCTTGGAAGAAAGCAGGAACATTCTTGCCTGTCCAAGCTTCAAGTGCCACAGTTGCAAATGGTCAAACTCCAATCACTCTTGACTGGGATTACTTACAAGATAAGTACGCCAAATCAAGTAGCAAAGTTCAATGGAAAAAAGTAATTCCATCTGATGCTGCAATTGGTGGTTTCTACCAACAAGCAATTAATAAGACTGCTCCAAACCCAGCATGTGCTCGTTTATGGATGGAATATCTATATAGCGATCAAGCACAAAACTTGTGGTTAGCAGGAGGAGCTCGTCCAATTAGATTAGATGCAATGCAAAAGGCAGGAACTGTAAATAAGAAATACTTTGCAAGCCTTCCTAAATTGCCTGCAGGAACCAAAGTGCTTTACCCAACAGTTGCGCAGCAAACAAAAGCTCGCGAAGTTTTGGCAAAGCAATGGGGCAAACTCAACTAATTGAGAGCAATTAATTAGTGGCTGATATTACTCAGTCGCAAAACGTAGTCGCCGCCCAAAAAATGGGCGGCGACAAACGTTCTCAGCGACAAAATTCTGAGTTACGTAAAAAATTATTTGATTACAGTGGTCTAATTCCTTTTTTTATTTTCACAATTATTTTTATTGGTTTGCCTACAGGTTCAGTAGTGGTAAATGCCTTTAGAGGAAATTCAGGCGAATGGACCTTCGAAAATCTCAGAGTCGCATTTGGTGATATTTACTTCACAAGTTTAATTGGAAGTTTGCAGTTAGGTTTTACTTCAGCATTAACTGGTTCCATCATTGGGATTGCTATTTCATACGCAGTGGCAATTAGTGGCAGAAAGAAATTACAAAGAATTGTTTCAACCGCAAGTGGGGTTTTTGCTAATACTGGTGGGGTGCCACTAGCTTTCTTTTTCATAGCAGCAATTGGTAATTATGGTTTAGTTACTATTTTTCTACAACGACTGGGCATTGATATTTATGCTGGAAATTTCACACTTTTTGGTTTTAGTGGATTAATTATTGTCTATTTGTATTTCCAAATTCCTTTAATGATTATTGTTACTTATCCTGCAATTGAAGGAATAAAAAATGAATGGCGTGAAGCAGCAGTAAATCTTGGTGCTTCAAAAATGATGTATTGGAGATACATTGGTATACCTATTTTGACCCCAGCTTTTACTGGCGCTTATCTTCTCTTGTTTGCAAATGCATTTGCTGCTTATGCCACGGCAAATGTTTTAACGAGTGGAACTTTGCCACTTTTACCAATTCAAATTGGTTCTTTGGTAAATGGAAACGTAGTAGCTGATCAAATGAATGTTGGTATGGCCATGGGATTAGAAATGATTATTGTAGTTTCGATAACTATGGGTGGTTATATTTTCCTTGATAGAAAAACATCGAAATGGCGTAAAAGATAATGGCCAAACAGATAAAAGCAGGATCAACTGTTTCTCCAAAACCTGGGGTTGGACTAAACACTTGGCTAGTTCTTGGATTTTTATTTTTTGCAGTACCCATATTTTCTGCAGCATTATTTTCAGTTCAAGTTGGAGATGGTTCATACACCATTACTGCCTATACGAGAATGTTGCAAGATCCAGGTTTAGCTTCATCGCTATGGCTTTCAACAAAATTAGTATTTATGACTGTTGCAATTGTTTTGTTCCTGATGGTTCCAACTGTTACGTGGTTACATATTCGTGCACAAAAAGCTAAACGTATTGTGGAATTTATTACAATTTTGCCTTTGATTATTCCTCCGGTAGTTACTGCTCTTGGATTGTTAGGTTCCATGCCAAGTTTTTTGAAAGATTCACCATATTTACTTGGTTTTGCTTATGGCGCACTAACAATGCCCTATACCTATAGATCTTTAGATGCAGGACTAAATGCAATTGACGTCAAAACTTTAGTAGATGCAGGTAGAGGATTAGGTGCAAGTTGGAGACAGGTTCTATCTTCAGTCATCGCTCCAAATATTAAGTCAGCAATTTTTGGTGCAATATTTTTAGCAGTTGCATTGGTGCTGGGCGAATTTGTGGTTTCATCACTTTTAATTTGGAACACTTTGCCAGTATGGATGGCATTAGTAGGAATGTCAGATGCAGAAGGAGCTGTTGCTATTTCTGTCATGAGCCTGTTGTTTGTTTGGTTATTACTAATGCTTATGAGTTTGTTAGACAGAAAACGTAAAGTTAAAGTGAACCTAGGAGGCGTTTAAGTGACTGTGGCACAAAAAGGAAGTTTAGTTGAATTAAGTAACTTAGTAAGAAGATTTGGTGAAGTCACTGCCCTTGATGGTTTGAACTTAACTATTCAACCTGGTGAATTAGTTGCATTACTAGGGCCATCTGGTTGTGGTAAAACAACTGCACTTCGATTACTTGCAGGTTTGGATTTAGCTGATGAAGGAAAAGTAATAGTTGATGGACAAGATTTAACAAATGTGCCTGCAAATAAAAGAGATATGGGAATGGT
>JBJSWT010000149.1:0-1849 GCA_046086025.1 Actinomycetes bacterium | reverse complement strand
GTTCTATTGCTCCATATTTTTGTGATTATGTTGTGCAAATTATTAGAAATGATCCTTCATTTGGAGAATCTCAAGAAGATCGAGATACTTTCTTAAGAGAATCTGGTGCAACCATCACTACGACTCTTGATTTAAAAGCTCAAGAGGCTGCCCAATTAGCGGTTGATAAATACATTCCAAGAGATGATCCAAGTCAAAAAGCTGCAGCAATTTCAATGGTTAATTCAAAAACTGGTGAAGTAATTGCCATGGCACAAAATAGAACTTGGGGCACAGATGGTTTAGGAAACACCACTTATAACTACAACGTTGATGCTCAACATGGTGGAACTGCAGGTATGCAAGCTGGTTCTACATTTAAAGTTTTTACTTTGCTTGCAGCACTTGAACAAGGTTATGGACCAGGAACAGTTTTAGATTCAAATACCCCAAAAACTTTTTCTAACTTCACAGCTTGTGAAGAAGGTGCTCCAGCTTTTGAACCTTACACAGTTAATAACTCCACTCGAAGTGGAATTTTTGATATGAATCAAGGTTTGGCTTATTCCGTTAACACTTATTTTGTTGGCTTAGAGGAATTAACTGGTTTATGTAGACCTGCAGAAATTGCAGAAAAACTTGGAGTAAGAACTGGTAAAGGCCAACCATTAGAAAGAGTTCCCTCTTTTACATTAGGAACTGCACCAGTAACTCCGTTAATGATGGCTTCTGCGGTTTCAGTTTTTGCAAATCATGGCACACATTGCCCAACAAAAGTAATTTCGCAAATTGTGACAAGAGATCAAGAAGAAATTCCGTTATCAAAAATAGTTTGTAGTTCAGTTGTTGATCCTGGAACTGCAGATACAGCAGCTTTAATGCTTACCAATGTTATTGATGGATCTATTGAAGGAAGAACTGGCGCAAGGATGTCCTTAGGTCGTGAAGCTGGTGGAAAAACTGGAACAACAAATGATTCAGCTGCTGTATGGTTTGTTGGCTTTACTCCAGATGTTTCTGCTGCTGTTTGGGTGGGAGATCCTCGTGGGGGTTACAAATATCCAATGAAAAACATAACTATTAATGGAAAAAAGTATAAACAAGTTTTTGGAAGTTCTTTACCAGGACCAATCTGGAAAGAAGCAATGCTAGGAGCACTTGAAGGAACAGAAGAAACTTCTTTGGAATTACAACCTTCTTGGCAATTATCCGACAAAGGTATTGCCCCAACATTTGTCCCACCTGCAGTTCCTGCCCCAGTTCCTACACCTTAACTATTTATTTAAGTTCAATTTTTTGGAATTATTAAAGATATGAAAAATATTGACACTTTAATTCTTGCAGGTGGAAAATCTTCCAGACTAGATTATGTTGACAAATTAGATTTAAAAATTAATAACGATAAAGTCTTAGATTTAGTAATTCAAAATGGCATAAACAATATTTATGTTGTTGGTGATAAAAGACCAACCAAAATAAATGTGACTTGGATAAATGATTTAACTAAAGATGGAGGACCTGCAGTTGGTGTTTGGTCAGGTTTACAGGAAATAAATAGTGAATACGTTTTAATTCTTGCAGGAGACCAACCATTTATTGGCCATTACGTAACTGAACTTTGTCAAAAGGCCGCCGGTAATGGTTCGTGGTTAGTAGACGTTGAAGGTATGGGAAATCCCTTAGCAAGTTGTGTAAAAGTAAGTGCTTTAAAAAGTTCACTTGAGGAAAATGGTGGAGTAAATGTTTCCTTAAGACAAATACTGGGCAAAATGGATTTAGTTCCAATAGCTGTTGCAGATGACGTTGTGCAGGATTTAGATACCTGGGCAGATGTTGCAAAAGTTATGAGAGAAAGTGGAAATATGACAGA
>JBJSWT010000148.1:0-985 GCA_046086025.1 Actinomycetes bacterium | reverse complement strand
CTAGAAAATCCAGTAGTTTTTTCAACCATGATGGGTGCTTGGGCATCAGATGGCACAGTTCAAGGATTACTAGAAACTGAAATTGTTAGATTCGTTGGCTCTGACACATTAGGTGCTGCTATCGCTACAGATAAACCAACCGCCAAATTATTAATGCAATCTGTGGAAGTTCCAACTCCTGCCCTTTCAATTATTAATGATAAAAACTGGAGAAGAGATCCTCTTTCTTGTGTAGCAAGAGCAAATGCATTAAAAATGCCAGTAGTTGTTAAACCTGCTCGAGGAAGTAATGGTGTGGGTATTTCTTTCACCAGAGTTCCAAGAGACTGGAAGAAAAATATAGAAATTGCTCGTAACTTTGATGGTCGAGTAATAGTTGAAAAATATCATGAACCAAAACATTTAATTGAATGCAACATTATTGAAGATACAAAAAGAAAATCAATAACTAGTGAAATTATTGAAACTAAACTTGATAAGAGTGAGAAAGTTTTTAATTTTATTGCTCGAAGCGATAAATCAAAGTATTCCTTTGAAAAAGCCAAAGATTTAGATGCGGAAGTAATTAAACTTATTCATGAATATGCACAAAAAACTTTTGAAGTTTTGAAACTTTCAGGTTTTGCCCAAATTGAAATGATGATTGATAAAGAGGGAGAACTTCTAGTTATTGAAGTAAATAGCCAACCATATTTGGCAAAAGATGGTTCCTTTGCTTTTTCATGGAAAGAAAAAGGCATGAAATATGAAGATTTAATTGATCAAATCGTACAAGAAGCACTAGAGCGTCCTGTGGGATTAATTTAAATTTGAATCTTCCCTTAGATCTAAATCTTGTTGGATTTGTAATTGCTGCATTTGCCGTATTTGTAATTGGTCTAGCTAAATCTTCAGTTCCAGCTGCTGCCACAATGCCTGTTGGTTTATTTGCTTTAGTAATTCCTGCAAAACTTTCTGTGGGAGCAATTTTGCCTCTGTTAATTTT
>JBJSWT010000147.1:0-2765 GCA_046086025.1 Actinomycetes bacterium | reverse complement strand
ATAAGTTTGATCTTTACTTATTAAATTTAAATTTTTATCCTTAATGAGATAAATCCTAGAATCACCAACATGAATTAAATTTAATTTATTTTCCTTTAAGTAAACAGTTGAAAGAGTTGTTCCCATTCCACTTCTAGAAGTATCTTTTTGAATAGAATTTTTTATTTTTTCAGAAACTTTATTCACTATATCTATAGGTGAAAAATTATCAAAATTCTTATCAAAATTTGCTACAACTGACACTGCAGTGGAACTAGCTAATTCACCCGCAGCATGACCACCCATGCCATCTGCAATTAATAAAAAGTTCTTTCCAATAAATCCAGAATCTTCATTATTGTCTCTAGTTAAACCTACGTCAGATCTACCAACTGACTTAAATTTAAGTAAGTTTGTCATTTAATTACGCGATAGATAAATAACTCAGTAGCACCAATTCTAAGTTTTGCAGAATCTTCAACTTCTAAATCTGTAATTTTTTCTTCTTGAAAAAAAGTTCCGTTCGTTGATTGCAAATCAGCGATTAAAACTCTGTCGTTAATTTCAATCGATAAATGTTTTCTTGAAATCCCAGGATCATTTATTTGAATGTCAGCATCTGTCCCACGACCCAGTACATAAATTCTGTTCTCTAACTCTTTACGCATTCCATTAATTTCTAGTACGTATGAAGTTACTTGTTCTATTATTGGTTGATTATTTAAGATCACAGGAATACTTTTTATAATTCCTGTTTCAAGATTTGAATCTTGAAGAATAATTATGGATGCGTTTTCAATGTTTTCAAGACGCTTTAGTTCAGCAGTTTTCTTCAATAAATTTTCTATTCCCTCAATAATTAAGGGATAAAATTTTGATAAACGCTTGTGATCATGTTTTGATAAATAAATATTTAGTGAGTCTAAAGTGTCAAATTCGGTGATTTGTTTTTCGATTCGGTTTATTTCTTGATTTACGACACCTGCAATTTCGACAGGTTGAACTTCTGTAAGTGAGCCATCACTTAGTTCAAAATTTGATAATTCATTAAATTGAACTTCAAATTGATCAATTAAACTCAAAATATATTCCTTGTTCGATTATCAACTTCAAGATTAGTATAAAATCCAGGTGATATTAGTTAATCTAATAGTTTTTAAGTGTTATAAGTGAGAAAATTCATGATTTTGGCTTAGTTCCAGAGAAATTTTGCATTCAGCGTAAGATGTTTATCTGAAGATTTATATATAACAAGGAGCTAGGTAGTTGGATAAAACAAAAATTACGTTGCTACCTGCTGGTCGTTCTGCGAGTGTATTTAAAGATGTAAAAGATCTTTTGAAGGCTAGAGAATTATTGTTTGCCTTATTAGGTCGAGAATTAGCTGGTAAATATAAAGGCAGCGTACTTGGACTTGGTTGGACTTTAATCCGACCTTTAGTCATGTTATTTATTTATGCTGTAGTTGTCGGGCAATTTCTGGGAGCATCAAGAAGTGTTGAAAAATTTGCAATCTTTATTTTTGTAGGACTTCTTTTTTGGAATCTTCTATCAGATTCAATAAGTTCTGGATCAGTATCTATGACAGCTAATGGATCTTTACTTAAAAAAGTTTGGTTTCCACGAGAAATACTTCCACTTACAAGTTTTGCTGTGGCAACAGTTCATTTCTTAGTTCATTGTTTAGTATTGACGTTAGGTTTCGCAGTTTTTAATTCTTGGCCGACACCAGGAAATTTGTTGTATTTAATTCCAATAACTTTAATAGTTTTTCCAGTTGCATTTGGTTTAAGTTTAATTTTTTCTGTTTTGAACGTTAGATTTAGAGATACGCAATTCATAGTCGAAGTGGGACTTCTTCTTTTGTTTTGGTTAAGTCCAATTCTTTATCCTTGGACATTTGCTCACCAATTCTTAGCTGGCTTACCTTTAGGTCATGTGTGGCAACAAATTTATTTATTGAATCCTTTTGGACTTGTAACTATGGCAGCGCAACAAGCTTTATGGGCACCTATTAATAGTGAGGCGGGAAAAGTTTATCAATTTTTTGACTCACCATTTTCTACGAGATTATGGCTTTCGGTTTTAGCAAGTTGGATATTTCTATATGTTGCCCAAAGAATTTTTGCTCGTCTAGCAGGAACGGTTGTGGTTGATTTATGAGTTTTTGTGTAAAAGTAGACAATGTAAGTCGGGAATATAGAAAGTACTATCAAAGAACTTTCAAAGAATTTTTAACTGATAGGCACGCTAAAAATTTTAATACTGTTTTTTGGGCGCTTAAAGATGTTTCGTTTGAAGTAAAGGAAGGTTCCACTTTAGGTTTAATTGGTAGAAATGGTTCTGGCAAAAGTACTTTATTAAAAATTATTAGTGGGGTTTTAACTCCATCATCTGGACAAGTAATTAGACCTGTTTCTACTGCTGCTTTATTAGAACTTGGTGCAGGATTTCAGCCAGATATGACAGGTCGAGAAAATATTTATTTAAATTCTTCTATTTTAGGTCGGTCAAGAAAAGATACAACTTTAGTAATTGATGAAATTATTGATTTTTCTGGAATTAGAGATTTTATTGATACCCCCGTTAAATTTTATTCAAGTGGAATGTATGCGCGGTTAGGTTTTGCTATAGCAATTCATACAGATCCAGAACTTTTGCTAGTTGATGAGATTTTGGCTGTAGGAGATGCTCCATTTCAAAAAAAGTGTTTAGAAAAAATAAAAGAAATGCAAAACGAGGGAAGAACAATTATTTTAGTTACTCATGACTCAAATACTGTGCAA
>JBJSWT010000146.1:0-1023 GCA_046086025.1 Actinomycetes bacterium | reverse complement strand
GAAAATCTTGGCTCAGAATTTGCTGTTTATTTCAATGTGAAAAATACAAACTTGGTCACAGTGGTTTCTAGAACAGATAATGATTCATTAGCAAAAGTAAGAAGTAAATCAACCACAATTTCTTATAAACCAGAAGCTGTTGTGCTATTTGATGCAGAATCTGGCAAAAGAGTAGGTCAAGGAGTTTCTCATGTATGACATTAGATTAGAAAATGTCACCAAGAAATTCGGTGACTTCACAGCTGTTAATGATATTACTTTTACAATTCCTAAATCTTCGGTAACAGTTTTGTTAGGACCATCAGGTTGTGGAAAAACTACTTTGATGAGAATGATTGCTGGATTAGAAAATCCAACTCAAGGAAAAGTATTTTTTGGTGAACATGATGTTACAAATGTTCCAACTAGAAGAAGAAATATTGGAATGGTTTTCCAATATCCAGTAATTTATAGAAATACATCCGTTAGAAAAAATCTTGAACTACCTTTATTATCTGAAAAATTATCTAAACAAGAATTAGATAAAAGAGTTGACGAAGTTGCAGCAATCTTAGGTTTAACAGATGTTTTAAAGAAACTAGTGGAAGAACTAGACAATGGAACCAGACAAAAAATCGCGGTAGGTAGAGAAGTTGCTCGTCAACCAAGAATTATTTTGTTTGATGAACCAATTACAAACATTGATTTAACCTCAAAATTAGAATTAAAGCGAAGCTTGAAAGAACTATTTGGTCGCCTACAACAAACCATTATTTATGTAACACACGATCAAACTGAAGCGATGACTTTGGCTGATCAAATTGCTTTGATGCAAGATGGTGTGATTACTCAAAGTGATTCACCAAAAGAAATTTATGAAAATCCTGCTTCACAATTTGCTGGCTGGTTCTTAGGAAATCCTGGAATGAACTTTGTGCACCACAATTTATTACGGTTTCAGGTTCAAAAGTAACTTCAAAGATGTTTTCCCAAAGTATTGATTTAGGTTCAAAAGCATCAGTTGCTGATACTTTTGGGGTAAGA
>JBJSWT010000145.1:0-1332 GCA_046086025.1 Actinomycetes bacterium | reverse complement strand
AAATTTATATTTCTCAACAAAAGCATCCAAAATATTTGTTTAAACAAAAATGAAGCTACCTCTGGGTACAAAAATATTAGTGGCAATATTTTTAACTAGTGGATTTTTTCATATTTTTAATCCGGGAGTATTTGAACCATTAATTCCACCATTTTTAGGTTCTAAATTATTTTGGATTTATTTAAGCGGAGTAGCAGAATTGCTTTGTGCATATGGATTATTAAAAAGAAAATCTTGGGCACCAAAATTTACAAGTGTTGTTTTAGTAATTATTTGGGTAGGAAATTGGTGGTATGCAATTGATGTAACTTGGTTTAAAGATTCTTCAATACTATTAATTATTGGTTCTTGGTTAAGACTTCCCCTTCAAATCCCATTAATTAAATGGGCTTTAAAATCTCCAGTTAATTAGAACCTAAATCTTTTAAAGCATCTCCTTGCATACGATGCATGGTCCATTCCACCATTGGAATTGAGCCTTTAGATAAATAGAAATCCCAGGCAGGCTTATTCCAATCAAGTACCCACCATTCAAATCTGGCATAACCTTTATCAACACAAATTTGCGCTAAATGTTTTAACAAGGCTTTGCCCATACCTTGTCCTCTTTTGTTTTCTTTCACATATAAATCTTCTAAATAAATTCCATATTTTCCAGTCCATGTTGAAAAATGCAACATATACAGCGCAAATCCACAAATTTGCGTTTCATTTTCTGGATCATCAATCACAACTGCATAACAAGCAGGTTGTTTATTGAAAGTATTGGAACCAGTAAAAAGTGCTTCTTCTAAGTCATTAACTGTAGTCTTAACAGCTTCTGGATCTTTTTCATAAACTGCTAATTCTTTTATTAACTCTAAGATCTGAGCACAATCTTCAAATCGTGCTGGTCTTATTTCAAAAGGTTTTAGCATCAATTACGAAACGATATTTGACATCACTTGCAACCACGCGATCATAAGCTTTATTTATGTAATCAGCATTAATAACTTCAACATCGCTAACAATATTGTGTTTACCTGCAAAATCTAACATTTCTTGAGTTTCTGGCATACCGCCAATCATTGATCCTGCAATTCTTCTTCTTTGACTCAACATCAGAAATGCATCAATTGGATAAGGTTGACCACTTAAACCAACCATCACAATCGAACCATTTAGTTTCAACATATTTAAATATTTATTCAAATCAAGTGGGGCTGAAACTGAATTAATTAATAAATCAAAATGCATTTTATATTTATCAAAAACACTTTCATCTTTAGTCAAAATAAAATTATGTGCACCCATATTTTTGGCATCTTGTTCTTTATTTGCAGAGTGTGACAA
>JBJSWT010000144.1:0-1795 GCA_046086025.1 Actinomycetes bacterium | reverse complement strand
CCTGTAGACACTCTTTTCCTACACGACGCTCTTCCGATCTAGGAATATATGGCTTAAGACTTAATAACGATAACTGGAATTAAAGCATTTGGTTTTCATGGGGTATTTGAAAGTGAAAAGAAATCAGGTCAAGAATTTATTGTTGACATTGAGTATAAATATGAAACTACTAATGCAATCGACAACGATGAAATAGAACAAGCGATTGATTACGCCTCAGTAATTTCAAAAGTAAAATCAATTGTTGAAACAGGTTCTAAAAATTTAATTGAAACAGTAGCTGATGAAATAGCAACTGAATTATTAAGTAATTTCAAAATCAATTGGGTTAAAGTTACCCTTCATAAACCACATGCCCCTGTTGATATTAGTTTTAAAGATATTTCCGTAGTAGTCGAAAGAAGTAAATGAGAGCAGTAATTTCTTTAGGCTCAAATATTGGGGATAAGTTTTCATATTTGCAATCTGCTGTAAATGAAATTAACGAATTAAGTGATTCAGAAATATTGATTTGTTCAAGTGTCTATAAAACTAAACCAGTAGGTTTTGAGGATCAAGAGGATTTCTTAAATGCAGTTTTAATACTTGAAACCGCATTTAGATCTGAAGAATTATTAATGAAATTACTATTAATTGAATTAAATCTTGGTAGAGAAAGAAGTATTAAGTGGGGCCCAAGAACTATCGATTTAGATTTAATTGATTATGAAAAAATTGTTATAAATTCAGAGAAACTAACCCTTCCACATCCAAGAGCTATTGAAAGATGT
Organism: Actinomycetes bacterium; assembly: GCA_046086025.1. Classification (GTDB taxonomy): domain Bacteria; phylum Actinomycetota; class Actinomycetes; order S36-B12; family UBA5976; genus ATZT02. Next base: position 1,025 of record JBJSWT010000144.1, on the reverse strand, counting down.
TTTGTCTTGAAACCATGGAATGAAATTGATGATAATGCAGAAATTGCAGTTCACGGAAAAATTAAAGAAATATTACAAAAAATAGATTGTTCGGACGTTGACATTTATCCAAGTAAGTTAGTTATTTTATGAAACCAACGACGATAAAAAATTTAGGTTCATTTTTTATTTTTGCCACAATTTTTGGATATTTTGTGCCAAGTATTTACGAAAATATTACTGGGACATATATTCCAGTAAGTGTTAATACCGCAATAGCTTTACTTATTTTAAATGCTTCCTTACTGTATTGGATCATAATTTTTAAGAATAGATTAAAAAGCTCAACAGATAAGAATAAAGATTTACTAAAGAGAAAAACTCCACCACACCCTTTAGTTTCAGCAAGAACAGTTGCTTTGGCATTTGCTGGTTCTCGTGCCGGTACATTAATTTTAGGTTTCTATTTTGGCCTAATCATTAACTTTTTACCGAAATTAGAACTATCTCCTATTCAAACTAGGATTTTTACATCCTTGGTGATCGTGTTTTTTTCCATTATTTTAATTAGCCTTTCTTTGTGGCTAGAGAAAATTTGTCGCATAAAAGAATCAGATGATGAGCCAGGAGAAGGCACGTCATTTGCTTAATTATTAGAGTTCAACCATGACTCAATTAGTTAAGAGCAATGCTGAACTAAGAAGTGCAATGACTGGCTTAGCCAACAACATTTGCTTAGTTCCAACTATGGGTGCCTTACATGAGGGTCATGCCGCTTTAATAAAAGTTGGTAAAGAAAAAGTTGGAAATAACGGTTGCGTTGTAGTTAGTGATTTTGTTAACCCAAAACAATTTGGGAAAGATGAAGATTTTGAAAAATATCCAAGAGATTTAGAAAAAGATTTCAAAGTGGCCCATGCTGCAGGAGCTCATATTTTATGGGCACCAAGTGCCGAAGATGTTTATCCAGGTCAATGGCCATTAGATGAAGTAAAGGATCAAAGATTTGAAATATTAGAAGGTCAATCTCGTCCAGGACATTTTGC
>JBJSWT010000143.1:0-3312 GCA_046086025.1 Actinomycetes bacterium | reverse complement strand
CATGAAGGTCAAAAAAGAAGAAGTGGCGAAGAATACATAACCCACCCAATTGCTGTTGCACAAATATTGGCAGATCTTGGTTTATCTAGTGAAACTTTGGCAGCTGCACTTCTTCATGACACTGTTGAAGACACTGGATATTCAATCGAAAAACTAGAAGAAGATTTTGGATCTGAAGTTGCTCGATTAGTTGATGGAGTTACCAAATTAGACAAAGTCAAATATGGGGAATCAAGTGCTGCAGAAACTGTAAGAAAAATGGTCGTGGCAATGGCAAAAGATATAAGAGTTCTTTTAGTAAAACTTGCTGATCGCTTACACAATATGCGAACTTTAAAATATTTGCCCTCTCAAAAACAGGAACAAAAAGCAAAAGAAACTTTAGAAATATTTGCTCCTTTGGCTCATCGCTTAGGTATGAATGCCATCAAATGGGAATTAGAAGATTTATCTTTTGCAACTTTATATCCAAAAATGTATGAAGAAATCGTTAATTTGGTTAGCCAAAGAGCTCCGCAAAGAGATGGAGAAATCGCTGAAGTTGTAAAAATTGTAGAAAAAGATCTAAGTGAAGCAAAAATTAAAGCAGAACTAAGTGCTAGACCAAAACACTATTACTCTGTTTACCAAAAAATGATTGTAAGAGGAAGAGATTTTAACGAAATTTATGATCTTGTTGGAGTAAGAATTTTAGTAAATGATGTTAAAGATTGTTATGCAACTTTGGGAACAATACATTCTCGTTGGAATCCAGTTCCTGGAAGATTTAAAGATTACATCGCAATGCCTAAATTTAATCTGTATAAATCCCTTCACACCACTGTAATCGGGACAAATGGCAGACCAATTGAATTTCAAATAAGAACTTTTGACATGCACAAGGAAGCTGAATATGGAGTGGCTAGCCATTGGCGATATAAAGAAAAGCAAAATAAAGAAGGATTAAGACCAGCTGATGAAATGGCATGGCTCAAACAGTTAGTTGATTGGCAAAAAGAAACAGAAGACCCAGATGAATTCTTAGACACTCTGCGATATGACTTAGGCCAACAAAAAGAAATATTTGTTTTCACACCTGCAGGAGATGTTATTGCCTTGCCACATGCTGCTACTCCAGTTGATTTTGCCTACGCTGTTCATACTGAAGTTGGAAATCACTGTGTCGGTGCAAGGGTTAATGGCAAATTAGTCTCGCTAGATTCTAATTTGGAAAGTGGTGACAATGTAGAAATTTTCACTACGAAAACTCCAGACTCTGGACCTTCTCAAGATTGGTTAAATTTTGCAGTTTCAACTAGAGCAAAAAGCAAAATTAAAGCTTGGTTTACAAAAGAGCGACGCGAAGAATACATAGAACAAGGTAAAGATCAAATATCTAAACAAATCAGAAAACAAAATTTGCCACTTCATCGTTTAATGGCTAACCAATCATTAGTTGCAGTTGCTCATGAATTAAGAATTAAAGGTATAGAAGATTTATTTGCATCAATTGGAGAAGGAAAAGTTAGTGCTCAAAGTGTGGTTAATAAATTAATTCAAATCCATGGTGGGGAAGAAGGGGCTAGTGAAGATCTTGCAGAGGCAATTGCTCCTACTCGCATTAAAAACACCCCAACTGCCACGAGATCTCCATCGGTAATTGTTAAAGGAATTGAGGATGTTTACACCCGTTTAAGTAGATGTTGCACTCCAGTTCCAGGAGATGAAATTTTTGGCTACATCACAAGAGGTGGAGGAGTATCAATTCATAGACAAGATTGCACTAATGCTCTTGATTTGAAAAAAGAAGAAGAAAGAATTGTTGAAACTACTTGGCCTGAAAGTGGAACCGGTATTTATTTAGTGAATATACAAGTTGAAGCAATTGACCGAAATGGTTTGCTTTCAGATGTAACTAGAACTTTATCTGAACATCATGTGAACATTCTTAATGCTTCTGTGTCAACAACTAGAGAAAGAATTGCATTTTCAAAATTTACATTTGAAATGGCAGATCCAAAACATTTAGGAAGTGTTCTAGCAGCAGTTAAGAATATTGCAGGGGTATACGACGTTTATCGCGTTTAGCGAGTAAATTCAGCCAAAGTATTTTTTGTGGCTTCAAGAAGCATCTTTTGTGATTCGATGGTTTTAGTCAAAGAATCAACTTTTTTTGAATCACCTTTAGAAGTTGCCTCTTGTAATTCTTTTTCAGTCTTTGCAAGCTTATTTTCAATTAGTTCAAGAGTTGATTGAGCTCTAGCACTTTTTGCAGGATCAGTTCTATCTAATTCTTTTCTTTCTGCAGATTTAATCGCATCTTCAACTGCTTTTAGTCTTGATTCAATTTTATTTTTATCACTACGAGGAACATGACCAATTTTGTTCCATTCATCTTGAATAGGTCTGATTGCTGATTTTGCTGATTTAATATCAGTAATTGGAAGTAGAGATTCTGCTTTCTTTGCTAGTTCTTCTTTTAGAGCTAAATTCTTTTTGTGTTCTTCATCTAATACAGATAAGGCAGCAGTTCTTGCTGCGAAGAAAGCATCTTGGGCGACTTTAAATTCTTTCCATAACTTTTGCTCTTCTTTTCTTTCTAATATTGGGGCAGATTTCCACTTTGACATTAAATTTCTAAATTTATTTGCTGTCTCATTCCAATCTTTGGAATCTGTAATTTTTTTGGCTTGCTCAACAATTTCGGATTTAATTTTTGTTGCTTCTTTTCTTGTGGATTCTAATGTTGAAAAATATTGTCTTCTGGCTTTATCAAATGCAGATCTTGCTGTACTAAATCTCTTCCATAAAGCTTGTTCTTCAGATTTAGAACCATGCGGTAGCTTCTTCCATTCCTCAACTATGTCTTTAAAACGTTGAGTTGTATTTTTCCATTGTTTTGAACCAACCAGTTTTTCTGCTTCTTCAACAAGCTGTTTTCTTTTTTCCATAGCTTTTTCTTTTGCAATAGCTTTTGCTGCAGAAAATTCAGCCTTTTTAACAGCAGCAACTACCTGGAGTTCGTCTAATTTGTTAGTTAAAAGAGAAATATCTCCTACAAAATTTGGAGTTACTAGCGCATTTTTTACTCGTTCGACTAGTTTAAGTGCAGCTTCTGCATTTCCTTTGTTATCTTTTAATCTTTGCAAAGTTAATGAAATTTCATTTTCTAATTCTTGAAATTTTCTTATATAGAAATTAAGTCCATCATTTGGATCTCCAGCAGCCCATTGCCCAACTTGTTTTTCAGAACCATCAGGCATTTTCACTAACACTGTGCCGTCTGTTTCAACACGACCAAACGTCGTATCTAGATTGGCTGTCATTTGTAAG
>JBJSWT010000142.1:0-2275 GCA_046086025.1 Actinomycetes bacterium | reverse complement strand
GGTAATGATGACATCACAGATTTACCCCCGTATAAAAGATGGGTAAATACAGTTTTTCAAAGTTATGCATTATTTCCTCATTTATCAATTTATGAAAATGTGGCATTTGGCTTAAGAAGACAAAAAGCATCAAATATCGATGATCAAGTAAAAAGAATGTTGGAACTTGTCGAATTAACAAGTCTGGCACAAAGAAAACCACAACAGTTATCAGGTGGTCAACAACAAAGAGTTGCTGTAGCAAGAGCTTTAATTAACGAACCAGATGTTTTATTGCTCGATGAACCATTAGGAGCACTTGATTTAAAACTTAGACGTCAAATGCAGCTTGAATTAAAAAGAATTCAAACAGAAGTTGGAATCACATTCGTACACGTAACCCATGATCAAGAAGAAGCAATGACAATGGCAGACACGGTAGCTGTTATGAATGAAGGTCGAATTGAACAAATGGGATCTCCTGTTCAAATTTATGAACACCCAAGAACTGCATTTGTTGCTAACTTTCTAGGTCAATCAAATCTTTTTGAAGGAACTGTTGCAGGTGTTGAAAAAGATGAAATTGCTGTAAAACTTCCTGATGCAACAATTTATGTGCCACTTTCTGCAACTGAAATTAGAAGTGGCCGAATAGTTGTTGGAGTAAGACCTGAAAAAGTCAAAATTGTTGACCAAGGTAAAACTGGTCTGCCAAAAAATCAAATAAATGGATCAATTAAAAACACTGCATTTGTGGGGGTATCAACTCAATATGAAGTAGACACCAATTGGGGACTAGAGATTTCAGCATTTGAACAAAACGTTGATCCATCAGATTTAGGAAGACCTGGCCAAGCAGTAACTATTGCGTGGGAACCAAGACATTCATTTGTGCTTGCGCCAGATGAGGATTTAACTGCTGGTTTAGATCCAACTTGGACTGAATAAATGTCTGAAGTTCAAAATTTAAGTTTAATTCAATCTTTAAAAAATCGTAAATCCAGAACTCCTTATTTACTCTTGATACCTGGAATTGGTTGGTTATTTTTCTTTTTTCTGTTTCCACTTTCAACTCTGTTAGCAACTTCTCTACAAAAACCAGCAGGAGTAAGTCCAGATGATGGTTTTTTACCGGCTTTTAAAGTTTCTAATTACTCACTTGCTCTAGTTGAATATTATCCACAATTTATTAGGGCATTTACTTATTCTGCAATTGCTACTGTTGTTTGTTTACTACTTGCTTATCCAATTGCGTACTACATGGCATTTAGAGCAAGAAAATACAGAAATCTTATGTTGGTGCTAATTGTTGCACCTTTTTTTGCTTCATTTTTATTAAGAACGAACGCTTGGAAAACAATACTTTCGGGTGATGGATTTGTGGTCACTTTTTTAAATTCATTTAACTTATTACCTGAAGGAAGAATTTTAAACACTTCAATAGCTGTTATTGCTGGTTTAGTTTATAACTTTTTGCCTTTCATGATTTTGCCACTTTATACTTCTCTTGAAAAAATTGATTCTCGTTTAATTGAAGCGGCAGGAGATTTATATTCGCCACCTTCTCAAAGTTTTTGGAAAGTTGTTTGGCCGTTATCTCTTCCAGGAGTGGTCAGTGGGACATTATTAACTTTTATTCCAGCATCTGGAGATTATATAAATGCTGAGCTATTAGGAAGTATTAATAATAAAATGATTGGAAATGTAATTCAGTCTCAGTTTATTGATTTAAGGGATTATCCAACTGCATCTGCTTTGTCGTTTACTTTTATGGCCATAATTTTAGTGATGATTTATTTGTATATTCGAAAAGCTGGAACTGAGAAATTAGTCTAATGAATACAGTGATAAAACTAGTTAGAGAAAGAACACTTCAAGTATTTTCAATTTTGATTTTGGTTTATTTAATGCTTCCTCTTGCTGTCATAATTCTACTTTCCTTCAATAAACCAAAGGGAAGACAAAACACTTCATGGAATGAGTTCTCCTTGGATGCTTGGACCAATATTTGTAGAGATCAAACAATTTGTAGATCATTTTCAACCAGTATTCAAATCGGACTTTTAGTTACAATAATTTCTACAATTTTGGGAGCAATGATTTCGTTTGCATTAATAAGACACAGATATAAAGGAAGAGGTACCACAAGTTTGTTTGTATTTTTGCCTCTTGCTACTCCTGAAGTAATTCTTGGAGCTTCACTTCTTGCTTTATTTTTAAATATTTTTATTCCGCTTGGGTTTTGGACAATATTGTTAGCGCAAATTACTTTCACAATTAGCTTTGTGGTTGTGGT
>JBJSWT010000141.1:0-2655 GCA_046086025.1 Actinomycetes bacterium | reverse complement strand
TCCTTCCCCATCAATATCGGCGCCCAGAGACTCAAATTCTGAGGTGATTGAAACTGCAGTTGTTCTTAAACTTCCCCCATTTGGATAACCAATCACAAAACCTAATTCATTTGGGGTTACTGGTCCTATAAAAGTTAATCTCTCCCCCATTAGTCCTGGAACAAATAAAACTGCAATATCTTTTTCTCTATCCATAAATACAACTTTTCCTTGAATTTGAAGTTCACTATTTGGCTGACTTATCACAGGTTCTTCAACACCAGCAACAACATGAGCATTTGTAATTACTCTTTCGTTTGCCACAATAAATCCTGTTCCAGTCATTGCAGCCGAACATGATTGGGCAATTCCATCAATTCTTACAATTGAATTAGTTGCATTTTTAATTTCATTTGGAATTTCAATGCTTTCTTCAACTTTATTTACTACAAATCTTGATTCAACCAGACTTTGAAAAACTTCAGGTAGTGGAGAGTTTGTGATGGTTTCTTGAATTTTTATGAAATAATTTCTTAAATTATTTGGTGTATAAAGTTCTAATTCTTTAACAACAATGGATGAAGAAAAAGAATCTTTTATGGTTTTATTGGGAATAACTTTAGCTGCATTAGAAACAGTTAAGGTAACTGCAAAAACTGTTAAGAGTGCAAGAAAAAGTCCAATTATTGAATCAATTGCTTTTAAAAATGGGAAAGGCAGAAGAACAACTCTTAAAAAACCGCCAATAATTCCAAATATAAACATTCCTAAGGAAGCACCAAAGATAATGAAACTGAAACTTACTGTTGGCTTTAATAGAAATGAATAATTAGATATTAAACCTTGTAGATAGGGCAAACTGGCACTTGCAACAAAGCCACCAACAAAAAGTCCAACAATACTTAAGACTGTTCTTAAAATTCCTCTTCGAAATCCAATCCAGCCAAAAATGACAGAAAAAGACACGATTAAAAGATCAACAAAATTCATCAATTCAACTTATCTAAAGTCTGAGTCTTTTTTGACTAGTTTTAAAGCAATTTCAGGATCTTTTGGCCCCTCGCCAAAGGAGGGACAATATTTTGCAATAGGACAAGCACCACATGCTGGTTTTCTAGCATGACATCTTCTTCTGCCATGCCAAACAACTAATTGGCTTAAATGAGTCCAATACTTATCAGGAAATATTTTTTGTACTGCAAATTCAATTTTTACTGCATCTTTTTCTTTCGTCCAACCAAATCTATTGCTTAGTCTTGTGAAGTGAGTGTCAACTGTAATTCCTGGTAAACCATAGGCATTACCTAAAATTACGTTTGCAGTTTTTCTCCCCACCCCTGGAAGTGTTATTAGTTCTTCCATTGTATTTGGAATTTTTCCATTGAATTCTTGTTGAACTTTTTTAGACATATTAATAATACTTTTCGCTTTATTTTTGTAGAACCCCGTAGATTTAATCAACTCTTCTAATTCACTGCTTTTAGCATTAGCAAAATCTTTACTAGTCTTATATTTTTTAAATAATGCAGGAGTCACCATATTTACTCTTTTATCAGTGCATTGAGCAGCTAAAATTGTGGCGACTAGTAATTGCAGCGGATTCTTAAAATCCAATTCACAGTGAGCTTGTGGATAAAGTTTGTTCAATCCTGAGTAGATTTTTATTGCTCTTGCTTTTAGTTCCTCTGTTGATTCTTTTTTTATTGCCATACAAGTGACAATAGTAGTTTGGCCCAGGAGTAAAATGAGAAAGGTAAGTTCATTCTGCAAATGACTTCAAAATTTGAGAGGAATTATGGAAGACGTAGTAAGAAATGCCCCTCTTTTTTTAGCTCTTGATGATGAAGCTTCAGTTGCACTTAGGGCTTCTATGGTTGAAATGGATTTTGCCAGAGGCCAAACCATTTTTTCAGAAGGTGATGCTGGAGATCGTCTTTATGTAATTTCTGAAGGAAAAATCAAATTAGGAACTACATCAACAGATGGTAGAGAAAATTTATTAGCAATTTTAGGACCTGGAGAAATGTTTGGTGAGTTATCACTTTTTGATCCAGGGCCAAGAACAGCAACTGCTACCGCATTAACAGAAACTGTTCTATTGGGATTAAGTCATGATGCGCTTGGGCCGTGGCTTTCAGGACGTCCTGGAGTGGCTGAATCTTTATTGAAATCTCTTTCTCAAAGATTAAGAAGAACAAATGAGACATTGTCTGATTTAGTGTTTTCTGATGTTCCAGGTAGAGTTGCTAAAGCAATTCTAGATTTAAATGAAAAATTTGGTGAAAAAAGACAAAACGGTTTCTATGTTGAACACGATTTGACTCAAGAAGAACTAGCTCAACTTGTGGGAGCATCTCGAGAAACAGTCAATAAGGCATTAGCTGATTTTGTTAATAGAGAATGGATAAAGCTCGAACCAAGAGCTGTACTAATAATCAATCTAGATAGACTCTTCAAGCGTGGACTCTAATAATGACAGATGAGCTTACGGGTAGCGCCTGGCTTGTTACAGGTGCTGCTGGTTATGTAGGTAGTCACGTTGCTCATCAACTACATGAATCGGGTGCATTTGTAATTGGATTAGATAACTTTTCCACATCAAATGAATTACCAAGTTTAATTAAAGATTTTAATATAGTTCAAGGCGATATCCTTGATGAAAAAACTTTAGAAAAA
>JBJSWT010000140.1:0-2357 GCA_046086025.1 Actinomycetes bacterium | reverse complement strand
ATCTATTCTTTTAATCATTAATTGATCATTTTCAAAAACAAATTGGCCTATATCTTTAATTCTTCTAACTTGATTTTCATCTTTTTCTAGATAAATCACATAATCTAAGGAATTTCTTAATTGTTTTGTAATTAATTCTTGCGAAACTTTGGCCATTAAACCTAAAGTTTCAAATCTGGTTATAACTTCGCCAATGGAATTTGCATGCAGAGTTCCTGCTCCTCCTTTATGCCCTGTATTTAAGGCAGCAAGCCAATCCACTACCTCTTCTCCTCTAACTTCACCGATGATTAATCGATCTGCTCTCATTCTTAAAGCTTGTTTAACTAAATCTCTTAAAGTAATTTGTCCAAATCCTTCAATGTTTGCAGGTCTTGCTTCCAAACTAACAAGTTGTGGATGATTTGAAAGAATCTCTTTTGTATCTTCAATAACTAAAATTCTTTTACTTTGCTCTATTTCAGATATCAAAGAATTTAAGAGTGTAGTTTTACCACTTCCAGTTCCACCACATATAACAAATGATTTATTTGTTTTTAAAATTTTTTGCAAGAAAATTTTAGTTTTTAAATCAAACATTTTTAATTCTTGTAACTGATCTAAAGTAAAAGTCTTAGTTTTATGAATTCTTATTGAAACTAAAGTTCCAGGGCTAGCAATAGGTGCTAATACGCAATGAAAACGAATATTTTTAGTAAGAGATAAGTCAACAAAAGGTTGTGATTGATCTAATCTTTTACCTCTACTTAATGCAATTTGTTGCACAATTCTTCTAAGTTGATCTTCACTTTTGAATCTTTTATTAGTTCTTTCTAGACCTTTTCCTTTATCAATCAGGATTTGCAAATGTCCATTTATCAAAATGTCAGTTATTTGATCATCATTTAAAAAATCATTAATTATTTCTAATTCTTTAATTTCTAGATCAAGAATTTGTCCTTGATGATAAATCGTTGATAGAGAAATTTGATACCTCTTTTGATAACCACTTGGAAATATTGGAATTACTAGTAGAACAAATTTGGCAAGATTTTCCTACCTATCATGAAGAAACTGTGGATAACTTCAAGGTTTTTAAGCAAGAAGGGTTTATCCCTCTTGCCATAAATACAAGTGTGCTGGTGGAATTTATTCATTAAGTGGAAAGGTTATTCATGTCAAACGAGGCTTTAGAAAACTTAGTTGAAGAAACCAGGGTTTTTGAACCATCAAGTGATTTTGCTAAAAATGCAAATGCGCAAAGTGACATGTATGCAGAAGCCGATAAAGATCGAATTAAATTTTGGGAAAAACAAGCACAAAGACTTACCTGGACATCTACTTGGACTAAAGCTCTTGATTGGTCGAATGCTCCTTTTGCTAAATGGTTTATCGATGGCAAATTAAATGTTTCCTATAACTGTGTAGATAGACATGTGGAAAGTGGTCATGGAGACCAAATTGCAATTTATTTTGAAGGTGAACCTGGAGATACTAAAACTTACACATATAAACAATTACAAGATGAAGTTTGTAAAACTACTAATGCACTTATTGAACTTGGTATTAAATTTGGAGATCGTGTAGCAATTTATTTACCAATGATTCCAGAAGCTGCCATTGCCATGCTTTCTTGCGCAAGAATTGGAGCAATTCATTCAGTTGTATTTGGTGGGTTTAGTGCAGAAGCTCTTAGATCAAGAATCAACGATGCTGAAGCAAAGTTAGTAATTACTGCAGATGGTGGAAATAGAAAAGGTGCAGTTTTACCATTAAAACCAGCAGTTGATGAAGCAATAAAAAATACTCCTAGTGTGGAAAAAGTATTAGTTGTAAAAAGAACTGGAAATGAAATTTCTTGGGACAGTGAAAAAAACATTTGGTGGCATGAGATTGAAGATAAACAATCAACAACACATAAACCCGAAAGTTTTGATTCAGAAACTCCCCTATTTATTCTCTACACTTCAGGAACAACTGGAAAACCAAAAGGAATTTTGCACACTTCAGGTGGATATTTAACTCAAAGTGCATTTACTCATTACAACGTATTTGATTTAAAACCAGATAAAGATATTTATTGGTGCACTGCAGATGTTGGCTGGATTACAGGACACTCATATGTGGTTTATGGACCTTTAGCAAATAGAGCAACTCAACTTATGTATGAAGGAACTCCTGATACTCCACATAAGGGAAGATTCTGGGAATTAATTCAAAAATATAAAGTAACAATTCTTTACACAGCTCCTACTGCTATTAGAACTTTTATGAAATGGGGCGATGATATTCCTGCCAAATTTGATTTAAGTTCTTTAAGAGTTTTAGGTTCAGTAGGTGAACCAATTAATCCTGAAGCTTGGATTTGGTATCGCGAG
>JBJSWT010000139.1:0-9699 GCA_046086025.1 Actinomycetes bacterium | reverse complement strand
TTTTTGGACGTACATCGCTTTTTGCCATTTCACTATCCTTTCGTATTAAAGTTTCTTACCCTGTAGCGGAGGCGGGAGTTGAACCCGCGACACAGCGATTATGAGCCGCTTGCTCTGCCACCTGAGCTACTCCGCTTTATTTCCCGTATTTACTCAACACGAGCTCCTATTGGAACCATCTAATTCTGTCAAAACTGCTTCATACTTACATCTGGGGAGTACTTTTTCTGCACAAATTTAACTATATTCTTAATTGTATAAAGTTTAATTTCGAAGAAATTGCAAATTCTCAAATTCAATATTTAATTCCTTTGTGCCACTAGAAATTGTTTCACCATCGGCTTGAGGCAATAATTCACCCTCTAATCGACTCACTTTAAGGGAAGTAATTGGTATTACTCTAAGTTCTTTTCGACCTTCGTGTTTTCCAATCTGTAGTAATAGAAATAAGTAAAGAAATTTTAATTTATTTACTTTATTAATTAAAAGTAAATGAGTTTTATTGTTTTCTATATTTTTTAATTTAAGCAGATCTTTTCCAAAATTATTTGAGTTTACAACAAACATCGCTAATGTATAGTCACCATTTTCATTAAATTCATTAGACTCAAATTTAAGGGTTTCGTTTATTTTGCCAAAAAGTGATATGAATGTTGCGATTGTATACTTATTAATTCCTAAATATCTTGGAAATTTATTTGCGAACCGATTTACTTTAGCAGCAAAACCAAAACATATAAAATTAATAATAATATTATCTTTATTTGAAATTATGCTACTTAAATTTTGAACGTCAAATTTATCAATAGTCTTTAAAACACTGTTTATATTTCTTTTTAAATTAAGACTTTTTGCAAAATCATTTCCGGTTCCTGTTGGGACCACTAAATATGGAATTTTAAAAGATTTTAAGTTGTTTACAAAATAACTAACTGAACTATCTCCTCCAGAGATTATTATTAAATCTTTTTGTTCAGTGTTTATCTTAGTTAGATTTAAATTCTTAATATCATCAAAGGAAATTAGTTCAACATTATGCTTTAGAGATAATTTATTTTTTATTCGTTTTATAAGCCTAATTCGATTTCTCGAGCCACTTTTTTCATTATGTAAAATTATTATGTTCATAAAATTCTATTTAATTCTTTTCTCCTAATTAATATTTTTTGAGCCCCAAAGCGGAATTGAACCGCTGACCTTCTCCTTACCATGGAGATGCTCTACCTACTGAGCTATTGGGGCTGGCTGTCATGATGGAATAAAGCTGTAAGCAAAAAGAATACCTGAGGTGTAATTTATAAATTATGAGTGGACCAAATACAACTTTGATAGATCTAAATTCGAAAAGAATAATTATTACCGGTGCAAGTTCTGGACTAGGTAAAGAATGTGCTTTAGCACTTTCCCAATTAGGTGCTGAAATAGTTTTAGCTGTTCGAAATACCTCTAAGGGTGAAAAAGTTTTAACTGAAATAAAAAATCAAGTCCCTAATGCAAAAATTGAAGTTTCTGAATTAGATTTAACTGACTTTGAATCCATTAGAAATTTCTGTGCAAGAGAAAATAATAAACAAATAGATGTTTTATTAAATAATGCAGGCATTATGGCTGTTCCCTTTGCGCTAACTAAAGACGGATTTGAATCACAAATGGGAACAAATCATTTAGGCCACTTTCTTCTTACAAGTCTTTTATTTGAAAATATAAATAGATCAAATATTGGAAGAATTATTAATGTTTCTTCCACCGCACATCGTTTAGGAAAACTAAAAACTGGATCTAAATCAGAAATACTAATGACTTCTGATAATTACTCTCCATGGGTTGCTTATGGAAATTCAAAATTAGCTAATTTATTGTTTACAAGCGAACTTTCAAGAAGATTAAAACTAAGTAATTCAAAAGTAATTACTGCTTCTTCGCATCCTGGATATGCAGCCACAAATTTACAATTAGTTGGACCAAGTCTTAAAAAAGGATTAAGAAAAACGATTGAATTAAATGGATCAACATTAGCTAACATTCTTTTTGGACAAAGTGCTGCCAAAGGAGCTTTACCTTCAATTGCAGCTTGTACTTGGAGCAATATTGAAAGTAATGACTTTTTAGGACCAGATGGTCCAATGCAAGCAAGAGGAAATCCTAAAAAAGTTAATATGAGTTCTTTAGCTAAAAATAGTGAATTGGCTAAAAATCTTTGGTTAACAAGTGAAGAATTAACGGGAGTAAAATTCTTAAATGGCTGATAATTCATTCGACATTGTAAGTAAAATTGATCGTCAAGAAGCAGATAATGCTCTTAACCAAGCAAGTAAAGAATTATCGCAACGTTTTGATTTTAAAAATACTCAAACAGAGATTAAATGGTCAGGTGAATTAGCCGTTGAACTTTCTTCAAGCACAGAAGAACGTTGCAAAGCGGCTTTAGAAGTATTCAAAGAAAAATTGATTAAAAGAGGTATATCTTTAAAATCATTCAAACCAAATGATCCTCAAGCATCTGGAAAGACTTATAAAATTATTGGTAATTTCAACTCTGGCATTAGCCAAGAAAATGCCAAAAAACTAACCAAACTAATTAAAGATGAAGGTCCAAAATCAATTAAAACTCAAATTATGGGAGATCTATTAAGAGTGACAAGTAAATCTAGAGATGATTTACAAAGTGTTATGCGGTTAGTTGAAAAATCAAATCTTGATTTTGCTACACAATTTACAAATTATCGCTAAATAATCAACTTAATTTAAATTTTCTTAATCTTAAACTATTAGTAACAACAAACACACTTGAAAATGCCATTGCTGCAGATGCAATTATTGGCCCAAGTAGTCCAAACATCGCTAAAGGTATTGCTGCAACGTTATAGGCAAATGCCCAAAATAAATTTGATTTAATTGTTTTCATAGTTTTTCGAGACAAAGAAATTGCATCAACTGCTGCAGACATTGATGAGCGCATTAAAACAATATCTGAAGCACTTGCTGCAACATCTGTACCTTGACCCATTGCCAAACTTAAATGAGCTTTTGCTAAAGCGGCTGCATCATTAATTCCATCACCCACCATTGCCACAAAATGGCCTTGGTTTTGTAATTCATTTATTTTGTCTAATTTAAATTCAGGTGAACTATTTGAAAAATAATCTTGAATTTCTAACTGGGAACATACTTTTTTAACAGATGCTTCGTGATCACCTGAAATAACAATTGGTTTTATCCCCATTTGGCTTAATTTTTTAACAGATTCTTTACTTGATTTTGAAATTTGATCAGAAAGAGCTATTACTGCAATAGGATTTTGATCCTGGTGCAATAAAACTACAACGTCTCCTTGTTGTACATATTTTTGTGTAGAGTCATTCAATTCATTTGTAGGTACTCCCAGCCACTTAACAGATCCCAGAGAATATAACTTTTCATCAACCTGTCCTGTTACCCCAAATCCACTAATACTTCTTACATCCCGTGCCACATTTGAAGTTACACCTAAAGATTGCGCATGTTTTCTTAAACTATTTGCAATCGGATGAACAGAACTTGTTTCTAAAGAATAAATTATTTTCCAGAGTTGAGATTCTGAAATTAAACTTTTAACATCAGACACACTCATTTTGCCATCGGTTAAAGTACCTGTTTTATCTAACATAATTCGATCAATTTTCATGCTTGATTCAATAGCATGAGGTCCTCTAATAAGTAATCCCAAATTTGCTGCTCTTCCAGTACCTACTAAAAGTGCTGTTGGTGTTGCTAAACCCAAAGCACAAGGACAAGCAATTACTAAAACTGCAATCGCAGCAGTTAAAGCAATAGTTGAATTATTTTGAATGAAATACCAATAAATTGCTGTAATAAAGGAAAGTCCTATAACAACGGGAACAAAAATTTCTGAAACTCTATCGACTAATCGGGTAACTTCTGCTTTCCCAGTTTGTGCTTGATGAACTAATCGTGAAATTCCTGCAAGAACTGTATCTTTGCCAATTGCAGTTGCTCGTACCGTTAGAACCCCATCTAGTAATACTGTTGCCCCAATTAGTGAATCTCCAATTGTTACTTCCACAGGTAATGATTCACCTGTGACCAAAGATTTATCAATATGGCCATTGCCAGAAATTACAACAGAATCAACTGGAATTTGTGAACCTGTAGGCACGTAAAGTAAATCATTTACTTTAACTTCTTCAATGGGAATTGAAATTTGGTTATTATCTCTTAACAAAATTGCATTTTTAGGATTAAGAGAAGCAAGATTTTCTAATGCTTGCTTAGATTTATCTCTTGCTCTAAATTCCAAAAATTTTCCAAGAATTACTAATGTTGTGACAGCTACTGAAACTTCAAAATAAATTCCAACTTCGTGTTCACTGGCGTTTCCTAAAAGAGTGGTAGACATTCTCATGTCAACATTTCCTGCGTGAGTAAAAAAGATTGCGTATAAAGACCAGAAATATGAAACAGCGACACCCATACTTACTAAGGTGTCCATGGTTACGGTTCTATGTTTGACATTCAAAAGCGCAACTCTATGAAATGGCCATGCAGCCCAAAGGACAACCGGAGTTGCCATGATCGCACTCACCCATTGCCAATAGTTAAATTGAAGTGTTGGAACCATGGTAAAAAACATCAAAGGTATAGCAAATAACGACGAAAATATTAATCTATTTTTAAATTCTTTAACGCCATACTTTTCTTTTGCTTTTTGTGTTAACGAAGCACTGTATCCTGAATCTTCAATTATTTTTATATAAAGTGCTGGATCTACGAAGTTTTGAGAATTTATTACCGCACTTCCAGTTGCATAATTTACAGACGCTGTAACCCCATCTATTTTATTTAAAGCTTTTTCAACTCGCCTCTGACAAGACGCACAAGTCATTCCACCAACATTTAATTCAACTTGTTGGCTCATTTATTCCTCTTATTTAAGTTCGTATCCTGCTTCAGTAATTGCTTCTTCAAGTCTTGCTCTTTCTATTTCTGTATTAGTATCAATATCAATTTTTCCTGAAGTTAAATCAACTTCTACTTTTTTTACTTCACTTAATTTAGATAATTCTTTAGTTACAGCATTTATGCAATGATCACAAGTCATTCCACTTACAAAAATGGTTTGATTCATAACTTAACTCTACTCCTTACCAAAAAATATATTTTTAAATGATTCAGAAAAGTGATTTAAACAAATTCTGGTGGTAGCTAGTGGATTTGAACCACTGTAGGCGTGAACCGGCAGATTTACAGTCTGCTCCCTTTGGCCGCTCGGGCAAGCTACCTAAAACATCTTTTCGCTTTTGTAATCTTACGGCGAAAGTGTTTTTAGTTTTTCTGCCCCATCTGCTCTGCCATCCATTCCAATCTTTTAACACGTTCTTGTGTTGGTGGATGTGTAGAAAATAATTTAGCCATTCCACTTCCTCTAAATGGATGAGCAATCATCATCGATGATGCTGTTTCCATTTGAGAAGTAGGTCTCATAGGAGCATTAGAAATTCCTGCATCAATTTTTTTCAATGCACTTGCAAGTGCTAGTGGATCTTTAGTCAAAATTGCACCATCTTCATCTGCTGCATATTCTCTAGATCTGCCAATTGCTAATTGCAACATTGTGGCAGCAAGGGGTGCAATAAACATTAAAAATAATCCACCCAGTGGATTTGATCTTTCAGAATCTCTTCCACCAAATAACCAAAAAAATTGAACCATAGACATTAAAACACTTGCCATAGTGGCTGCAATTGAAGCAGTCAAAATATCTCGGTTATAAACATGAGAAAGTTCATGACCAATAACTCCACGTAATTCTCTTTCATTAAGTAAGTTCATGATTCCTTCAGTTGCACAAACTGCAGAATTTTGTGGATTTCTTCCAGTAGCAAAAGCATTTGGAGATGCAGTAGGAGATAAATAAACTTTAGGCATTGGTTGTTTTGCTTCCATTGCTAAGTCACTAACTATTTTGTAAAGAAGTGGTGCTGTTTGTGGATCTACTTGGTATGCACGCATAGCTTTTAGCGCTAAACGATCTGAATAAAAGTAGGCAAATCCATTCATGCCGATGGCTAAAATTAATCCAAACCAAAGTCCACTTGAGCCGCCAAACCATGAAGCAGCAAGCATCACCACTAAAGCAAGAAAACCAAATAGAAAAATTGTCTTAAAAGTATTGGTAGATCTTCTCATCTCTTTTAGAAAAACCCTTTCAAAATATCTCCTATATTTATTTGTATCTGATTTCAATTCAGTTCGCCACTTCACACCCCTATTGGTGGGCTTGCTGGTTTAAACTAAGTGCTTGCCTAGACTTGATGAAGCGATAATTAAAAGAAAAAGTGAATAATTGAGTAATCCAGACACCAGTAGATACAACTCCGGCTTGTTGGCTGGAATTGGTGCCTACATTATTTGGGGATTTGTTCCGCTTTATTGGCAATTATTAAAACCAGCAAGTGCACCAGAAATCTTGTCCCATCGTGTGGTTTGGTCCCTTGGATTATTGCTCTTAATTGTTTATTTTAGAAAACTAACCCGAGAAGTAAAAATTGCTTTATTTGATAAAAGAAAATTAGGTCTTCTAGCACTTGCAGCTATTTTTGTCACTATTAACTGGGGAATGTTTATTTGGGCAGTTAATAATGGTCATGTAATTGAGACTTCTCTTGGGTATTTTATAAATCCTTTAGTTTCAGTTGCTTTAGGTGTCTTGATTTTAAAAGAAAAATTACGAGGGTTGCAAAAAATTGCTGTGGCTTTAACTTTTGTAGCCGTAACATTTTTAACTATTGCTTTAGGTAAACCTCCCTACATTGCACTTACTCTAGCTTTTTCTTTTGGATTTTATGGTTTAGTTAAAAAACTTGCCAACGTTGACGCCATTCCAAGTTTAACTATTGAAACTTTATTACTGACTCCATTTTTTTCTGCATTCATGTTTTATCTAAATAGTAAGAATGATTTATCATTTGCAAATGGCGATGTGGTACACGCTCTTTGGCTAACCACAGCTGGAGTAGTCACAGTTATTCCCCTACTTCTTTTTGGATTTGCAGTAGTAAGAATTCCGCTTGTGGCAATTGGTTTGCTCCAAGCATTAGGACCAATTTTACAATTCTTACTAGGTTATTATGCATTTAAAGAACCGATGACAAGTGCTAGATGGTTTGGTTTTTATTTAGTCTGGTTAGCAGTAATTGTTTTTAGTTATGATGCAATCAAAACTTCTAGGAAAAATAGAGTTTAGGAATTTCTTTTAGTTAGCCATTCTGCAAATTGCACTAAAGCATCTTTTGCAGCACCTTGTGGAACTAAATCTAGCGATGACATTGCCTGATCAATCAAACTTTCTAAATGCAAAGTTGCAACATCAAATCCACCTAATTCTGCGACTTTATTGATAGTTTCTTCAATTGCTGCTGGATTATTTTTTACTTTAACTAGTAAATCTTTTAACGAAGAAGTTTTATCTACAGAAAGAGCTGACAAAACTGGAAGAGTATGAATACCTTCTACTAAATCTTTTCCAATCATTTTTCCAGATTTTGAAGAATCACCTTTTAAATCCAATATGTCATCTGAAATTTGAAAAGCTAGACCAATATTTTTGGCATAATTTGTCAATGCTGCAGAGACAATGTCATCTGCTCCTGCAACGTAAGCACCTAAAGAAGCAGAAGTTTCGATTAAGGAACCTGTTTTTTGTTTTAAAACTTCTAAATAATGTTTTATAGGATCAGAATTTCCAGCCCCTCTGGCTTCACGAATCTGTCCTTCACATAAGACTGAAAGTGTGTCGGCAAGAGTTGTCACAACATGAGGACCTAATTCTGCTGCAATTGCAGATGCTCGTGAAAATAAAAAATCTCCCGCAAGAATTGCATTAGTATTTCCAAATTTTGCATTGGCAGATTCCACACCTCTTCGCATAGTTGCCTCATCCATCACATCATCGTGGTACAAAGTGGCGACATGAATAAATTCAATGGCTGCTGCAACTTTTGCTAATCGATCAATATCTGGTTTTCCAAATTGTCCTGAAAGAAAAACTAAAACAGGTCTAATTCTTTTTCCACCTGCTAAAAGTAGATGTTGGGAAATTTCAGTTAGTGGATTAAATGGTGAAGCTGACTCTATTTCTAAAAATTCTTCAGTTCTTTTTATACCTTTGGCCAAGTATTCTTGAAGATTTTGATCTGTAATTGCTAATTCTGGAACGTTAACTTTACTCATCTTAAAAACACTGACGTTGAACTAATTAGATTGATTACAAATTGTGGGAATAAACCAATAATTAAAGTCATTACTGCACCTGCAGTTATTGCAATTGTTGTAAAAATACTTGGAATTGAAACAAATGGACCATCTGGAATTGGTTCTGAGAAAAACATCAAAATAATTACCCTCACATAAAAGACTGCTGCAATAACGCTTGCTACTACACCTACCAGAACTAATGGGGTGGCGCCACCTGAAATAGCGGCAGTAAAAACTCCAAACTTTGCAGTAAATCCACTTGTTAAAGGAATTCCTGCAAAAGACAGCATGAAAAGTGACATTAATCCTGCAACTAAAGGTGATTTTTTACCAATACCTTTCCATCTAATTAAGGTTGAACTTTCCCCTGCTTGTTCCCTAATTAAAGTTAAAAGCGCAAAAGCTCCAATTGTAGAAAACACATAAGCTATTAAATAAAGCAACACTGCTGCAATTGATGTTCTATTTGTTCCCGAAAATCCAACTAAAATGAATCCACCATTTGCAATTGATGAATAAGCAAGCATTCTCTTAAAATCTGATTGCGATAAAGCAATTACACTTCCCACAATCATGGTTAATCCTGCAACAATCCAAATAAGTGGACGCCAATCCCAAACTAAAGCTCCAAAGGCAACGTAGAAAACTCTTAACAATCCACCAAATGCAGCAACTTTTACCGCCCCTGCCATAAATGAGGTAACAGGTGTTGGAGAACCCGTGTAAACATCTGGCACCCATTGATGAAATGGAACTGCTCCAACTTTAAATAACATGCCAACTGCCACTAAGGCAATTGCTGCAGTTAATAAACCTGGTGAATTATTTGCAGCACTTATGCCATTTGAAATTTGTCCAAATTGCAGTGAACCAGTGTAAGCGTAAGTAAGTGCACTTCCAAACAATAAAATTGCACTAGCAAGAGCACCTAAGAGAAAATATTTTAAAGCGGCTTCTTGACTTAATAATCTTCTTCTTCTGGCAAGACCTGCTAAAAGATAAAGTGGCAAACTCATTACTTCTAATGCCACAAACAAAACCAATAAATCATTTGCAGTGACAAATAAAAGCATTCCGGCTACAGCAAAAGAAGATAACGGCCAAATCTCTGTTTGAGTCCAGCCAAGTTTCGTTAAAGTTTTTTCTTCTTGTCCACCAGGAAGTGTGGAAGCACGTGGTGCAAAAGCATCACCAAGTGGATCAAGTTTTGATTCGGCAAAAAGTAATGCGCTTAATAATGCAGCAATTAAAATAGTGCCTTGTAATATCCAACCTGGACCATCTAGAGCAACTGTGCCACTTGCAGCCAAAGCTCTACCTTGAGGACCAGACTGCAAAATTACTGCAAATAATGCAAGAATTAACGAAGAAAAAGTAGTAATTAAATGCGTAAATCTTCTTTTTTCAATTGACACAAATGCTTCAACAATTACGCCAACACATGCG
>JBJSWT010000138.1:0-11209 GCA_046086025.1 Actinomycetes bacterium | reverse complement strand
GGGGAGAAGCCCAGCGCGTAAAGCTTGCCACTGAATTATCAAAGACATCAACGGGTAATACACTGTATCTACTAGACGAGCCAACCACCGGACTGCATTTCGAAGATGTATCTGTGCTTCTGCAACTTTTGCACAAGCTTGTTGACAGAGGAAACACAGTGGTTGTTATTGAACATAATTTGGATGTGATTAAAAATTCTGATTGGGTTATAGATATGGGTCCTGAAGGTGGTTTTCGAGGGGGAACGGTTGTTGCTCAAGGAACACCAGAACAAATTGCAAAAATAAATAATAGTTATACCGGAAAATATTTAGCTCCGATGTTGAAAAAAACAGCTAAAAAAGTTGGCTAACAATGGTTGATCCATCTCTATATCGACCAAAAAATGTTCCTGAACTTCCTGGGGTTTATCGGTTTAGAACTCAAGATGATTCTGTTATTTATGTTGGTAAAGCAAAGAATTTAAAAAACAGATTAAACAGTTACTTTACAGATATAACTAATTTACATCCTAGAACTGCCATGATGGTTAAAACTGCTGCAAAAGTTGACTGGGTTACCGTTCATAATGAAGTGGAAGCTTTACAGCTTGAATTTACTTGGATTAAAGCATTTAATCCAAGATTTAATGTTCGATTTAGAGATAATAAAACTTATCCATATTTAACTTTAACTTTAAAAGAAGAATTTCCTCAAATTGCTGTAACCAGGGGATCAAAGAAAAAAGGAAATAAATATTACGGCCCGTTTACTCACGTCTGGGCAATACGACAAACGATGGAACAAATAATTAAAGTTTTTCCAATTCGTTCGTGCAAAGACAGTGTATTTAGAAGACACCAACTTATGAAAAGACCTTGTCTTTTAGGAGATATTGAAAGATGTGCTGCACCATGTGTAGCAAGAGTCGATAAAGATGAATATTCACAAATTGTGGGAAATGTTCTTAATTTTCTAAATGGCAATACTAAGACTATTTTTAATGATTTAAATCAAGAAATGCAAAAAGCAAGTCAAAATGAAGAATATGAAAAAGCTGCGCGATATCGAGATAGATTAGAGGCTTTAAATAAGGTTGTTGAATTAAACGCCATAGTTTTTGATGATGAAACAGATGCAGATTTAATAGCACTTGCTGCCGATGAATTACATTTATCGATTCAAATATTTCATGTTAGACAAGGTCAAATAAAAGGTGAGAGATCATTTGTTTCAGACCGAATAGATCATAAAGAATTACCTGATCATTTTGAAGATTTACTAACACAAATTTATGGTGAATTAGAAGGTGATGCGATTCCAAAAGAAATATTGACTAATCATGATCTTTCAAATCTTGAAAATGTTACCAAATGGATCTCTGAAAATGCGAAAAAAAGTGTTGATATAAGAAGACCTCAAAGAGGAGATAAAAAGAAATTAATGGAAACCAGTGAGAAAAATGCTGAACAAAATCTCACTAGTCACAAATTGAAAAGATCTGCCGATTTGTTGGCAAGAACAAAAGCTCTAGAAGAGCTTGCCGAAGCACTTGAACTAGAACAAGCACCATTAAGAATTGAATGTATTGATATTTCGAATATGTCAGGCACAAGCACCACAGCTTCTTTAGTTGTATTTGAAGACGCAATTGCACAAAAGAAGCATTACCGAACTTTTAACATTAAATCTTTTGAAGGCCAAGATGATCCAAGAGCAATTGCTGAAGTTGTGAGCAGAAGATACAGATACCTAATCGATGGAGAAGATCCAGAAAATACCAATAAGAAAAGTTTTGCTTATCGCCCAAGTTTAGTTTTAATAGATGGAGGCATTGCTCAAGTAAACGCTGCTCGTAATGCTTTAGATGAATTAGGTTTATCTGAAATTGAAACTGTAGGTATTGCTAAAAGATTAGAGGAATTATGGAAACCTGGTGCTAAGGATCCAATAATACTTCCAAGAAACAGCGAAGCTCTATTTTTAGTTCAACGTATAAGAGATGAGGCACACAGATTTGCTATTACAAAAACTAGACAAAGACACTCAAAGAAAGCTTTGACAAGTGAATTAGATGCAATTCCTGGGTTAGGTGAAAAAAAGATCAGTTATTTGTTAGACAAATATGGTTCTGTTTCAAAAATTAGAAAACTAGATATTAAAGAATTAGCCCAAAATCCTGGATTCAATGAAAAACTTGCAAGTGCAATTTTGGAAGGCTTAAAGGACGAAGTACCGAAATTTGATGTTGAAACAGGCGAAATTTTGTCGTGACCCAAAGATAGGGCAGACTAAGAACATGAACAAACCAGAAGTTTTAATAGTCACCGGAATGTCTGGCGCAGGTCGTTCAACAGCTGCCAAAGCGTTAGAAGATCTAGGTTGGTTTGTAATCGATAATTTACCTCCTTCTGTTTTATTAGATGCATTAAAAGATGTACAAAGCCAAGGAGTAGCAAGTCATATTGCTGTAGTGGTTGATGTACGAGGGGGAAAACTATTTTCAACTTTAAATAATTCTTTAGAAAAAGTTAAGAAAGAAGATTGGCAGATAAGATTTTTATTTCTAGATGCTTCGGATTTGGCATTAGTAAGAAGATTTGAAGGAAGTAGAAGACCACACCCGCTACAGGGTGAGGCAAGAGTTTTAGATGGTTTGCAAAAAGAGCGAGAACTCTTAGGAGATTTAAGAGCAAATGCAGATGTAGTAATCGATACTTCCGATATGTCCACCCCAGGACTAAGAACTATTATCGAAAAAACTTTTGAAAGTGATGTAGAAACTTTTCAAGTAACAGTTTTATCTTTTGGCTATAAATACGGCATACCAATTGATGCAGACTTTGTTTTTGACGCAAGATTTTTATTCAACCCATTTTGGAAGGAAGAATTAAAAAAATTAACTGGTTTAGATCAACCTGTAAAAGACTTTGTATTGAACCAAGAAGGCGCTGTTGAATTTGGTGAAAACATTGTTCAATTAATCAACCACACAAAAGCTGGCTACATTCGTGAGGGTAAGAAATATGTCACAGTTGCAATTGGTTGCACAGGTGGAAAACATAGAAGTGTTTGTTTAAGTGAAGAAGTTTCGCAAAAATTAACTAAACATGGTGCCAAAGTAAGAGTTGTGCACAGAGATTTAGGAAAAGAATAAAAGTTACTCATGTTACTCATGTGACATGATTTAAGTTACAAAATCAAAGATTTCTAAAAACAATCTGACACGCCGTAAAACTTGTGTAAAGATATAAGTTATGGCAATGACAGCAGCGGTAAAAGATGAATTAGCAAGAGTTGATTTAAACAAAAGTTGTTGTCGAAAAGCCGAAGTTTCAGCTCTTTTAAGATTTGCAGGCGGACTTCATTTAGTGGCTGGCCAAATAGTGGTCGAAGCAGAATTAGATGCTGGCCAAATTGCTAGAAGACTACGTAAAGACATTATTGAACTTTATGGTCACGATGCTGAGATGTCAGTGTTACAAGGTTCTGGAATCAGAAAAGGTGCCCGCTACGTGGTTCGGGTTGTGCAAGGTGGAGATGTATTAGCTAAACAAACGGGATTAATAGATGCAGCCGGAAGACCAATTAGGGGATTGCCACCATCTGTAGTTGGTGGTGGAATCTGTGATGCCGAATCTGCTTGGCGTGGAGCATTTTTAGCGCACGGATCTTTAACTGAACCAGGAAGATCTAGTGCTTTAGAAATTACTGCACCAGGTCCAGAAGCTGCACTTGCTTTAGTTGGTGCTGCAAGAAGATTAGATGTTGTGGCAAAGGCAAGAGAAGTAAGAGGAGTAGATCGAGTTGTAATAAGAGATGGTGATGCAATTGGTTCACTACTAACTCGACTTGGAGCACACGATGCAGTTATTGCTTGGGAAGAAAGACGCATGCGTCGCGAAGTTAGAGCTACTGCAAATCGATTAGCAAATTTTGATGATGCCAATTTAAGAAGAAGTGCGCAAGCAGCAGTAGCAGCAGGAGCAAGAGTATTAAGAGCAATGGAAATTCTAGGTGACGAAATTCCAGATCACTTAAAAGCAGCTGGTCAACTTCGCATCACTCATAAACAAGCAAGTTTAGAAGAACTTGGATCATTGTCAGATCCACCATTAACAAAGGATGCAATCGCTGGAAGAATCAGAAGATTATTAGCAATGGCAGATAAGCGTGCAACGGAGTTAGGAATTCCAACAACAGAAGCCTCTCTCACACCAGAAATGCTCGAAGGGTAGAATTAGTTTTGGCAATGACGCCAAAATGTAATAAAACTCAATAAAAACTGTAAAAATTCTGGAGTTGATAAAAAAGTGGCAATTCGTGTTGGAATCAATGGCTTTGGTCGTATCGGTAGAAATTACTTAAGAGTTATTCAAGATAGAAAAGGTAAAGCTGCAGAAGGTGCTTTAGCCCAAATAATTAAATCTAATGAACCAATCGAAGTTGTTGCAGTTAATGATTTAACAGATGTTAAAACATCAGCTCACTTACTCAAATATGACTCAACTTTAGGAAGATTTCCAGGAGATGTTAAAACTGAAGGAAATTCAATTTTTGTTGATAATAAAGAAATAAAAATTACCTCTCATAGAGATCCAGCAGAAATTCCTTGGGGAGAATTCGGAGTAGATCTTGTTATTGAATCTACTGGAGTATTTACAGATGCTGAAAAAGCAAAATCACATTTAAAGTCTGGTCCTAAAAAAGTTTTAATTTCTGCTCCTGCCAAAGGTGAAGACATCACAATAGTTTTAGGTGTAAATCATGAAGCTCTAGATCATGCAAAACATATTGTGATCAGCAATGCTTCTTGCACCACAAACTGCTTAGGTCCTATGGCAAAAGTTATTCATGACACTTTCGGCATTGAATCAGGTTTAATGACCACAATTCATGCTTATACAAATGATCAATCAACTCTTGACATGCCACATAAAGATTTAAGAAGAGCAAGAGCAGCTGCGATAAATATGATTCCTACAACAACAGGGGCCGCAAAAGCTATTGGTTTAGTTCTTCCAGAGTTAAAAGGAAAACTTGATGGATATGCAATGCGAGTACCAACACCTGTAGGTTCTGCTACAGATTTAACTGTGCAATTGAAAAAGACTGCAACTGTGCAAGATATTAATCAAGCGTTGAAGAGTGCAGCTGAAACTTCATTGAAAGGAATCCTTTCATATTCTGAAGATCCACTTGTTTCAACAGACATAGTTCATGATCCACACTCATGCATTATCGATGGACAACTAACTTCAGTTTCTGGAAGTGTGGCAAAAGTTGTTGGTTGGTATGACAACGAATGGGGATATTCAAGTCGTCTGGTTGATTTAACTCAACTTGTTGGCTCAAATCTCTAATCTTTAATGAAACAATTAGAGCAAATAGATTTATCTAATCAGCGCGTTTTATTACGCGCTGATTTAAATGCACCTTTGAAAGTTGATTCAAATGGGCAAATGCATATAACTGATGATGGTCGATTAAAAGCAAGTGTTGCAACAATTGAGTTACTTATTAAAAAGAATGCAAAAATAATTATTTTGGCCCATTTAGGAAGACCAAAAGGGGAAAGAAAACCAGAATTATCACTAAAGCCAATCGCTAAAAGACTTGGTGAATTATTAAACAAACCCATTGCATTTGCTGAAAATTTAAACGATCCTGAATTAACGACTAAAATTGATTCATTAAATCCAGGTGAAATCTTGATGCTTGAAAACATCAGATATGAAAAAGATGAAACAAGCAAAGATCAGACTGAGCGAAATAGATTAGCGCAAAAATTAGCGCAATTAGCTGACTTTTTTGTTATTGATGGCTTTGGAGTAGTTCATAGAGAACAAGCATCTGTCACAGATATTGCAAGACTTCTTCCAAGTGCACCAGGAAAACTTGTTGAAGCAGAACAAAAAGCTTTCGATAAAGTGCTTAAAAATCCTGAAAGACCTTACGTTGTGGTCTTAGGTGGATCAAAAGTAAGCGACAAATTAGGAGTTATTAACAATTTAATTAATAAGGTCGATTTACTTTTAATTGGTGGAGGAATGGCTTTTACTTTTTTAAAAGCCCAAGGCTTAGAAGTTGGCCAATCTTTGCTAGAAATAGACAGACTTGATGAAGTAAACAAATTAATGAATCTAGCTAAAGAAAAAAATGTCGAAATAGTATTGCCTGTTGATGTAGTAATTTCTAAAGAATTAGATGGATCTAGTGAAGTAAAAACTGTTGAAGTAGCAAATATTCCTGTAGATCAAAAAGGATTAGATATTGGACCTAAAACGATTGAATTGTTCAAGACCAAATTGAATCAGGCAAAAACTGTTGTGTGGAATGGCCCTATGGGTGTATTTGAGGTTAAGCAATTTTCAAATGGAACTAAAGAAATAGCGCAAAAAATTTCCGAATTGAGCGCCTACACAGTTGTCGGGGGAGGTGATTCTGCTGCCGCAATAAGATTGTTAGGTCTAGATGAATCGAAATTTGATCACATCTCTACTGGTGGTGGAGCATCACTTGAACTTTTAGAGGGCAAAGAATTACCTGGATTGAAAGTATTGGAGGAAGTTTAAATTGACTACTGAAGGCAGAAAACCAGTTATGGCTGGTAACTGGAAAATGAATTTAAATCATTTAGAGTCAATTGCTTATGTGAACAAATTAGGTTTCTCGTTAACAGATGCCGATTATGAAAGAACTGAAGTGGTAATTTTTCCTCCTTTTGTTGATTTAAGATCTGTTCAAACTGTTGTTGATGCAGATCATCTAAGACTTACCTATGGTGCACAAGATATAAGCGCTCATGATTCTGGCGCTTACACTGGTGAAATAAGTGGACCTATGTTAAACAAATTGAAAGTTAAATATGCATTAATTGGTCATAGTGAAAGACGTGCTTATCACAATGAAACAGATGAATTAGTCAATTCAAAAGTAAAAGCTGCAATAAAACACGATCTAACACCAATGATTGCCGTGGGTGAAACCTTAGAAATTAGACAATCTGGAAATGCAGTTGAACACACCTTGAACCAACTTCAAATTGCTTTAAAAGAAATAAGAGCAAACTACATTCCACAAATTGTTATAGCTTATGAACCAGTTTGGGCAATTGGTACAGGAGAAGTAGCTACTCCTGAAGATGCTCAAGAGATGTCAAAATCAATAAGAGAAAAAATAGCCAAACTTTATTCAGATGAAGCAGCAGAAAAAATACGAATTCTTTATGGAGGATCTGTAAAACCTGGAAACATCAAAGCCATCATGGAACAACCCGATGTTGATGGAGCACTTGTTGGAGGAGCAGCTTTGGACCCTGAAGAATTTTTACGAATCATTAGGTGGCCAGATCAGCCTTAAATTGTGGGACTCGCATAAGCCCCATCATTTAAAGTCAATAGTTTTGTTTTATCCTAGAAGCAATCAAAGGAAGAAATCTCTGTGACAATAATTAGTTGGACCTTAGGAACAATTTTAGTTATTTCAAATCTATTGTTAATTCTTTTAGTTTTATTGCATAGAGGACGTGGTGGTGGTCTGTCAGATTTATTTGGTGGAGGATTTAGTTCATCTCTTGGTGGTTCATCATTAGCTGAAAGAAATTTAGATAGATTTACAATTGCGATTGCAATAATTTGGGCAGCAAGTGTAATTGGTTTAGGTTTAGTTTTAAGCGCGTAATTAAAAGGAGAAATAAATGGCAACTGGTGGTAGCGCAATACGAGGAAGTCGCGTTGGTGCAGGCCCAATGGGTGAAGCAGAACGCGGAGATGCAGCACCACGAGTTCGTTTATCTTTTTATTGTGCGCATGGTCATGAAAGTAGACCAGCATTTGCAGTTGATGCACCAATTCCTGATGAATGGGATTGTCCAAGATGTGGTTGGCCAGCTGGCAGAGATCAAGATAATCCACCACAACCTACAAAAAATGAACCTTATAAAACCCATCTTGCATATGTTAAAGAAAGAAGAGATGACAAAGATGGGGATGCAATTTTGGCAGAAGCAATTGAAAAATTACGAGGCGATCGTTAATTAATTAATTTTTTTGCAGTTGCAACAATATTTTCTACAGTTATTCCGTATTCTTTAAATAAAATATCTGGTTTTGAACTTGCCCCATAATGATCAAGTCCAATTACCGCACCATCTGTTCCAACGAATCGATACCAACCGATAGTTGAACCTGCCTCGATAGCGATTCTTTTCTTTAGATTTTCGGGTAGTACTTCATTTTGATACTTATGGTCTTGATCTAAAAACCATTCAACGCAAGGCATTGAAACAACTCTTGTTGAAACATTTTCGTTTTCAAGTTGTTTTTGAGCTTCTAGCGCCATCTGAACTTCAGAGCCAGTAGCAATAAGTATTACTTCAGGTTTTGCATTTTTTGCTTCACTTAAAATGTATGCACCTTTGGATGTTCCTAATTCTGAAGCATAAATTTTTCTATCAAGGGTTGGAATGTTTTGTCTAGTTAATACAATTCCTGCTGGTTTTCTATCCTTGATTATTTTTAGCCACGCTTGACTTACTTCATTAGCATCGCAAGGTCTGACCACATTAAACCCAGGAATCGAACGCAAAGACCACAATTGCTCAACTGGCTGATGAGTTGGACCATCTTCTCCTAATCCAATTGAGTCATGTGACCAAACATAAATAACAGGTAATTGCATCAGACTTGCAAGTCTTATCGCTGGTTTTTGGTAGTCACTAAATATTAAAAATGTTGCTCCAAATGGTCTTGCAAATCCATACAACGCTAAACCGTTCATTATTGAAGCCATCGCGTGTTCTCTGATACCAAAGTGAAGATATTTACCACCAATTGATGAATTTGAAATGTTTAATTCAGGCTTTTGCATAATCAAGGCATTTTTTAGGGCAACACCATTGCTTTCTGCAAGATCAGCAGAACCCCCAATTAATTCAATCATTTTTTCTGAAAAGAAATTTAGAACTGTTCCACCACTTTTTCTGCTAGCAATACTTGATCCTGTTTCAAACTTTGGTAAGCCTTTTTCTAAATCTTTTGGTAGTTCTTGAGATTGGAGACGGTCAAATTCCTTACTTAACTCAGGATTTTTTGAAGACCATTCTTTAAATTTTTCTAACCATTTTTTGTATTTTTCTTCACCAGTTTGCACAACTGATCGAGTGTAGTCTAAAACTTCTTTAGAAACTGCAAAAGTTTCTGTGGGATTAAAACCTAAAGATTCTTTGGTAAGTATTACTTCATCTTTTCCAAGTGGAGCACCATGAGATGCGGCAGTATTTTGTGCATTTGGAGAAGGCCAAGCAATGATGGTTTTAATTCTAATAAAACTTGGTTTATCAGATTTTTTAGATTTTTCAATCGCATCAATAAGTTTTTGTATCGATACATTTCCAGATGAATCTAATTCAACTAAATGAGTGTCCCATCCATAAGCTTGATATCTTTTCTCAACATCTTCTGTGAAAGCTAAATTGGTTTGACCATCAATACTTATTTTGTTGTCATCATAAATTACAATCAAATTTGATAAATTTAAATGTCCTGCAATACTAGAAGCTTCAGATGTGACCCCTTCTTGTAAATCTCCATCACTTGCAATGACATAAATGTAGTTGTCAAAAATACTTTGATTTTTAGCAGTTTTTGAATCGAAATAATTCCTCCAATATCTTGAGGCAATTGCCATTCCGACCGCAGACGATAATCCTTGACCTAAAGGCCCTGTTGTCATTTCAACTCCATTTGTGTGACCAAATTCAGGATGACCAGGAGTTAGGCTGTTATGTTTTCTAAAGTTTTTTAGATCTTCAATTTCTAATCCATAACCTGTTAAATAAAGTTGAGAATAGAGCAACATACTGGCATGTCCACAAGAAAGAATAAAACGATCTCTAGCAAACCAATCAGAATTTTTAGGGGAATGATTCATTACTTTTTGAAATAACAAATGGGCAACCGGTGCTAAAGCCATAGCGGTTCCAGGATGGCCATGACCAGCATTTTCTACCGCATCCATTGCTAAGACTCTTGCGGTATTTGCAGACTTTGTATCTAACTCAGTCCAATTCAAAATTTGAAGTCCTTTTATTCGATTGCGCTCTAGTGAATAGCCTAATGAGTCAGTAATCACACTATCCAACAAACTCACCGAAATAACTATTCAGGTAACGTAAGTTAGGTCATGGCATCTAAAGACTTGTTTACCCAAAATAAATCAAGCGTTACAGATAAAGAATCCTTTTTGCAAGTTATTAAAAATTATGTAGCTCTAACCAAACCTAGAATTATTGAACTTTTACTTGTCACAACAATTCCAACAATGTTTTTAGCATCTGGGGGATGGCCAAATTGGATGCTTGTATTGAATACTTTCATTGGTGGTGCATTGGCTGCTGGCGGAGCAAATGCCCTTAACAATGTTGTGGATCGAGATATTGACGCACTCATGACAAGAACTGCTCATCGACCATTAGTGACAGGAAAAGTTTCTGTCAGGGGAGCAGTTGCATTAGGAATTTCTCTTTCTTTATTGTCTGTAATTTGGCTTCAAAGTAGTGTCAATACTTTATCGGCAATTTTGGCAGCTTCGGCAATTGTTTTTTATGTTTGCATTTACACGTTGTTATTAAAAAGAAGAACATCATCAAACATTGTTTGGGGTGGAGCAGCGGGTTGTTTTCCTGTTTTAATTGGTTGGGCTGCAGTAACCAACTCCATTGATCTTGCACCAATTGTGTTGTTCCTGATTGTTTTTTGGTGGACTCCACCACACTATTGGCCTTTGTCAATGCAATACAAAAATGATTATGCAACAGCAGGTATACCTATGCTTCCGGTAGTAAGTGAGAACATAAAAGTTGCCAACCAAATAATTATTTACTCATTCATTATGGCTATCACAACTTGGATTCTTCCCTTAACTGTCGATTTATCAATTTATTATTGGATTGGTTCTATAGTCTTAAATACATTGTTCATAAAAGAAGCTATTAATCTTCGAAATAGAATTCTAACTAATTCATCAGATTTATTACCAATGAAATTATTCAATTACTCAATAACCTATTTGGCTTTGTTATTTCTACTCATCGGTATTGATCCACTACTTAGCTAATGAGAATCGCGTATGTGGTCGGCGATGATGACCCAAAAGACCCTGATCCTGATTTAGATATTCCTTTTGTTAAGGATGCAGCAAATCAATTAAAAATTGAGTTAGATTTTC